>NZ_NYWI01000016.1:0-47184 GCF_002684955.1 Tistrella sp. | reverse complement strand
CGGATGGCTCTGGCATTTCTCCGCCTCGCCATGATCCGGATCATGATGCGGAGAATCGCAAGGAGCCGGAAACCATAGATAACTTCTCGGACGGACTCTAAGATGCGTGGCCGCTCACCCGAAAAAATCGGAGTCCGCGCAGACGCTACGAACCAATCCTGATGAGCAAAGGCGCAACAGTAAGGGCAGCTGAATGCGGGCAGGCCGAGAGACGGCGGGACATTGTTCATCGGCTGTTTCCTGATACGAAAATGCCGCTACGAACGTAATCGTCGCGATCCGTATCCTAATCAATGCTCATGATTTTTTGCAGGGGGCCGCTTCAATCGATGCGACCTCGCTATAACCTGATAGACGTAGAACCGATTGATCGGCGGTCATGGCGGATGGGGTGGGATTCGAACCCACGGTGGGCATGACCCCACGCCGGTTTTCAAGACCGGTGCCTTAAACCGCTCGGCCACCCATCCGGTTCGACATGGGTAGCAGAAGGCGAGGGGGGCGGCAAGACGTGCGAACGCAGGCCCCGGTGCGAAAACGCCGGGCCTGTGCGGTCCATGACGGGCTGGTGGGGCGGAGAGAGCGCCGGCGGCGTCGGGGCGGGGTGGACGGGAAAGTCCCCCGGGACCCGACGCCGCCGGGCCCGACAGTCGGACGGGGCGAGCCGCGCGCCTGCTCCTGAGGTACCCTGCCGCCTCTGCGGGGGTGTTGCGGCTCTCCTCCGGTGCGCGGTCCGTCGCGGTCCCGTCGGGATCATGGCACGCCGTGGGGTCTGCCAACCGCTGCCATGGTCCGTCTTACCGGCCTCTGGCGGGTCGGCGGCCGCACGGCGCGTCCCTCGGGCGGGTGCCGCCGTCGCCGCGGGCGGGGAGCAGCCGCACGCGCGTGTGCCGCTTGCAACTCCGACCGTTCATGCGGGCGGCCCGACGTCACATGGTGGAGGATCACTCCAGGCACATAACCGCACGCCCGCTTTTGCGTGCAGGACGCCTAATCAACCTCCGGCGGGGATGTCACGGGTCCGAGAGCGGGGACCGTCACCCTGTCGTGAACGGCTGCCGACCTCGCCCGGCCTTTATGCGGCGGCCCCGTCTCTGGGGCGTCCCGGCCTCGGGGTTTCGTCCTGCTTCCTGTAGGTTAGGGATGGGATCGGTTTTCACCGCCGGCAAGCCCGGCGGGTGATTTTTCGCCCGATTTTTTTCACGGCATTTTAACCATACCGGCAGTGTGGCCCGAAGCGGGGGGCCTGCGTAAATTCGAGCATGCGGGGCCCTGGCCGGGCTTGCCGCACGCGGAAGACGTGTGGCACAACCGGATGCGACAGGACGCCCCTGACCCTCCTCCCCAGAGAGCATTCCGGAGATCGGCATGATCCGCGACACCGGCCTTCCCACGACCGACCACCGCCCCGCGATCCGTCCGGAAAGGCGGGTGGCACGGCTGATGGCCGCGACCGGCCTGGCCATGGTGCTGGCCGCCTGCGGCGGCGGACGTGGCGCGGAAGAGGCGGTCGCCTCGGTCCAGCCCCAGGCAGTGGCACCGCAGCCGCCAGCCCAGCCCGCCGCCCCGGTGCCGGTCTCGCTGGCCCATGCCCGCACCGTCAGCCCGGCCGACCCGGCCTTCGATGCCTGGGTTCAGGGGGTGAAGAAGGAAGCGCGCGCCCAGGGGATTTCGGAAGGCATTCTTGATGCCGCCTTCCGCGACGTCACCCCGATTCCGCGGGTGGTGGAACTCGACCGCTCGCAGCCGGAATCGACCATCACCTTCGAGCAGTATATGACCCGGGTGGTGCCGCAGCGGCGCATCGATCAGGGCCGGCGCCTGCGTGCCGAGTTCCAGGCCGATCTGGCCGATGTCGAGGCACGGTTCGGCGTGCCGTCCGAGGTGGTGGTGGCGCTCTGGGGCGTCGAGACCGATTACGGCCGGGTGACCGGCACCTATCCGGTCATCGCCTCGCTGGCGACGCTCGCCTATGAAGGGCGGCGAGCCAAGTTCTTCCGGGGCGAGCTGCTGCACGCGCTCAAGATCCTGGACGAGGGCCATATCTCGCCCGCCGAGATGCGCGGATCCTGGGCCGGCGCGATGGGCCAGAGCCAGTTCATGCCGTCGAGCTTCGTGTCCTATGCCGTCGATGGCGACGGCGATGGCCGCAAGGACATCTGGAACACCCGCAAGGACGTCTTTGCCTCGGCCGCCAACTATCTGTCGCGGCGCGGCTGGAACCCGGATTTCGGCTGGGGCGGGCCGGTGGAACTGCCCAAGGGCTTCGATCGCAGCCGCATCGGCCTCGACGGCGAGAGCCGGACGGCAGCCGCCTGGGCGGCGGCCGGCGTCACGGGCAAGGACGGGGCTGCGCTGCCGGTCACCGGCAATGTGCCGGCGAAGATCGTGCTGCCCGGCGGCCGCAACGGTCCCGCCTATCTCGCGACCGAGAATTACGAGGTCATCCTGCGCTGGAACCGCTCGCAGTACTTCGCGACTGCGGTGGGCACCCTTGCCGACCGGATTGCCGGCCGCTAACATCCGGTCCCGACGGCGTTTGAAATCACGGCGCCGGCGCCGCCCCGACAAGGGGCAGCCGGGTTCCGTATCGCTGACACACCACCCATCTCCGCCCCTCTCCGGGAGACGACACGTCCATGGCTCCACCCGTCGACGGCCGCGCCGCCCGCGCTTCCCGCCGCACGCTGATGCTCACGGGCGTGGCCCTTGCCGCGCTGGCGCTGGCCGCCTGCGCGGGGCGGCCGACCCAGCCGACATCGTCCGCCCCGGCTGTGGGGCAGGGCACGACGCCGTCCTCAAGCTCGGCCGCCCGGCCCAACCAGAAGATCGGCAAGCCCTATCAGGTGATGGGCCGCTGGTATTATCCGGCCGACGAGCCGGATTATCGGGCAGAGGGCGTTGCCTCCTGGTACGGGCCGACCTTCCACGGCAAGTACACGGCCAATGGCGAGGTCTATGACCAGAACGCGCTGACCGCCGCCCATACCACTTTGCCGCTGCCGTCGATCGTGCGGGTCACCAATCTCGAAAACGGCCGGGTGCTGATCGTGCGCGTCAACGACCGCGGCCCCTTCGTGGGTGACCGGGTCATCGATCTGTCCAAACGCTCGGCTCAGCTGCTGGGGGTGATCCAGAAGGGTACGGCCAGGGTGCGGCTTGAAAACGTTACCGAGGAATACGGGCTCGACTACCTGCCCGAGGCGGATGGCGTGATGCTGGCATCGCTCGGCGCCGAGGCGACCGCAACCCCGCCCGCCACCTCACCGCGCGGGCCCGTGGTCGCCACCGCGAGCATCGTGGAAGAACAGGTCGAGGCCGTGCCGGCGGGAGAGGTCTTCGCGACCCCGGTACCCCCGCCCGCCGGTACCCGCACGGCGCCGGGATCGGACCGCACCTATGTCCAGGTCGGCGCCTTCCGCGAACCCGAGAACGCGCGCGCGCTGGAGAACCGGCTGCTCGACTACGGCCACACGGTGATCGCACCGGCCGATGTCGACGGCCAGCGCTTCTATCGGGTCCGGATCGGCCCGTTCAAGGCCTCACGCGACGCGGAAAAGGTGGTGGCGCGGCTGAGCCGCGACGGCTACGGTCGCGGCTCGATCGTCACGGACTGACGGCGACGGGCCTTTGTCGCCCGCCTTCGCCGGTCCATCTTCAAGTCCTGAGCAGACGAGCTATCGAAAGAGCATGACGGTGATCGCACAGAGCTTGCGCAACGGCACGACGTTCCCCCGCCGCCGGCGCGACATCCGCGGCGTCACGGCACGGATGAGCGCCGGTATCGCCCTGCTGGCGTCGGTGCTGGCTTCCGGGACGGCGCTTGCCGCCGCCCCCCATTTCGAAAGCGCCGCCAAGCAGGCCATCCTGCTCGACGACACCACCGGTGCCGTGCTCTACGCCAAGAACGCCGACGAGCGCATGGCGCCGTCGTCGATGAGCAAGCTGATGACCGCCTACATCCTGTTCGAGCGCATCAAGGAAGGCCGGGTGTCGATGGACGACGCCTTCCCGGTCAGCGAACGTGCCTGGCGGATGGGCGGCTCCAAGATGTTCGTGGAGGTGAACACCCGGGTGAAGGTTCAGGACCTGATCCAGGGCATCATCGTCCAGTCCGGCAACGACGCCTGCGTCGTGGTGGCCGAAGGCCTGGCCGGCAGCGAAGAGGCCTTCGCACGGCTGATGAACGAAAAGGCCCGCGAGCTGGGCATGACCGGCAGCCACTTCATGAATGCCTCGGGCTGGCCCGATCCCGAGCATTATATGACGGCCCGCGACCTTTCGACGCTCGCCCGGCGGATCATCGACGACTTCCCCGAGTTCTATAAATTCTATTCCGAGACCGAATACACTTATAACGGCATCAAACAGGGCAACCGCAACCCGCTGCTGTACAAGGATATCGGCGTCGACGGCATGAAGACCGGCCACACCGAAGCCGGCGGCTACGGTCTGACCGCGTCGATGAAGCAGGGCGACCGGCGGCTGATCATGGTCGTAAACGGTCTCGGCAACGTCAACGAGCGCTCCAACGAGGGCGAGCGGCTGCTGTCCTGGGGCATGCGCGAATTCGAGAACCGCAAGCTGTTCTCCGCCGGCGAGGTGGTGGAGAGCGCCGAGGTCTGGCTGGGCGATCAGGGCACCGTGCCGCTGGTACCGGCGCGGGATCTGGTCGTCACCCTGCCGGTGGCCGATCGCGACAATCTGGCCGCCAAGGTGGTCTATGAGGGTCCGATCCAGGCACCGATCGCCCAGGGTCAGGAGATCGCGAAGCTGGTGGTCGACGTGCCCGGCGTCGAGCCGCTTTCGGTGCCGCTGGTCGCCGGCCAGAATGTGGCCGAGGCCGGGCCGGTCGGCCGGATCCTGGCTGCGATCTCGCACTTCGTCTCGGGCGCTGCCGGCGGCGGCGAACCCCAGACGCAGCAGTGACGGGCCCCGCAGTGATGGCGCGCGGCCGCTTCATTACCCTGGAAGGCGGGGAGGGGGGTGGCAAGTCCACCCAGCTTCGCCGCCTGGCGCGGCATCTGCGCGGGCAGGGGATCGATGTGGTCGAGACCCGCGAACCGGGAGGTGCGGCCGGCGCCGAGGCGATCCGGCCGCTGCTGACCCAGGGAGATGTCGCCCGCTGGGACGTGCTGTCGGAAACCCTGCTGCTCGCCGCCGCCCGGCGCAATCATGTCGAGCAGACCATCCGCCCGGCACTCGATGCCGGGCGCTGGGTGATTTCCGACCGCTTCATCGACAGCACCCGCGCCTATCAGGGCGGCGCCCGCGGGCTCGACCCCGCCGTCATCGCGACGCTTGAAGGCTGGGTGCTGGACGGGCTGATGCCGGATCTGACCGTGATCCTGGATCTTCCGCCCGAAACCGGCCTGGCCCGCGCCGGGCGGCGGATCGAAACCGCGGCGCCTGCGGCGCCCGGCGCCGGCGAAGACCGGTTCGAGCGCATGGGGATCGATTTCCATCAGGCGCTGCGACAGGCCTTTCTGGCCATCGCCGCAGCAGAGCCCACAAGATGCGCGGTCGTGGATGCCACCGCCGATATCGACGCGGTCGAGATCGCCATCCGCGAGGTGGTGGCCAGCCGCCTGGCCCCCGGCCGGGACGTGGGCCCATGAGCGAGGTTGTCTCGGGCCATCCGCGGTTCACGCCCCAACTGGTGGGGCACGAGGCTGCGGAGCGGGGCTTTCTGGAGGCCTGGAACGGCGGCCGGCTCGCCCATGCGTGGATGATCACCGGGCCGCGCGGGCTGGGCAAGGCGACGCTTGCCTATCGGATCGCCCGCTTCGTGCTGGCGACCACCGAGGATGCCGCCCGGGCCGCGACCGACGGGGCCGGGCTGTTCGGCGGCTCCCCGCTCTTCGATCCCGCGACACCGCCTGCAAGTCTCGACATCTCTGCCGAGCATCCGGCTGCCCGGCGGATCGCAGCCGGCAGCCATCCCGACCTGCTGGTGCTGGAACGCGGGGTGGACGACCGGGGCCGCCCGCGCACCGAGATCACCGTGGGCGAGGCCCGGGAACTTCGCCCGTTTCTGGGCCAGACATCGGCCGCCGGCGGCTGGCGGGTGGTGATCATCGATGCCGCCGACGAGATGAACCGCAATGCCGCCAATTCGGTGCTGAAGCTGCTGGAAGAACCGCCGGCGCAGGCGCTGATCCTGATGGTTGCCCATGCGCCCGGCCGGCTGCTGCCCACCATCCGCTCCCGCGCCCGACGGCTGGCGCTGGCGCCGCTCGACGATGCGCGGATGGAGCGCTTTCTGACCACGCGTCTGCCGGAACTTGCGCCGTCACGGCGCGCGGTCGCCCGGGTCATGGCGGAAGGCGCACCCGGCCGCGCCCTGACGCTTGCGCAGGGGCAGGGGCCCGAGCTGCTGGCTGCCCTGATCGCCTGCCTCGACACCGGCTGGCCGGTGCCGGACTGGAAGGCCCTGATTGCGCTGGGGGAGGCGGTGGGCCGGCCCGATGCGCTGGAGGCCTATGAGACCCTGGTCGAGGCCTGGGGCTGGTGGATGGCCCGATGGCTGCGCGCCCATGCACGCACGGGCGGGATCGGCGAGGAGGTGATCCCCGGAGAAGCGCGCCTGGCTGCGCGTCTGGCCGGGGCGCGTCCCCTTGAACAATGGGTCGAGCTGTGGGATAGGTTGAGCGCGCGGCTCCGCCAGGCGCTCTCCGCAAATCTCGACCGCAAGCAGGTGCTGATCACCGTCGTTGCCGAGTTCGCGGCGGCGAGCGGTTGACGACGCCGTACACGATGCCGAGATGAGACCGACCCGGCCCCGCGACCCCGTGAGCGGCCGGCCCTCCCCTGTCCGGAGACGCCCGATGTCCGCGGCCGACGCCTTCTACGTCACGACGCCGATCTATTACGTCAACGACAAGCCCCATATCGGGCACGCCTACACGACGATCTCGTGCGACGTGCTGGCCCGGTTCATGCGTCTGGACGGCAAGCGGGTGATGTTCCTGACCGGCACGGACGAACACGGCCAGAAGGTCGCCAAATCGGCCGAGCTGAAGGGGGTCGACCCGCAGGCTTTTACCGACGAGGTGTCTGAGCGCTTTCGCGAACTGACCGGTCTGCTGAACGTCAGCAATGACGATTTCATCCGCACCACCGAGCCCCGTCACCGCGAAGCCTGTCAGGCGCTATGGAAGACCCTGGTCGACAAGGGTGAGATCTATCTCGGCTCCTATGCCGGCTGGTATTCGGTCCGCGACGAAGCTTTCTATCAGGAAAGCGAACTGGTCAACGGCAAGGCCCCGACCGGCGCCGAGGTGGAGTGGGTGGAGGAGCCCAGCTACTTCTTCCGGCTTTCGGCCTGGGGCGAGAAGCTGCTGGCGCATTACGAGCGCAACCCCGACGCCATTCAGCCGGTCGGCCGGCGCAACGAGGTGCTGAGCTTCATCCGCAGCGGGCTCAACGACCTGTCCGTGTCGCGGACCACCTTCTCGTGGGGCGTGCCTGTGCCGGGCGATCCGGCCCATGTGATGTATGTCTGGATCGATGCGCTCACCAACTATCTGACCGCGATCGGCTATCCCGACACCTCGGACGAGCGTTTCAAGACCTTCTGGCCGACCGTGCATCATACCGTCGGCAAGGACATCGTCCGCTTCCACGCCGTCTACTGGCCGGCCTTCCTGATGGCTGCCGGCCTGACCCCGCCGCGCCGGGTGTTTGCCCATGGCTGGTGGACGATCGAAGGCGAGAAGATGTCCAAGAGCCTGGGCAACACGGTCGATCCGCACGACCTGGTGTCGACCTATGGCCTGGACCAGACCCGCTATTTCCTGCTCCGCGAAGTGCCCTTCGGCAATGACGGCGACTTCTCGCGCCAGGCGATGATCGGGCGGATCAACAACGATCTCGCCAATGATTTCGGCAATCTGGTGCAGCGCGTGCTGTCGATGGTGACCAAGAACTGCGCGGGCAAGGTGCCGAGCCCCGGCGTCGATGCCGCCATGCTCGCCCAGGAGCCGTTGATCGCCGAGGCTCACAACCTGATCAGCCGCGTGCGCCCGTTGGTGACCGCCCAGGCCTACAACAAGGCGCTGGAAGAAATCTGGGCCACCGTCGGCGCCGCCAACCGCTATATCGATCGCGAGGCGCCGTGGACGCTGCGCAAGACCGATCCGGATGCGATGAACCGGGTGCTCTATATCCTGATGGAGACCATCCGCCATCTGGCGATCGTGGTGCAGCCCTTCCTGCCGACCTCGGCAGCGCGCATCCTGGACTTCCTGAAGGTCGATGCCGCCGATCGCAGCTTCACGGCACTGGGCACCAAGCACGCTCTGGTGCCCGGCCGCGAGATCGGGGCGCCGCAGCCGATCTTCCCGCGCATCGACACGACTGCGAAGACTGAAGGCTGACGCATCCGCGAAGAGACGCGCAGCCGACCGATCATCCGGAACGAAGACGGGTCACATGCTGGTCGACAGCCACTGCCATCTCGATTTCCCCGATTTTGCCGAGGAACTCGATGCCGTACTCGACGCGGCCCGCGCCTCGGGCGTGATCGCCTTCCAGACCATCTCCACCCGGCTTTCCACTTACGAGCGGGTGCGGGCGGTGGCGGAAGCCCATGACGATGTCTGGTGCTCCGTCGGCATTCATCCGCACGAGGCCGGCCCCGAGGGGCCGGTCGCGGCGGAGACGCTGATCGGCCTGGCCGCCCCCGATGCCAAGGTGATCGGCATCGGCGAGACCGGCCTCGACTACTATTACGGCAAGAGCCCGCGCGAGGACCAGATCCGGACCTTCGAGGCCCATTGCGAGGCGGCCCGCGCCACCGGGCTGCCGGTGATCATCCACACCCGCGATGCCGACGACGACACCATCGACGTGCTGACCCGGCAGATGGGGAAGGGGGCCTTTCCGGGCCTGATCCACTGCTTCACCGGAACCGACCGCCTGGCGGATGCGGCACTCGAGATGGGGATGTCCATCTCCATCTCGGGCATCATCACCTTCCGCAATGCCGAAGACCTGCGCCAGACCGTGAAGCGCGTGCCGCTGGACCGTCTGCTTGTCGAAACAGACGCCCCCTATCTGGCGCCGGTGCCGAAGCGCGGCAAGCGCAACGAGCCGGCCTTCGTCGCCCATACCGCCGCCTTCCTGGCCGGGCTGAAGGAGGTGACGGCGGACGAGTTGGGAACGGTCACCACCGACAATTTCTACCGCCTGTTCTCCAAGGCGATCCGTCCTGCCGCGACGGGGGCCACCGGAGCGTGATGTCGCCGATGCCCCCGCACCCTGACCCGCGCACACCGCCCGCCCCCGGGCGGATCCGCGTGGTGGTGCTGGGGTCGGGCACGTCTGCGGGCGTGCCGGTGGTGGGCTGTGGCTGTCCGGTCTGCCTGTCGTCCGATCCGCGCGACCGCCGCCGTCGTGCCTCGATCATGGTCGAGACCGCGACCACCCGGATCGTGGTCGATACCGGGCCGGATTTCCGCGACCAGATGCTGACAGCGCGGGTCGACCGGCTGGACGCGGTGCTCTACACCCATGCTCATGCCGACCATATCCACGGCATTGACGATCTGCGGCCTTTCGCCTTTCGGACCGACCGGCCGACGCCGGTCTATGGCGACGATTTCACCATCGATCGGCTGTTCGACGGCTTTCGCTACGTCTTCCCGAACCCGGCCAAACCAAACCCGCTCTATCCGCCGACGGCCGAGGCCATGCGGATCGCGCAGGATGCCGTGTTCACGGTCGGCGATATCCGCATCCAGGCCTTCCCGCAGACCCATGGCCGGATCGCCAGCCTCGGCTTCCGCTTCGGACCGATCGCCTATTCGACCGATGTGAATGCGCTCGACGATGCCGCCTTCGATGTGCTGGCCGGCACCCGCCTCTGGATCGTCGACTGCCTGCGCGAACGGCCGCACATGACCCATTCCTGGCTGAGCCAGACCCTGGGCTGGATCGACCGGGTGGCGCCCGAGCGGGCATTGCTCACCCATATGAACCACGAAATGGGCCATGCAGCACTGGCAGCGAAACTGCCCGAAGGCATCGAGCCCGCCTTCGACGGCCTGGCGGTCGAGCTGGCCTACGAGACCGAGGAAGGGTGAGCAGCATCATGGATCCCCTGATCATCAAGACCATCTTCCTCGGCACGCTGCGGGATCCGATCCTCTGGATCCTGTGTGCCGTGCTGGGCTGGCAGACTGACCGGCCGCTCCACAAGCTGCTCTGGATGCTTGTGGCGGGCGGACTGTTCTTCGGCCTGTTCCGAGGGCTGGTCTATCGTTACGGCTTCGACGAGGCCCTCACCGGCGACACGTTCGGGATGGTCATCGCCTCGGCAACCCTGCTCACCATCGCCGGCGGCATAGCCGTGTTCGGGCTGCGCTCCGCCTGGCTGGCGCGAGGGAAGGCACGGGAGACGGCCCCGCAGGATACGGGCCGAAAGGGCGGAAGCCGGAAGGGCGGAACGAGGCCGGTCCAGACCGATGCGTCGCGCAGGCGCCACAATGACGACCGGGCCCGCAAGCGGCGGAGCTGATCTCAGTCAGCGGTCAGCGCCGTGCGAAGCCCCGCCTCGATATAGGCATAGGCGCGCTCCCTGAAGCTCGCGCCGTCGGCACCAAGCCGCAGAAAGTCCGAGATCACGACCTCGGCAAGACCGTGAACCTGGGTCCAGACCATCAGGGCCAGAAAGCCGATCCGATCCGCCTCGCAAACTCCGGCCATCTGCGCCCGACGGCGCACTTCCGCAAGCAATGGGGCGAAGGCGGCTTCCGACGCGGCCGCAAGCGCTGCATTGGCGGGATCACGGGCCTCGCCCGAGCGGTGGATCAGCCGGAAGAGATTGGGATGCTCCACGGCGAAGCCGACATAGGCATCCAGCAGGTCGCGTAGCGATTGGGGTGCCACGGCCAGACAGCGCGCCCGGAGCAGGGCATAGCCCTCGATCATCACCGCGTGCTCGAACGCACGCCGGTCGGTGAAGTGGTGATAGGGGGCGGCCTCGGACACCCCGACCACCTTGGCAAGCGGCCTCAGCCCCAGGGTCGAGGCGTCGTGGTCCTTAAGATGAACGATCGCCGCCTCGACCAGCATTCTGGGGAGGTCGCCGTGATGATATCTGGCCTTGGCCATCGGCCCTTTCCGTGACGCTGACAGCACTGCGCGGCCATAGTGATCAGGGCCAGCCGATTGTTCAACGGCTTCCGCCCGCGTGTCTGGCCAGAAAGCAGAGGCAGGCGGCACCGGCGAGGCCGCTCATAAGGGCAGGAACGGCCAGTTCGGCCGGCCCACCGACCGCAGGCACCAGGCCGGCCCCCAAGGCGCCACCGGTGATCTGAACAAGGCCGATCAATCCCGATGCCAGACCGGCCCGGCTGGAAAAGGCCGTCATCACCGTGCTGCCGACCACCGGCAGCACCAGACCGAGCCCCAGATCGAAGATCGCCATGGCGGCAAGCATCGGTAGCGGCGCCACCGGAAGGGTGAGCATGGCGAGCGTACCGGCAACGGCGATGCCGGCGCCGACCCGCATCAGACTGCGCGGACGCATGCGGTCTGCCAGCCGCGCGGCAAGCACGGTCCCGATGACGAACCCACCCATGGTGAGCAGCGGAAACGTGCCGACCACAGAAGCGCCCAGCCCCAGGCCCTGCACGAAAATCGCAGGCGCTCCGACCAGAAAGGCGAACAGCGCCGCAAGAAGCAGTGCGCTGCCGGCAAGGGCAGTACCGACGCCCGGCTCGCGCAGCATTCCGGCATAGCTGCACGGCAGGGCAGTGATCGGCGTGGCGGCGGTGCCCAACGGCCGCGTTTCAGGCAACCGGCGCAGAAGCGGCAGCAGCAGGGCGGCATAGACGAAGGCGACCAGGAAGATCGCCCGCCAGCCGACGCCATCGGTCAGAAGTCCGCCGATCAGCGGCGCCGCCACCGGAGCGACCGAGAAGACCAGGGTGATCAGGGCCATGATCCGCATCAGCGCCGCCCCGTCATGACGGTCACGGGCGATTGCGCGGCCGACCACAAGTCCGGCACAGGCACCGACGGCCTGAAGAATGCGCGCCGGAATCAGCCAGATCGCCGAAGGTGCCGCCATCGCGATTACACAGCCGACAAGGTATGCCGCAAATCCCGGCACCAGCACCCGACGACGCCCGATGCGGTCGGAAAGCGGCCCCAGGATCGGGTTGGCGAGGGCGAAGGCGATCAGACCCGCGGTCACCGTCGCCTGAACGGTCCCAAGGCCGACCCCCAGATCATTCGCCACGGCCGGCAGGGCCGGCAGCCAGGCGGTGGCGGCAAACTCCCCAAGGCCGGCCATGCCGGCGAGAAGCAGGATCAGGCGCCGATCGGCTGCCGGCGCGGAACCGGACTGCATGGTCATGAGGTATATCCTCCAATCTTATCGTTGTTAAGATATGCACCTGAGACGGCCGGTCGCACAAGGGGAAAGCAGGGGCGGGGGCCGGGATCTTGGCAAGGCTCTCCGCCGTTCCCATGTGAAGAGCGCCGGGGTACGCCCCGCCGGGCGGCCGAATCCTTCGCCGCCCCTCTCGAATGGGAGACGCAGCCAGCCATGGCCCGACTGCGCCTGTTCCGCGTCGCTGCCCTGCTCGGGCGCGATGCCCTTGCCCTCGTCTCCAGCATCCGTGACCGCCGTCAGAGCTGGGCGGCCAGGGCTGCTGTGATCGGCGTGCTCGCCTATGTATTGAGCCCGCTCGACCTCATCCCCGATGTGCTGATGATCTTCGGCATTCTGGACGATATCGCCGTGGTGAGTTTCGGCTTGCGCTGGGCTGAACGGCGAACGCCGCCTGAGGTCCTGGACGACCATCGCGGCCGGGTGAACCGGCTGTTCGACCGCTGGTTCGGCCGGCCGTCGGAGCCGGCGCGGGAGCCCCGCTGGACCCGCAACTGACCGGGTCAAAAAAATTCCGAAAAAAATACGACGGCCGGGATGAAACCCGGCCGTCGCTGCGTCTACGGGATATGAGCACGACACGCAATGGCTTCGATGTGGTTGGGGAACTGGGGGCGCTTCGGCGTTATGCCCGGGTGCTGACCCGCGACGAGGCGGATGCCGAGGATCTCGTGCACGACGCGCTGGTCCGCGCCTATGAAAAGCGGGGCAGCTTTCGCAGCGGCGGCAATCTGAAGGGTTGGCTGCTGGCGATCGTGCACAACACCTTCGTCTCCGCCCGGCGCGCGCGGCTGGCGCGTCAGACCCGCGAGGAGCGCTCGGCCGAGCTGGAACCGCTGCATGCGGAACCGGCCCAGGACGGCGCCGTCCGGCTCGACGAGGTGCGGCGGGCATTCCTGCAGCTCCCCGACGAGCAGCGCGAAGCGCTGCATCTGGTGGCGATCGAAGGGTTGTCCTACCAGGAAGCGGCGGCAGCGCTCGACGTGCCGGTCGGAACATTGATGTCGCGGATCGGCCGCGCGCGGGCCGCCCTTCGGGCGCTCGACGAGGCCGGGCCCGCAGCGGCGCGGACCGCCGGTTCCCCGCCGAAGCTTCGAATCGTTGGAGGGTCGGATGACGGCACCGACTGAGCGCCTGCCCGACTTCGACCTGCATGCCTATGTCGACGGACAGCTCGACATTGCGCGGCGGATGGAGGTTGAGGATTACCTGTCCCGCCATCCCGAGGTGGCGGCGCAGGTGATGGCCGATCTGCGCACCCGCGATGCGCTCCGGATCGCCTTCGGTGGCGCCCAGGGCCGTCCGTCGCCGCGGCTGATCGATGCGGCGCGGCGTGTGGAACGCGGTCTGGCCTTTACCGGCGTGATGCGTCGGATGCAGCGGGCGGCAGCGGTGGTTGCCCTGCTGTCGATCGGCTGGGCGGCCCATGCCCAGTTCGGTGGCATCTCGACCAGCGAGGCGGCCCCCACGCCGCCGGGCTTCGTAGACGAGGCGCTGATGGCGCATCGGGTGGCGATGCTTCGTCACGGCATGGTGTCCGCGCCGACGGCGGCGGCCTTCGACGCCCAGGAAATCCGCCAGGCCACGCGCATTTCCCTGCCGGTTCTGCCGGAAGACTGGCGCGTGATCGATGTCCAGGTTTTTCCGTCCAATGACGGCCCGAGTGTCGAGATGACGATCGAGGACCGGAAACTCGGACGGATGTCGCTCTTCGCGGTCAGGGTCGACGAGTTCGACGTCTCCTGGCCGCAGGAAGTGAAGGCGGAAGACGAGGCGGCCGCCTTCTGGCAGATCGGCGATCAGGCCTATGTCCTGACCGCCTCTGTCGCGGACCCGCGCGATCTCGGCAAAGCCGCGGATCGCCTGGCCCGCAGCCTCTACTGAACGATCGAACGCAAACGCAACGGCAATGAGTTGACGAGGGCCCCCGGCGGCAATGCCGCCCGGAACGGGCCCCCAAAGGGGACCACACCAGATGAACCTGCCACCCTTCGCCCGCGAAGCGGCATATGCCCAGACGGGCGCCGCGTTTGACGAAGGCCTCCGGCGGCACATGCTCCGGGTCTACAACTACATGGCCCTGGGGCTCGTCCTCACCGGCATCGTCGCATTCGTGGTGGGCACCACGCCCGCGCTTTATGTGCCGATCTTCAGCACGCCGCTCAAATGGGTGGTGATGCTGGCGCCGCTCGCCTTCGTGCTCGTGTTCTCGTTCCGCATCCACAAGATGTCGGCTGCCGGAGCACAGACCGCCTTCTGGGCCTTCTGTGCGGTCATGGGCCTGTCGCTGTCGTCGATCTTCCTGGTCTTCACCGGCGCCAGCATCGCCCGGACCTTCTTCATCACGGCCGCCATGTTCGGCGCCACCAGCCTTTACGGCTACACCACCAAGCGGGACCTGTCGAAGTTCGGCTCGTTCCTGGTCATGGGCCTGATCGGCGTGATCATCGCCAGCCTGGTGAACATTTTCATCGGCTCGTCGATGCTCCAGTTCGTGGTCTCGGTGGCAGGCGTTCTGGTCTTCGTCGGCCTGACCGCCTGGGACACCCAGTCGATCAAAGAGCAGTACTCCGAGAACTGGGATCATGAATCGAGCCAGAAGCTGGCGGTGTTCGGCGCGTTCTCGCTCTACCTGAACTTCGTCAACCTCTTCCAGCTGCTGCTGAGCCTGACCGGTCAGCGCGAGGAGTGACGGCCGCCGGTGCCGGGGCAGGGGGCTTCAAGGCCTCCGCCCGGCGCCGGAGGGCAGGGGTGCCGCCAGCACCTCGCGTCCCGCGCGAAGTCCGCCAGGCTGCGACTATCATCACACGTCATCCGTCATCACGGGAACAGATCACGTCATGGACGCCCAGGACCGCAAAGCCATCGACGACCTCTTTGCCAAGCTCGGCCAGGTCGAACGCAGCGCCGGTGCGCGCGATGCCGAGGCAGAGCAGTTCATCCGTCAGCGCGTCGACGCGCAGCCCGGCTCGCCCTACTACATGGCGCAGACCATCGTCATCCAGGAGCATGCGCTGAACGCGGCGCAGGCCCGTATCCAGGAGCTGGAGCAGCAGCTCGCCAGCCGGCCCGCCTCGGGCGGTGGCTTCCTCTCCGGCCTGTTCGGCGGCGGCAGCCGCCAGACTCCGCAGCCGCAGCCCCGGCAGGCATATGCTCAGCAGGGCTATGGCCAGCAGCAGCCGGGATACGGTCAGCAGCCGGGCGGGGCCCCCTGGGGGGCGCAGCCTCAGCGTTCCGGCGGCGGGTTCCTGGCGGGTGCCGCCCAGACCGCCATGGGTGTCGCGGGCGGCGTGGTGCTCGGCAACATGATCGCCGGCATGCTCGCACCCGATGAAGCCATGGCGGCCGCAACCGAAGCCATGCCCGAAGAGCTTGATCCCGCGGCCGACATGATGGCCGACGAGGGTGGCGACTTCTTCGGCGGCGACGAGGAATTGTTCTGATTTTCCATCGGGCTGGCTGCCCATGTTCAGCCCGATGGTCCGACGTTCGGCGAAGTCGTCCTCGAGACCCCTGGCGCTTCGCTGACACCGGCCGGCACGGCCATTTCGACCCTGCCCACGTCTCGTGCCGGTCCGCTTCCGACCCGTCCGCCCTGACGGCCGGAAGCCTTGCCCAACCGGTCCGGTTGCCCCCGGATCGGTCGCCGATGCGGAAGTGACTTGGCCGGGAAACGGTTTGCCGTTTCCCGGCATTTTTTGTCGGCTAAGGCCCGTATCTTCGACTCAGGCCTCGTCGCGGGCAAAGATCATGATGCGGAACAGCTCGACGAAGCCGGCATGGGTATAGAGCGCCGTGCCGTCGACGGATGCCTCCAGACAGCAGGCGAGGGCACCCCGCATCTCTGCCAGCTGCAGGGCGTGAGCGACCAGCCGGCTGCCATAGCCGCGCCCCTGCCGGGCCGGCAGCGTGCCGACATCGTCGAGGCGCGCAATCCGGCCCGCCATGGACAGGGTCGCCGAGCAGACCGGCTCGTTCTCTACGAAGCCGGTCAGATGCACCAGACGATGTCCGGCATGCCTGGCTGCATGATGGCGATCGCTATACTGCCGCGAAATCTCGGGCCCGCCGCCGAAAGCTTCGGCCAAGGGGCGGCTCCAGACCTCAAGGTCGTCGATGGCCCGGACCACAAGGTCGACGCCGACGGCACCCGGCCGGGGCTGCCGCTTCGCCGGATCGATCGTCATCGCCGTCGTAATCCCGGACGGCGTCAGCCCGTAGCCGGCGGCCCAGGCTTCGTATGCCGACGCCCGGTCTTCAGGCAAAGCGAGCGAGAAGGGCAGGCCGGCGCCGGTCATGAAGGCAACCCCACGATCAGCCGCGGCGTCCGGCGCTTTGGCCGGCAGATGCAGGGACAGCAGGTTCAGGGCAGCCGTTTCCACGCCGGTGACATAGGCCCGGACACTTCGCCCGAAGCCTTCATGCTGGGCGCTGATGGCCGTGAAGAAATGATCCTCGGCGCGATACCAGTTGGGGGTCGCTGTCCCGTGTCGGAGGTCGGTCAATGTCGATCCCTTATGGCTTACCGACCCTCGGGTCTGGCTGGCAGTGTGGCGCGGCAGAATGCATCAAGACCGGGCACCGGTCACCAAACCATATGCCAGGCCATGACAGCGTCCCCTATAATCCAGATCTTATTTTCCATAATGTTGCTTATGCGATTCATTCGGATGCCTGAAGATGCCTGGAAGGGCGCGATCATGCAACGCGACAGGTGCAATCCCGACCGAATCGGTCTTATATAGACCGGACCACCCGAACCCGACCGGGAGCCCGCATTCCATGAGCCTTCTTGCCCAAACCCGGATCTCCGTACTGGACCTGTCGCCGATCAGGGCCGGCCATCCGATTGCCCAAAGCTATGCCGACAGCCTCGCTCTGGCGCGCCATGTCGACGAGCTGGGCTATACCCGCTACTGGCTGGCGGAGCATCACAACATTCCCGGCGTCGCCAGTTCGGCCACCGCCATCCTCATCGGCCATATTGCCGGAGGCACGCGCCGGATTCGCGTCGGATCCGGCGGCATCATGCTGCCCAATCACGCCCCCTTGATCGTCGCCGAACAGTTCGGAACGCTGGAGAGCCTGTATCCGGGCCGCATCGATCTGGGCCTTGGACGGGCGCCCGGAACCGACGGCTTGACCGCACGGGCGCTGCGCCGCGACCTGACCGGCCGCCCCGAAGACTTCCCTGCCCTGCTGATGGAGCTGCGCGGCTTCCTGGCCAAGCCGGAATCCTCGTCGCCACGCCGGGTGCGGGCGATTCCGGGCGAAGGCCTGGAGGTGCCGATCTGGCTGCTCGGCTCCAGTGATTTCAGCGCACGCCTTGCCGGCAAGCTGGGCCTGCCTTTCGCCTTCGCGGGCCAGTTTGCACCGCGCTACATGCTGGAGGCACTGGCAATCTATCGCCGGGCCTTTGAGCCGTCGGAGACGCTGCAGGCCCCCTATGCGATGATCGGCACCAACGTGATTGCCGCCGAGACCGACGAGGAGGCCGACTATCTCTCGACCTCGGCAAAGCAGCACGTACTGAACCTGATCCGCAACGACATGCAGCCGCTGGCACCGCCGGTGGACGACATGGACGCGCTCTGGTCGGTACACGAAGCCCGGGCCGTGGAAGACTTCCTTAGCGCCTCGATCATCGGTGGCCGCGAGACCGTCCGCAAGGGGCTGGAACGGTTGATCGGGCTGACCGGCGCCAATGAGGTGATGATCAATGCGGCGATCTACGACCAGGATCTGCGTCGTCGGTCGTTCTCGATCGTCTCAGAGCTGAAGACTGAAGCGGCACAGGCCGCCTGACCTGCCGGGAGCCTGACTCACTGGGCGGCCCTGCGCCGTGCGGAAATCCACCAGATGGACCTGCGGTGGTTCATCATGGACCCGGGGCGGCGGCGGCGGTATGAAAGGGGCCCCGACACGGCCGAAGCCGCCCCTCTCCATCCAGATGGAAGCCGCCCGATGACGGACGCCGCCCCTGCTCGCCCCGCCCTGCCCGACGACGCAACCGTGGACCGCCGCGACATCCGGGCCCTGCTGCGGGTGATGGCGCGGCTGCGCGACCCCGAGAGCGGCTGCCCCTGGGACGTTGCCCAGGATTTCTCGACCATCGCACCCTATACGATCGAGGAAGCCTACGAGGTTGCAGACGCCATCGATCGCGGCTCCATGGCCGATCTGGTCGACGAGTTGGGCGACCTGCTGCTCCAGGTGGTCTTTCATGCCCGCATGGCCGAAGAGGCCGGCGCCTTCGCCTTCCCCGATGTGGTGGAGGCGATCGTCACCAAGATGATCCGCCGGCATCCTCATGTCTTTGCAGAGGATGGCGGGGCCGACCAGGATGCCGTGCGCCGGCGCTGGGAGGATATCAAGGCGGAAGAACGCGCCGCCAAGGCCGCCCGCGCCGATGCCGCCCCGGCCACCGCCCCAAGCCTGCTGGATGATGTCGGCCAGGCGATGCCGGCGCTGATGCGCGCCGCAAAGCTCGGCAAGCGCGCCGCCCGGATCGGCTTCGACTGGCCGGATGCCCGGAGCGTGCTCGACAAGGTCGCCGAAGAGACGGCAGAGCTGCGTGAGGCGATGGACGCCGGCCATCACGATGCCGTGCGCGAAGAGGTGGGCGACCTGCTGTTCAGCGTTGCCCAGCTTGCCCGCAAGCTTCATCTCGATCCCGAAGATGCCCTGCGGCGGGCCGATGCCAAGTTCGAGCGGCGGTTTCGCGCCCTCGAAACCCGGCTCACAGCTGAAGAAGGCACAGCTGAAGAAGGCGATGGGCCGGTCGATGCCGACCGGCTGGAAGCGCTCTGGCAAGCGGTGAAGGCTTCCGAGGCCGAAGCCGCTCGCACACCTGAAGACCTCCCCGGACCAGACAAGGAGACGACGTGATGTCCGACCGCCTGACCGTCCTCATCACCGGCGCGACCGCCGGTTTCGGCGCCGCCATCGCCCGCGCCTATGCCGCCTCCGGCGACCGTCTGGTGCTGGTCGGGCGCCGTACCGAGCGTCTGGAGGCGCTGAAGGCCGAACTTGGGGGCGAGGTGCATGTGGTCACCCTCGACGTGCGCGACCGCAAGGCCGTGGAAGAGGCGATGGCCGCCCTGCCCGCCCCCTTCGACGCCGTCGACGTGCTGATCAACAATGCCGGCCTCGCCCTGGGCCTCAACCCGGCCCCCAGCGCCGATCTCGACGACTGGGACACCATGATCGACACCAACATCAAGGGTGTGACCTATATGACCCGCGCGATGCTGCCGGGCATGGTCGCCCGCGATCGCGGTCATATCATCAATCTGGGCTCGGTTGCCGGCACCTATCCCTATCCGGGCGGCAATGTCTATGGCGGCACCAAGGCTTTCGTGCACCAGTTCTCGCTGAATCTGCGGGCCGACCTGCTGGGGGCCAATGTCCGCGTCACCAGCATCGAGCCGGGCATGGCGGATACCGAGTTCAGCACGGTACGCTTCGGCGGCGACAAGGAACGGGCCGCGAAGGTCTATGAAGGCATGACGCCGATGAGCGCCGATGACATCGCCAACGTCATCCACTGGGTCAGCAAGACCCCCCGGCACCTCAACATCAACGTGCTGGAGCTGATGCCGGTCATGCAGGCCTTCAACGCCTTCGCGGTGAAGCGCGGCTGAAGCCGGACCCCGCCCATCATCAGAAAGCCCGCCCCGGTGCGACCGGGGCGGGCTTTTTCTTTCCGGAATTCCAGAAGATCCGTCGATAACTCTTTGTCAGAAAAAGAAGAAGGCCGCAGCCCCGTTTCCGGGACTGCGACCTCCATCGATACATAGACCGTCGATCCGAAGATCGGGTCGGCTGGTATCGGCTGGATCAGAAGTCCATGCCGCCCATGCCACCCATGCCGCCCATGCCACCGGCCGGAGCAGCGTCCTTCTTCTCGGGCTTCTCGGCGACCATGGCCTCGGTGGTGATCAGCAGGCCGACGACCGAGGCGGCATCCTGCAGCGCGCTGCGGACGACCTTCACCGGGTCGATGATGCCGGCCTTCACCAGGTCGGTGTACTCGCCCTTCTGCGCGTCGAAGCCCCAGTTGCTGTCGTCGCTCTCGGCCAGCTTGCCAGCCACGACGGCGCCGTCGACGCCGGCATTGTCGGCGATCTGACGGACCGGGCGGGTCAGGGCGCGACGGACGATATCGATGCCGGTGGTCTGGTCGGCATTGACGCCGGTCAGGCCCTCAAGCGCCTTGGTGGCGTAGAGCAGCGCAGTGCCGCCGCCCGGAACGATGCCCTCTTCGACTGCGGCGCGGGTCGCATGCAGCGCGTCGTCGACGCGATCCTTGCGCTCCTTCACCTCGGTCTCGGTGGCGCCGCCGACGCGGATCACCGCGACGCCGCCGGCCAGCTTCGCCAGACGCTCCTGCAGCTTCTCGCGGTCGTAGTCCGAGGTGGTCTCCTCGATCTGCGCCTTGATCTGCGCGACGCGGCCCTGGATCTCCTCCTTCTCGCCCGCACCGTCGACGATGGTGGTGTCGTCCTTGGTGATGCGAACGGTCTTGGCGGTGCCCAGCATGTCGACGGTGACCGTCTCCAGCTTGATGCCCAGGTCTTCAGAGATCACCTGGCCGCCGGTCAGGATCGCGATGTCCTGCAGCATGGCCTTGCGGCGATCGCCGAAGCCCGGCGCCTTCACGGCGGCGACGCGCAGGCCGCCACGCAGCTTGTTCACGACCAGGGTCGCCAGGGCCTCACCCTCGACGTCCTCGGCAATGATCAGCAGCGGACGGTTCTGCTGCACGACGGCCTCGAGGACCGGCAGCATCGGCTGAAGGCTGGAGAGCTTCTTCTCGTAGAGAAGGATCAGCGGGCTCTCGAGCTCGGCTTCCATCTTCTCGGCGTTGGTCACGAAATAGGGCGACACGTAGCCGCGGTCGAACTGCATGCCCTCGACGACATCCAGCTCGGTCAGCAGGCTCTTCGCCTCTTCGACCGTGATCACGCCTTCCTTGCCGACCTTCTGCATGGCCTCGGCGATCATCTCGCCGATCTCACGCTCGCCATTGGCCGAGATGGTGCCGACCTGGGCAATCTCGTCCGAGGTGTTGATCGGGTTGGCGCGCGACTTCAGGGTCTCGACGACCTTGGCAACGGCCTGGTCGATGCCGCGCTTCAGATCCATCGGGTTCATGCCGGCGGCGACGGCCTTCAGGCCCTCGTTGAAGATCGCCTGGGCGAGAACGGTGGCGGTGGTGGTGCCGTCACCGGCGTTGTCGGCGGTCTTCGAGGCAACCTCGCGGACCAGCTGCGCGCCCATGTTCTCGAACTTGTCCGACAGCTCGATTTCCTTGGCGACCGAGACGCCGTCCTTGGTGATGCGCGGCGCGCCGAAGGACTTCTCGATCACGACGTTGCGGCCCTTCGGACCCAGCGTCACCTTCACGGCATTGGCCAGGGCGTCGACACCGCGCTGAATCTTCACGCGCGCATCGTTACCAAACTTGATTTCCTTGGCAGCCATGGTTCTTCCTCAAAAGCTCTGATGTGGTCAGGGGATGGGACCCGCCTGGCGGCCATCCCGGTCCCTGGTCACGAAATTTGGTCCGGCGAAAGCGGAACCGGATGCGGGATGAAGGGGATCAGCCCTCGATCACGCCGAAGATGTCCTGCTCCTTCAGGATCAGAACGTCCTGGCCGTCGACCTTCACCTCGGTGCCCGACCACTTGCCGTAGAGGACGCGGTCGCCGACCTTCACGTCGAGCGCCACAACCTTGCCGTCCTCGCCGCGGACGCCATTGCCGACCGCAATGACTTCGCCCTGCTGCGGCTTCTCCTTGGCGGTGTCGGGGATGATGATGCCGCCGGCCGTCTTCTGCTCCTGCTCGATCGGGCGCACAACGACGCGATCATGCAGCGGACGAATCGCCATGAGTACTCTCCAGTCTGAGCGATTTCTGAGGATATGCCCGGCCCGTTCAGGCTCTCCCGGATGGGCCGGACCTGCACGGGCTGTTTAGCACTCCTCAGGTAAGAGTGCTAGCAAATCGTTCAAGGGCTCCGGGCCCAAAAAAATCACGTCAGCGACACAGGCGCCGAGAGATGCGGCCAGCGGGCCTGGAACCGGCTCAGATCCTGGGGTTTCAGGCGGACGGCGACATGGGCCACGGCCTCATCATCCGCACGTTCCGCGACTTCACCGTGCTCATAGAGCCAGGCCAGGGCCTGGCCATCGGCATGCGGCACGTCGAAATGGGCAAGCTCGTCCCCGATCGCGAGCCGAGCATCGATCGCGGCGAAGAGCCGGTCAAGCCCTTCGCCTGAGAGGGCCGAACCCGCAACCGCATCTTCGGCGCGCGCTGCCTCGTTCAGCACCCGCTCCCGCGCCTCGCCTTCCAGCATGTCGAGCTTGTTGCGGAATTCGAGCACGTCGTCGGCCAGGCGATGGCCCATGCCCAGCTCGCCCAGCACATGGAGCACGTCGCGCCGCTGGGCGCCGGTATCCGGGTCCGCGATGTCGCGGACATGGATGATCAGCGCCGCCTCGCGCACCTCTTCAAGCGTCGCCCGGAAGGCGGCGATGAGGCCGGTCGGCAGTTCAGAGACGAAGCCCACGGTGTCGGACAGGATCACCCGCCGGCCCGAGGGCAGGTCGAGCGCGCGCATGGTCGGGTCCAGCGTCGCGAACAGCATGTCCTTGGCCATCACCGAGGCGCCGGTGACCCGATTGAACAGCGTCGACTTGCCGGCATTGGTGTAGCCGACCAGGGCCACCACCGGATAGGGCACCTCTCGGCGCTTCTTGCGATGCAGTTCCCGGGTGCGGACGACCTCGGCCAGCTGAAGCTTCAGCTTGGCCATCTTGTCGTCGATGATCCGGCGGTCGGTCTCGATCTGGGTTTCGCCGGGGCCGGCCAGAAAGCCGCGTCCGCCGCGCTGGCGCTCCAGATGGGTCCAGCTGCGGACCAGACGGCTGCGCTGATAGCCGAGCCGGGCAAGCTCGACCTGCAACCGCCCTTCCCGGGTGCGGGCACGGTCGGCGAAAATCTCCAGAATCAGCCAGATCCGGTCGATGACCTTGACGTTCCAGGCCTTCTCCAGATTGCGCTGCTGAATGGGCGTCAGCGGCCGGTTCATCACCACCAGATCGACCGGTGCGGCTTCGAGCTTCGCCTTGATCTCGTCGACCTTGCCCGACCCCAGCAGGGTGGAAGGCCGCATGCGCGCAACCGGCACAACCAGCCCCTCGGCGACGTCGAGGCCGAGCGCGCCGGTCAGCGCCATCCCCTCGTCCAGCCGCGCACGCATGCTGCGCACCGCTTCGGGATCGTTCTCGACCGGGGCCGGCGCACCGCGCCGCTGCTCCTTGACGTCGGGCTGCAGAACCAGGGCCCGCGCCGGCAGATCGCCGTCGGGCCGGATGATGATCTTATCGTCGGACAAACCGCTCCTTCATGCGCCGGGCGCAAAGGACAGGAAAGGTTGCGACATCATGTCGCCGGCGGTCGCCACCCCGCCCCCAAAGGCGATGACAGGCCGCACGCGACCCCGCGGCGGCCTGGTCAGAAGCCCTGCCGGACAGGGGACCCGCGCGGGCAGAGCACGTGTTCCCCGTCCGTCTCGACCATCAATGGTCGCCGTGATCCTTGTCGCGATCGCCCTGAGCCTGGGCATCGAACAGCTGGACCGGCACCGTCGGCATGACGGTCGAGATGGCATGCTTGTACACGAGCTGACTGTGCCCGTCCCTCCGCAGCAGCACGGAGAAGTTGTCGAACCAGGTCACGACACCTTGAAGCTTGACGCCGTTGACCAGGAACACGGTCACCGGAGTCTTGTTCTTCCGGATGTAGTTCAGAAACACATCCTGGAGGTTCTGGTTCTTTTCAGACGCCATGAGAGGCACCCCTTCTTGTTATCATGCGGCGATGTTGGTCTGTCTCCCGGCCGCCGCGACCGCTTTTCGGGTCTTAGCCGGGATCTTTGTCGAGCCGGTTGCCGGGCGTCCCCCGCCCGGGTACCGCGTGCCATCACACGCCGGCCCGGAGCCGTACCATATCGGACCGCCCGATCAGGTAAGACCCATCGCCGAAGTTACAAGGTCGTGCAGGTGGCGGCAATCGACAACCCGGAGGTCTGCGCGTGTAAGCACCCCTTCATCAAGACTCGTGCCGTCGTGGACCAGAAGGATGCCGGTGCAGCCCGCGGCCCGGGCACAGTCCATGTCGACAAGGGCATCGCCGACGAACCAGACATTCGGACCGGCCTCGCGGCCGACGGTGGCCAGCGCCTTGATGACCGGCGCCGCATCGGGCTTGTCGCGGGCGGCATCGCCGGCCCCCAGCAGGGCGCCGAAGCGTTCCCCCCACCCCAGATGGGCGACCTCGGCCCGCAGGAACGGGCCCTGCTTGTTGCTGACCACACCGAGCGGGATCCCCTGCCCCGCCAGCAGGTCGAGCAGATCGGCAGCCCCCTCCATGGCGACCACGGTCTCGAGGTGCCGCGCGGCATAGGCTGCCTTGAAACGCAGCGCCGCCTCCTGCCAGCGATCCCCGAAAATCTCGGGGAAGGTGTCGCGCATCGAGCGGCGGATGCGCAGCCGCCCCTCTTCCGGCGTCAGCGCCGGCGGCTTGCCATAGGCGATCATGACGTCGTTATAGGCGGCGAGGATCGCCCCCCAGGCATCGACAAGGGTGTGGTCCCAGTCAAACAGCACGGCGTCGGGACGGCCGAGCCGCGCAAAGGCAGCCGCATCGTCAAGCCCGCGCTCGGGCATGGTCAGGGTCATGGCGAAGGCGGGGCTCCGGATCGGGTCAGAAGAATTCGAGGCGGACGGAGAACAGTTTTTCGACCTTGCGGATGCTGTCGGCCAGGGCGAAGAGCACGATCCGGTCCCGCGCCTTGATCACCGTGTCGCCATCGGGGGCGATGACCTTGCCCTCGCGCACCACGGCGCCGATGATCACCCCCTGCGGCAGGCCGGTTTCCCGGAGCGGCCGCCCGACAAGCGGCGAGGTCTCCAGCGCATCGGCCTCGATGATCTCGCCGCCGCCATCCTGAAGGCTGTAGACGGCGTGGATGCGGCCACGCCGGACATGCTGCAGGATCCGCGACACCGTCACGGCCCGCGGATTGATCACCACATCGACGCCCAGCGAACTGATCAGCGGCGGGTAGGTCGGATTGTTGACCAGCGCCATCGCCCGCTTACAGCCCATGCGCTTGGCCAGCAGGGCCGAGAGGATGTTGGATTCATCGTCATTGGTCACGGTGACGATCGTCTCGGCGCCGCCGGTATTGGCGTCTCCCAGCAGGTCCGGGTCGAGCCCGCTGCCCGAAAGCACCAGGCTGTGGGTCAACTGGTCCGCGATCCGTTCCGCCCGATGGCGATCGGCTTCGATCAGCTTGATGTTCAGCCGCGGCTGCAGCTTTTCGAGCTGCGAGACCAGGAACAGGCCGATATTGCCGCCACCGACAACGATGATCCGGCGCGCCTCGCGTTCCTCGAAGCCGAAGATCGCCATCGCCCGCGGCACGTGGTCCCGATCCGCGACGAAATAGATCTGGTCGCCGGCGATGATCTGATCGCGCGGGGTGGGCACGATCATCCGGTCCCCCCGGATGATGGACACGATCCGGAGCGTGAGATCCGGGAACAGTTCGGTCAGCTGAGAGAGGGGTGTGTTGACCACCGGACACGAGGCTTCCGCCTTCAGACTGACCAGATAGACCCGGTCACCGGCGAACGGAATGACGTCGGTCGCCCCCGGCACCTTCAGGCGCCGGCCGATTGCCCGTGCCACTTCCAGTTCAGGCGAGATGATCACGTCGATCGGCAGGTTCTCGCGGCTGAACAGATCGGCCCACATCGGCTGCAGATAGCCCTGATGGCGGACCCGCGCGATCTTGGTCGGGACGTTGAACAGCGCATGCGCCACCTGACAGGCGACCATGTTGACCTCGTCCGAGGCCGTAACCGCGATCAGCATGTCGGCATCGGCCGCCCCTGCCTGCTCCAGCACGTCGGGATGCGAGGCGTAGCCGATCAACCCCTTGATCTCGAGCGATTCGGAAAGCTTGCGGATCAGGTCTTCCGACTGGTCGATGACGGTGATGTCGTTCTCTTCACGCACGAGCGAGCGTGCGATGTTGTGCCCCACCTGGCCGGCGCCGCAGATGATGACCTTCATGTGGCCCTGCCCTTTCGACGATCTGCCAGTGGGTTACGAGGAAGTATTGATGCCGAGGCTCTTGAGCTTGCGATGCAGCGCCGAGCGCTCCATGCCCACAAAACTCGCCGTCCGCGATACGTTGCCGTTGAAGCGGGCGACCTGGGCCTTCAGGTAGTTGCGCTCGAACACCTCGCGGGCATCGCGCAGCGGCAGGCCCATGATTTCGCCATCCTCCGACGGGTTGACCAGGGCGGGCGCCCCCGCCCCCAGCTCCGGTGGCAGCATCTCGGCCCGGATCTCGGTCTGGGCATCGCCCGGCGCCATGATCAGCAGCCACTCGATGACGTTGCGCAGCTGGCGGACATTGCCGGGCCACTCCCCGGCCTGAAGCACGGCCAGCGCATCGGCGCCCAGGCTGCGGGGCGGCAAGCCCGACATCGCCGCAGCCCGCGCCATGAAATGCCGCGCCAGTTCGGGGATGTCGTCCCGCCGTTCTTTCAGGCTGGGCACCCTGAGCGGTACGACGTTCAGGCGGTAGAACAGATCCTCGCGGAAACGCCCCGACTGGATCTCGCTTGCAAGATCGCGGTTGGTGGCCGCCACCACCCGCACATCAACCTCGATCGGCCGCTCGCCGCCAAGCCGGGTGAAGCGCTGCTCGTGCAGGGCGCGCACCACCTTGCCCTGGGTCTCCATCGGCAGGGCCGAAACCTCGTCGAGAAACAGGGGGCCGGAATGGGCCTGTTCGAACAGGCCGAGCTTGCGCGGCGTGTCGGGGCCAAGCGCTCCCGGCTCCGCGCCGAACAGCTCCGCCTCCACGCGATCCGGCGTCATGATGGCGCAGTTCAGCACCACGAACGGCGCGTCGGCCCGGCGCGACTGGGTGTGGATCCGCCGCGCGGCCACCTCCTTGCCGGCACCGGCTGGGCCGGTCACCAGCACACGGCTGTTGGTCGGCGCCACCCGTTCGATCGTGTGCCGCAGCTGGCGCACCGCGGCCGAGGTGCCGATCAGTTCGGCATCGCCGCCGGCGCGCTTCTTCAGGTCGGCCACTTCTCGGCGCAGCCTGGCGTGCTCGATGGCATTGCGCACCACCAGCAGCAGGCGATCGGATTTGAACGGCTTCTCGATGAAATCATAGGCACCTTCGCGGATGGCGGTGACCGCCGTCTCGATGGTGCCATGACCGCTGAACATCACCACCGGCAGGCCGGGATGGTCGCGCACGATTTCGGACAGGATGCCCATGCCGTCGAGCCGGCTGCCATCGAGCCAGATATCGAGCAGCACCATATCGGGCAGCCGGGTCGCGACCTCGGCCAGCGCCTCGTCGCTGTTGCGCGCCGTCCGGGCGGTATAGCCCTCGTCGCGGAGCAGTTCAGCGACCAGGTGCCGGATGTCGTCTTCGTCATCGACGATCAGAATGTCCGATGGCATCGCGTCAGGGCCTTGTAGAACCAGAAGAGCTGTTGGGACCGTCCTGCCGTGGCGTGGAATGCCGGTTGTCTGACGCGGCCGCGCCGGGGACGGCACCCGGATCGGCCAGGGGCAGTTCCAGTGTCGCCACCGCCCCGATGATACGGCCGTCGGCCGATCGACGGTCGTCGATCGACAGGCGGCCGCCGTGATCTTCCATGATCTTGCGGACGATGGCGAGGCCCAAACCCGTTCCCTTCGCCTTGGTGGTGACGTAAGGCTCGGTCAGTCGCCCGCGGAACGCCTCGGGCAGGCCCTTGCCGGCGTCTTCGACGGTAATCAGCGCCCGCTTCTCCCCCGCCTCCAGAACGATCCGGATCACCCGGCGCTCTTCGGGCAGATCCTTGACCGGCACACCTTCGCCTTCGGCCACCGCGTCGACCGCCTGACCGGCATTGACCAGCAGATTGGTCAGGGCCTGCCCCAGCAGTCGCGCGTCTGCCCGCACCATCACCGGGCCATCCGGCCGTTCCAGATCGAACTTCAGTTCGGGGCGTCCCATGCGCTGGGTGATCGAGGCTTCACGCAGCAACGGCCCCAGATCGACATCGGCCATCACCGGCTGCGGCATGCGGGCGAAGGACGAGAACTCGTTGACCATCCGCCCGATATCGCCGACCTGGCGGATGATGGTCTCGGTGCAGGCGACGAAGGTGTCGGGATCGGAGGTGATTTCCTTCAGATATTTCCGCTTCAGCCGCTCGGCCGACAGCTGGATCGGGGTTAGCGGATTCTTGATCTCGTGAGCAATGCGACGTGCCACATCCGACCAGGCAGCCGTGCGCTGCGCCACCATCAATTCCGTGATGTCGTCGAAGGTGACCACCACGCCGACGGTTGCCGCCGCGCCGTCGCGGCCGCGCTGAACCACCAGATCGGCCGCCAGGCGCACCATCAGATTGCGATGATTGCCGCCGGCAACCGCCTCGATCTGGGCCTGAACCACCCGATCCGGCCGTTCGGCCAGTCGGGCCAGCAGCGGCTCCAGCGCCGGCAGAAGCTCGGTGACCGGCCGGTCCACCGCCTGATCGAAATCCACCCCCAGAAGGGCCAGAGCCGAACGATTGGCCAGATTGACCCGGTTTTCGGCATCGAGACCGATAACACCCGCCGAGACGCCCTCCAGCACCTTCTCGGTGAAGCGGCGGCGGGTGTCGATCTGGCGATTGGCCGCCAGCAATGCCTCGCGTTGCGCCGCCAGCTGCCGGGTCATGCGGTTGAAGGCCCGGGCCAGAATGCCGACCTCGTCATCCTCCCGTCCCTCCGGCACCTGGGCGGTCAGATCGCCGCCGCGCACCCGTTCCGCGGCGCCGACCAGCTGGCTGACCGGCCGGGCGATCGAGCGCGCGACCAGAAAGCCGATCCACACCGCAGCGAGCAGCAGAAGAAGTGCAATCAGCACGAACAGACCGGTGAAGCTGAGCTGTATACCCGACCGGCGGGTATCCGCCTCTTCGTACTGCGAGACCGCCCGGTTCACCTGCTCCATATGGTCGAGCACGGTACTGTCGACGAACCGGCCCACATACAGGAAAACATCCCCCAGGCTCGGCACCTGGACCAGCGCCCGTACCCGATCGTCCTGGCGGTCGGTCAGCAGCACCACCTCACCGCGCCGCGCCTCGTCGAGCAGCGGCTGCGGCACGGTGGCAAACTCCAGGCTGAAGCTGAGTTCCGTGCGGGCAAGAATGCGGCCATCGCCGCGGAAGACCATCGCCTCGGGCAGATTGCGAAGCGCCGCCTGGATCTCGATCAACCGCTGAAGGCGGCCATTGGCATCAAAGGTGGTCAGGGCCTCGCGGTCGATATCGCCCGCCATGGCGATGACATCCGCCCGGATGGTGCGCTGATGCTCCAGCAGATAGGCCTGGGCCACCTCGCGCGACTGGCTGAGCGCCGTGCGGACCCGCTCGTTGAACCAGGTCTGCACGCCGAAATCGAAGAAGAGTGCCGAGAACACCATCACGACGATTGCTGGCAGCGCCGCCACCAGCGCGAACAGCGTCACCAGCCTCAGTTGCAGCCGCGAGGCGGTCGACTGCCGGCGCCGTTGTAGCCATAGCCGGACCAGCCCATGCGCCAGCATGCCGACCAGCAGCAGCAGCAGAGCCAGATCAATGTTCAGCAGAATGAACACCGTGCCGGCATCTGCCCGGGCCTCGGTCCCCCAGTTGTTGCCGAAGAACGACAGCCCCGTCAGCGCCAGATAGGTCGCAACACCCGCGCCCAGCGCCGCAATCAGCAGGGCGATCGTGAAGATCCGGCCGGGACGGATGCGGGCCACGAGCACGGCCATGCGGCGGCCGAAATTGCCGGCAATGCGGCCGGCAACCCGCTGGTGCCGCATCTCGGGCGCCCGCGACGGCTGCGGCCGTTCCTCCTGCACGCCCTCCCCGGCGGATCCGGTGGTCATCTGCCGGCCACGCTGCCGCCGATGCGGGTAGGCTCGCCCCCACGGGTGACCTCGATCGACAGATCGCGGATCTTCTTACGCAGGGTGTTGCGGTTCAACCCCAGCACCTGGGCCGCCTTGATCTGATTGCCCCGGGTGGCGACCAGGGTACGCTCGATCAGCGGCCGCTCGACCTCGCGCAGAATCCGATCATAGAGACCCGCCGGCGGCAGGCCGTCATCATGGGCATCAAAATATTCGGCGAGGTGGAAATCGATCGCCTCACCCAGGCTGCCGCCGCGGCGCCGGTCGTCATCCGCCGGCATCGGCTCGGCGAACTCACCCTCGATATCGGGGCGATAGATCACGTCCTCGGCCGACAGTGCCGCCAGGCGACGCATCAGATTTTCAAGCTCGCGGACATTGCCCGGCCAGTGATAGGCGGTCAGCACCTCGATCGCATCGGCCGACAGGGTCTTGAGCGGCAGGCCCTGATCGCAGGCGAGCTTCAGGAAATGCCGGGCCAGATCCGCGATGTCTTCCCGCCGCTCGCGCAGCGGCGGCAGGCGCACCGGCACCACGTTCAGGCGATAGAACAGATCCTCGCGAAACAGGCCCTGCTGGATCAGTTGGCGAAGGTCGCGATGGGTGGCCGCGATGATGCGGACATCGGCCCGGATCGGCGTGCGCCCGCCGACGGTGGTGAATTCGCCTTCCTGAAGCACGCGCAGCAGCCGTGTCTGGGCATCCAGCGGCATGTCGCCGATCTCGTCCAGAAACAGCGTGCCGCCCTGGGCCTGCTCGAACCGGCCGGTCTTGCGCTGGGCAGCACCGGTGAAGGCCCCCTTTTCGTGGCCGAACATCTCGGATTCGATCAGGTCGCGCGGGATGGCCGCCATGTTGATCGCCACGAACGGCCCGCCGCGACGCTTGCCGTAATCATGCAGCGCCCGCGCCACCAGCTCCTTGCCGGTGCCGCTTTCGCCGGTGATCATCACCGTCAGATCGGTGCCCATGATCCGGGCCATGACCCGGTAGACTTCCTGCATCGACGGCGAACGGCCGACCAGCGGCATCTCTTCTTCGGCCTGCGGCTGGCCGCGCTGATCCAGTGCCGGCGGCGGTGCATCGCCCCGCCGGGTGTTGAGCGCCCGCTGCACGATGCGGAGAAGTTCGTTCAGATCGAACGGCTTGGGGAGATATTCGAAAGCCCCGCGTTCAGTCGCCTTGACCGCGGTCAACAGCGTCTTCTGTGCGGTCATCACGATGACCGGCAGGTTGGGGCGCAGGCGCTTGATCCGGGGCAACAGGTCGAGCGCGTTCTCATCGGGCATCACCACATCGGTGATCACCAGATCGCCGTCGCCGTCCTCGACCATCCGCCACAGCGAGGCGGCGGTGCCGGTGGTGCGCACCGTATGCCCGGCCCGGCTGAGTGCCTGATGCAGAACGGTACAGATGCTGCGGTCGTCATCGGCGACCAGGATGGTTGCGGGCTCCATCGCGTCCGTCGTTCCTTCAGGCCTTGGGGTTGTACATGGGCAGCATCACCTTGAACACGGTGCGCCGGGGGCGACTGTCGACCTCGATCACCCCGCCATGATCGTTGACCGCCTTGGCGACCAGCGACAGGCCGAGGCCGGTACCCGAGGGTTTGGTGGTCACGAAAGGGTCGAACAGATTGGCCCGGATATCCTCGGGCACGCCCTGGCCGTTATCCTGGACCGTCACCACCAGCGGCAGGTCCAGCCGGTCACGGCTGCCCGGCACCTGGACACGCAGACCATGCTGGAAGGCGGTGGTGAGCGTGATTTCTCCGCCCTCTTCCGGAACGGCTTCGGCGGCGTTCTTCACCAGGTTCAGGAAGATCTGCACCAGCATGTCGTGATGGCCGTAGACCGGCGGCAGCGAGGGGTCGTACTGCTCGATGAACCGGACATGGGAAGCAAAGCCGTTCTGGGCCAGGCGGCGGACATGTTCCAGCACCACATGGATGTTCACCGGCTCCCGCTCGATCGGTCGGCCGTCGGAAAACTGCTCCATCCGGCCGATCAGGTTCACGATCCGGTCGGCCTCCTTGCAGATCAGCTGGGTGAGCATGCGGTCGCCCTCGGCGACATTGTACTCCAGCAGCTGTGCGGCACCGCGGATGCCCGAAAGCGGGTTCTTGATCTCGTGGGCCAGCGCCATGGCCATGCCGGTGATCGATCGGGCGGCGCCCCGATGGGTCAGTTGCCGGTCGATCTTATGGGCCATCGACCGCTCGATCAGCGACAGCAGCACCGCGGGGGCACCCTGATCAGGCAGCGGGGCCACCTGCGCATCCACCAGCCGGCTGCCGGTCCGCGGCCCGTCGATCACGATGTCGTATTCGTTCAGGCTGGATCCGCCATGCAGGAAGCACTTGCGGATGATGTCCATCAACGGGCTGTCATAGCGGATGAACTCGGTCAGCGCCGAGCCGATCAGCACCGAGATGCCGGTGCCGAAAAACTGCTCCGCGGCCGGATTGCCATAGAGGATCCGGTCGTCATTGGCCACCACCAGAACCGGGTGCGGCAGGGCGTCGAGAATCGCATCGCCCGGGACGGACGATTTGGAGGGCCGGCGTTTCCGGCCGAAGCTGGTCAGAGCCATGGTCTGGGCCAGACCTTTCCACATGCGCTGGCGGGGGCTGCCGACGGGGTCCTGGCCCCCGTCCGCGGGCGTGGAGGGGCCGTCGTCCGCGGTCCCGTCCACATCACGGACGGGATCCTCGGGATCGGGGGCATCGTGGTTAAGAAGATCGGGGTGCCGGAGGATGGGATCACTCATGCGGCCACTCCGAAATCTGCCGGAAGATCGCCCAGCGCAAGGCGATCGAGCACGGCACGTACGTCGTCCGGCTGCTCGGCACGGACAAGATGGTCGCGTATCGCCCGGCCAGCGCCGGCAACGGTCGCATAGGCGTCGAGATGCTTGCGCACCACCCGGCGGCCATGGGCCTCGCCATAGTGGTCGAGTGCCAGATCGTAATGCGCCCGGGCAAGCGCCCAGATGGCGGCCATGTCCGGCATGGCGACGCTACGCCCCGCCAGACCTGCCATCACCAGCGCCGGCAGCCAGGGCCGCCCCATGGTGGCGCGTCCGATCATCACCCCGTCCGCACCGGTCCGGTCCAGAAGCCGCCGCGCATCGGCAGGGCTTGCAACGTCGCCATTGGCGATCAGGGGCACGCGAACCCGCCGCCGCACTGCCGCGATGCCCGCCGGATCGGCCGCGCCTTTGTAGAGCTGGGCGCGCGTTCGGCCGTGCACGGTGATCATCGCGACGCCGATCTGTTCAAGCCGTGCAGCCAGATCGGGCGCCGAGAGTTCACCTTCGGCCCAGCCCAGCCGCATCTTGACCGTGACGGGCACCGAGCCGGCCGCATGGATCACGGCCCGAACGATGGCCTCGGCACGGTCGGGTTCGCGCATCAATGCGGCGCCGCAGGCGCCACTGGTCACCTTCTTTGCCGGACAGCCCATGTTGATATCGATCCAGGCCGCCCCCGCCTCGACAGCCTTCTCCGCCGCCTCGGCCATCACCTCGGGGTCGCGCCCCGCCAGCTGGACCGCGACCGGCCCCGGCTCACCCGCCAGGTCGATCATCGACAGGGTGCGGCGGCACCCCTCGACCAGGGTGCCGCCGGCGATCATCTCGGACACCGTCGCCGACACGCCGAAGCGCCGCACCATCGTCCGAAACGGACGGTCGGTCACACCGGCCATGGGTGCCAGCAGCACCGGAGGTGCAGCTCTGTCGGGTGAGAAAAGCCGATCGATCATCGGGTTCCTGATCATGGGCTGGGCAATTGCCCGAGCTGAGTGCATAAAGTTTAGGCGAAGTGTATTGAGCCGGCCCGCGCGGTGCAAGCGTCGGCCGCGCTTGCAACCATCGGCCGACCCCGGTATCGAAGAACACTGCGGTGTTTCGAAGCCCCACCCCGCCCTGCCCGACCAGGAGATGCGCCAGATGACCCCGACCCGGCCGCAGCCATCCGACGATCCCGTCGGCGACGCTCCGCCGCCTGGCCGCGCGGCGGCACTCATCGTCGCGGCCGGACGCGGCCGGCGGTTCGGCGGCGGTGTTCCCAAGCAGTATCAGGCCCTTGGGGGTCGTGCCCTGCTCGCCCATGCCGCTGCAGCCTTTCTTGCCCACCCGCGGATCGATCTGGTCCAGGTCGTCATCGGCCCGGATGACCGGGACCTGCACGACCGGGCGTTGGCAGGGCTGGAGGTGGCGCCGCCGGTCATCGGCGGCGCGGAGCGACAGGATTCGGTGCGCCTCGGCCTGGAAGCACTGGCGGCGCGTGGTGACATCGATTTCGTGCTGGTTCACGACGCCGCCCGCCCCTTCCTGCCGGCCGGGATGATCGACAGGGTCCTGAATGCTCTGGGTGACGCGCCGGCAGCCCTGCCGGCCCTCGCCGTCACCGACACGCTGAAGCGGGGCGAGGCGATGACGGTCGCCGGGACCGTGTCGCGCGACGGCCTCTGGCGGGCGCAAACCCCTCAAGGGGCACGGCTCGACCTGCTGCTTGCGGCTCATCGCGCCGCGGCCGGATACACGCTGCCCTACGCGCTGACCGATGATGCGGCCGTGATGGAGGCGGCCGGCCATGCCGTCCGGCTGGTCGACGGCGACGAAGCCGCCTTCAAGATCACCACGACCGCGGATATGGACAGGGCCCGGCAGTTGCTGGCGCGGCGCGGTCAGACGGCCCCCCTGCTCCCGGCCACCGGCAGCGGCTTCGATGTCCACGCTTTCGCCCCCGGCGACCATGTCTGGCTCTGCGGTGTCCCTGTGCCGCATGATCAGGGGCTGTCCGGGCATTCCGATGCGGATGTCGCCCTGCATGCGTTGACCGATGCGGTGCTGGGCGCCATCGCCGCCGATGATATCGGCCGGCATTTTCCGCCGACGGATGCCCGCTGGCGCGGTGCTTCGTCCGACCGGTTCCTGATCCACGCCCTGGCCCTGATGGGCGCGATGGGCGGCCGGCTGGTGCATTGTGACGTGACCATCATCGGCGAGCGACCGAAGGTCGGTCCTCATCGCGAGGCGATGCGCCGCCGCCTTGCCGAATTGACCGGACTGCCGCCCGCACGGATCGGGGTCAAGGCCACCACCACCGAGCAGCTGGGCTTCACGGGCCGCCGCGAGGGACTGGCGGCCATGGCGACCGCCACGGTGCTGCTCCCCGATCTCTCCGCTCCGGAGCCGGTGGTTTGAGCCCCCGCCGCCATCGCGAGCATCTGCCGGCCCATCATCCGGCAGAGCTGATCGCGACCGTGCTCGGCAGCGGCAACGCCCCGCGCGCACCCGGCACCGTCGGCACCGTCGCCGCCCTGGCCATCGGCATCCCGGTCGCCTGGGCGGGCGGTGCCCCGGCGCTGCTGATCGGTGCCCTGCTTGCGGTCATCGCCGGCTGGTGGGCCATCCGCCTGGTCACCGCTCATGACGGGGTCCACGACCCCGGACGCGTGGTCATCGACGAACTGGCCGGCCTCTGGATTACGCTGGCAGCACTGGCCCCTCTCGGGCGGCTCGGCGACTGGCACTGGTGGCTTGCGGCCTTCATCGCTTTCCGTGCCTTCGACATCGCCAAACCCTTTCCGGTAGGATGGGCCGACCGCCATGTCCGCGGCGCGCTGGGCGTGATCCTCGACGACCTGATCGCCGGGGTCTACGCCATTCTGTTGCTCGTCGCTTTGGCCTCCGGCCTCGACTTGGCCGGCATTGCCCTTTGATCGCACGCCGGAGCACCTGCCTATGCTCACTGACAGCCTGATCGAGACCGCAGAGCTTGTTCTGTCCCGGGCACGGGGCCGCGGCCTGAAGATCGCCACGGTCGAAAGCTGCACCGGCGGGTTGGTTGCCGGCACGCTCACCGCCGTCGCCGGCTCTTCGGATGTGGTCGATCGCGGCTTCGTGACCTATTCCAACGAGGCCAAGACCGAGATGGTCGGCGTTCCGGCAGCCTTGATCGAGGCTGAAGGCGCGGTGAGCCGGCCGGTCGCCGAAGCGATGGCGACCGGCGGCATTGCCCGGTCGCGCGCCGATCTTGCCGTGTCGATCACCGGCATTGCCGGCCCCGGCGGCGCCACGCCCACCAAGCCCGTGGGATTGGTCTATCTCGCCTGCGCGCGGCGCGGCGGCACCGTCACCCATCGCCGGCATGCCTTCCCGGGCGACCGTCAGGCCGTGCGGGCGCAGAGCGTCGCGGTGGCGCTCGACATGCTGCTCGACGCCCTGGCGGACTGACCCCCGGCCGGACCCCGGACGGGTGGTCAGCCGCGCCCGTCCAGCAGACGGCGGACGGCGCCGAGTTTGTCGGGATTGCGCATCGTAAGAATGGCGCCCACCCGCCCCTGCCCGTCGGGGACGAGCGCGCTGACGCTCATGCTGCCGTCGGGAAAATCCTGAATGAAGCCGGGTGCGCCGTTGACCAGGGCGAGGCGCACGCTCTGCGCCGGGTGCTTGCGGGTGATCGAGATCAGGAACCGCACCACCTTGTCGATGCCGCGGATGGGGTTGAGCGCCGCCGCCGCCTTGCCCCCGCCATCGCTCTCCAGCACGATCTCAGGGGCGAGCAGGCGCCGGAGCATGACCTCGTCGCCGCTTGCCACCGCTTTCAGAACCGCTTCAGCAAGCGCACGCGCCGCCTCGGGATCGGCGCTGCCGCTGCCGGGGCTGCGGTCGAGCAGCGGATCTGCCGCCGCCGGCAGCTCCGCCCGGGCGGCCGCCAGGCGGCGCCGGGCGCGCGACAGCCGCTGACGCAATGCCACGGGGGTGATGCCGAGCGCATCGGCCGCCTCGTTGGCCTCCATCTCCGCCACCTCGACCAGAAGCAGGGCGGCGCGTTCCGATGGCGGCACCCGCTCCATCAGCCGGAGCAACGCCAGCGACAGGGTCTCGGTCGTCTCAGTGAGGCCCGCCTCGGGCGCCACGATGTCGGACACCAGCGGCTCCGGCAGCCAGGGGCCGGGATAGCCGGTCCGGGCACGCCGGCGGCTGCGCAGGCGGTCAAGTGCAAGCCGGGTCGCCACCGACAGCAGAAAAGCCCGCGGTTCACGCGGCCGGCCGGCCTCGGCGCCGGCTTCCGCCCGCTGCCAGCGCAGCCAGGCATCCTGTATCACATCATCGGCGTCGGCCGAACTGCCGGTCAGCCGGTAGGCCTGCGCCCAGGCCGCCGGTGCATGGGCGAGAAAGGCATCGGTCCGGGCTGCGGAGGTTCCCGGCATGGCGCTTGTGGTCAGGCTCATGCGCGCAGCTCCACATGAATGTCCGCCCGGTCCGGCTCGGCATCCGGCCATCTGTCGAAATCGGCCCGAAAGGCACGGTCCGGCAGGGTTTGCCAGATCCTGGCCCAGCCTGCGGCCAGCGCCGCCGGCTGCCGGCCGGCGGTCCGCAGCACCAGAAAATCGGCCGTGGCCAGATCGACCCGGATCAGCCCGTCCGGCACCGGCAGACCGGGCACCAGAACCCGGCCGATGGTCAGCCGGAAAGGGGCGCTGTGGTCGCCCTGATACCGATCATAGACGGCATAGGTCGCAGCATCGGCGCAGGGCTGCCCCTCCAGCGGCCGCTCCGCAAACCAGCGCCCCCACAGGGCGCCGATCGCGTCCGGATCGTCATTCGAGACGATGGCAGCAAGGCCGGTCACGGCAAAACCGCCGGAGCGGCAGCGGCTGAAACCCGGAGGCGGCGTGGCGATGTCGGTCATCGGATCGTCCTTCGACAGGGAGACGCTGCCGGAAAGACGTCCACCCCGGACATCCTGTGACATCCCGGATCGCGATGTCACATCGAAAAATCGAGAAGTCGGTGACGAAGGAAGGGAAGCGGGGGGAGGAAGGGCCGGGATCACGGCTCGGCGGGCCGTGGCGCCTGACCGCGATGCAGAGGCTCGCGGCCATAAAGATCGGCGGCCCGGGCCTCGAAAGCCTTGACCATGCGCCGGGTAGCCTCGCCGAACAGCGCGCCCATCACATTGTCGAGCAGGCGCGAGCGGAACTTGAAATCGACTTCGAAATCGACCAGGCAGCCTTCGGGGTGCGGCTCGAAACACCAGCGATTGCGCAGATGTTCGAACGGCCCGGTCACGTCGGTCACCAGCACCTCATGCGGGCGCAGGAGTTCGACCTTCGAGGTGAAACGCTCGCGGATCATCTTGAAGCCGATCACCAGATCGGCCTCCATGCGCTCGCGCTTGTGCCCCTCGGCATCGGTGAAGCTCTCACGCGTGCGGATGCGTGAGGCGATGCACCAGGGGAGGAATTCCGGATAGCGGTCGACGGCGGCAACGAGGTCGAAAAGCTGGTCGGGCGCGTAGGGCAGTACGCGCTTTTCGCTGAAGGACGGCATCGTCGAACGCTAACTCCCGTTGGCGAGAATCGTCGGGCAGACGGCAGCCGGGCAGCTCCCCCCGCGCGATACGGGGGCTGCTGCCACGGTGCCGTGGCGGACCGTCTCTCTATACGGTCTGAGCGGTACCCGCTGCAAGCTGCGCCTCGCGTGCGGCCTTCAGCTGTGCGAAGTCCTTGTCGGCATGATGCGACGAGCGGGTCAGCGGGCTGGACGACACCAGCAGGAAACCCTTGGCCCGCCCCATGGTCGCATAGGACTGGAACTCCTCGGGCGTGACGAAGCGGTCGACCGGCAGATGTTTGGGCGTCGGCTGCAGATACTGGCCGATGGTCATGAAGTCGACATCCGCGGCGCGCAGATCGTTCATCACCTGATGAACCTCGCCCTTGGTCTCACCCAGGCCGACCATGATGCCCGACTTGGTGAAGATCGAGGGGTCGACATCCTTCACCATCGACAGGATCTTGAGCGAGTGGAAATAGCGCGCCCCCGGCCGGACATCGGCATAGAGCCGCGGCACGGTTTCCAGATTGTGGTTGAACACGTCCGGCCGCGCCTCGGCCACCGCCTCGAGCGCGCCCTTCTTGCGCTGGAAATCGGGGGTAAGCACCTCGATGGTGGTCTCGGGCGACATCTCGCGGATACGGCGGATCACCTGAACGAACTGGCCGGCGCCGCCATCGTCGAGATCGTCGCGATCAACCGAGGTCACCACCACATGCGCCAGCCCCATCTCGGCCACCGCTTCCGCCAGATGTGCGGGCTCGTCCGGATCGACCGCGCGGGGCATGCCGGTCGCGACATTGCAGAACCGGCAGGCGCGGGTGCAGATATCGCCCAGGATCATCACGGTGGCGTGCTTCTGGGTCCAGCACTCGCCGATATTCGGGCAGGCAGCCTCTTCGCAGACGGTGAAGAGGTTGAGGCGCCGCATGCGCTGGCGCATTTCCGCCACCTGTGGCGAGGTCGGCGCCTTGACGCGAATCCAGTCGGGCTTGCGCTGACGCTGGGCTGGCGTGGTGCTGGCTGGCGCCGTCTCGACGGGATGGATGATCACGGCCACGTGCGATGTCCCCCGGCCTGGATGGGTTGAGGCCCGGCCCCGACCGGTGATCGGGAGCCGGGCCTTTGGTCGAGCATACCACAGTCGACCGCGCCACAGGCGTGCCTGTCGCAGGGCGCTGAGGGTATTTCGGGTTAGAAATGGATGGCCCGTCCGAAGGCGTCAAGCACGGACTCGTGCATCATCTCGGACAGGGTCGGATGCGGGAAGATGGTGTGCATCAGGTCGAGCTCGGTGCCTTCCATGGTCTTGGCGACCGTGTAGCCCTGGATCAACTCGGTCACCTCGGCACCGATCATATGGGCACCCAGCAGCTCGCCGGTCTTCGCATCGAACACCGTCTTGACCAGCCCCTCGGGTTCCCCCAGCGCCAGGGCCTTGCCATTGCCCCGATAGGGGAAGCGGCCGACCTTGACGTCGTAGCCGGCCTCTTTCGCCTTGGCCTCCGTCATGCCGACCGATGCCACCTGCGGGGTGGCATAGGTGCAGCCCGGAATGTTCTCGCGGGTCATCGGGTGGACATGTTCGACACCGGCGAAGGCCTCGACGCAGATCACGCCTTCATGCGAGGCCTTGTGAGCCAGCCAGGGTGCGCCGGCCACGTCGCCGATCGCATAGATGCCCGGCTCGTCGGTTTCGAGATACGGACCGACCTGGATCTGGCCCTTCTCGACCTTCACCTTCGTCGTCTCCAGCCCCAGATCCTCGGTGTTGCCGACGATGCCGATCGCCACGATAACGCGGTCGACCTTCAGGCTCTGCGTCTTGCCCTTGCCGTCTTCGAGCGTTGCGGTCACCCCGTCCCTGCCCTTGTCGAGCGCCTTGACCTGGGTGCCGGTGAGGATCTTCATCCCCTGCTTTTCGAAGGCCTTGCGGGCGAGGCCCGAAATCTCGGCATCCTCGACCGGCAGGATGCGGTCGAGCAGTTCGACCACGGTCACCTCGACGCCGAGCGCGCGATAGAAGCTCGCGAATTCGATGCCGATCGCGCCGGAGCCGACCACCAGCAGCGACTTGGGCAGGCTCTCGGGCACCATGGCTTCGCGATAGGTCCAGACCCGCTCGCCATCCGGCTCCAGCCCCTTGACCACGCGGGCACGGGCACCGGTCGCCAGAATGATGTGATCGGCAGTGACGCTGCGCTTGCCCTTCGCGCCCTCGATCACAACCTTGCCCGGGCCGTTCAGACGGCCGCGGCCGTCGGCAACCTCGACCTTGTTCTTCTTCAGCAGATGCGCCACGCCCTGCGACAGGGTCTTGGCCACGTCGCGGCTGCGCTTGACGATCGCGGACAGATCGAAGCTCGGCTTCTCGACCGTGATGCCGAATTCCCGGGCATGGTTGACCAGGGTCCACACCTCGGCCGCCCGCAGCAGCGCCTTGGTCGGGATGCAGCCCCAGTTCAGGCAAATGCCACCCAGGTGCTTTTCCTCGACCACCAGCGTGCGCAGGCCCAGCTGGCCGGCGCGGATCGCCGCGACATAGCCGCCGGGGCCGCCGCCGATCACAATCACGTCATAGTCGTCGCCGCTCTTCGGCCCCGAGGCCGTCTTCGGCGCCGGCTTCTTCGCTTCGGCCTTGGGCGCCTCGGCCTTCTTCGGAGCCTCGGGCTTCTTCGGGGATTCGGGCTTCTTCGCGGCCTCGGCAGCCTTGGGGGCTTCCTTCGGCGCCTCGGCACCGCCGGCAGCGGCCTTTGCCGCCTCGGCCGGATCCTCGCCTTCATCGGCGAGGACCGCAATCAGGGCATTGACCGCGACGTTCTCGGTGCCTTCCGGTACCACGATCTTCGCCAGCACGCCCTCGTCCGCCGCCTCGACCTCCATGGTGGCCTTGTCAGTCTCGATCTCGGCGATCACCTGACCGCTTTCGATCGTGTCACCTTCCTTGACCAGCCAGCGGGCCAGGGTGCCTTCGGTCATGGTCGGCGACAGCGCCGGCATCAGAACCTTGATCGGCATGGGATGGGTCTCCCGTCCGTCTCGTGTGTGTCTCGAAGGATGAACCGCGGGATGCCGCTCAGAGCAGCATCGACAGCGGGTCCTCGATCAGCTTCTTGAAGGCGGCCAGGAACTGGGCGCCGACGGCGCCGTCCACCACCCGGTGGTCGCAGGAGAGTGTAACCGTCATCACCGTCGCGATCGCCAGCGCACCATCCTTCACCACCGGCCGCTGCTCGGCGGCACCGGCGGCCAGGATCGCCGACTGCGGCGGGTTGATGATCGCCGAGAACTCCCTGATCCCGTACATGCCGAGGTTCGAGACCGAGAAGGTCCCGCCCTGATACTCCTCGGGCTTCAGCTTGCCGTCGCGGGCACGGGTGGCGAGGTCGCGCATCTCCGACGAAATCGCGGCCAGACCCTTGGTATCGGCCTTGCGGATGATCGGGGTGATCAGCCCGCCGTCGATCGCAACGGCCACCGAAACATCGACATCCTTGAAGCGCAGCACCGCCTCGTCGGTCCAGGCGGCATTGGCCGCCGGCACCTTGCGCAGCGACAGGGCGCTGGCCCGCACCACGAAATCATTGACGCTGATCTTCACGCCGTCGCCGGCACGCTCGTTCAGCTCCTTGCGCACCGCCAGCAGCCGGTCGATGACGCAGTCCACCGTCAGGTAGAAATGCGGCACGGTCTGCTTGGCGTCGAGCAGGCGGCGGGCGATGGTCTTGCGCATGCCGTTATTGGCCTCGGCCTCGTACGGCATGCCCAGCTTGTCGACCAGATCGCGGGTCTGGGCGGAAGCCGCGGCCGAGATCGCCGCCACGCTGTAACCGCCACCGGTCTGCTGGGCCGACGCCGGGGTCGCCTTGGGCGCCTCGGCGGCCGGAGCTGCGTCGCTGCGGCCCGGGGCTTTCGATGCCTCGGCAGGCTTCACACCCGACGCGATCGCCGCCTCGACATCGGCCTTCACGATCCGGCCATGCGGACCGGTGCCCTCGAGGCCCGAAAGATCCAGACCGACTTCGGATGCGATGCGGCGGGCGAGCGGGCTTGCCTTGATCCGGCCGCCCTCGCCATCGGCCGCCGGCTTCACCGACGTCTTGGGAGCGGGTGCTGCTGCTGCTTCCGCCTCCGCCTCGCCCGCATCGTCACCTTCGGCCTCGACCTCTTCGGCCTTGGCGGCGGGCGCAGTCGCGCCAGCACCGGCGGCAGCTTCCGCCACCGCCGCATCGTCGTCACCCTCTTCTTTGAGCACGGCGATCGGCGTGTTCACGGCCACATTCTCGGTGCCTTCCGGCACCAGGATCTCGGCCAGCACGCCTTCGTCGACCGCTTCCACCTCCATGGTGGCCTTGTCGGTCTCGATTTCGGCGATCACCTGCCCGCTTTCGATCTTGTCGCCTGCCGACACCAGCCACTTGGCAAGCGTGCCTTCGGTCATGGTCGGCGACAGGGCCGGCATCAGGATGGTCTGAGCCATGTTCGGTCCTCGGATTCTCGATGGGGTCCGGCGATGCCGGCTCAGAATTCGTAGCCGACGGCGCGCTTGGCGGCCTCGACGATGTCGTCGGGCTGGGGCAGGGCCAGCTTCTCGAGATTGGCGGCATAGGGCAGCGGCACATCCTTGCCGCAGACCCGGATCACCGGCGCATCCAGATGATCGAAGGCATGCTCCATCATCAGCGCGGCCTGCTCGGCGCCCATGCCGGCCGTCGGCCAGCCTTCCTCGACCGTCACCAGGCGATTGGTCTTCTTCACCGAAGCGACGATGGTGTCGACGTCGAGCGGGCGGATGGTGCGCAGGTCGACGACCTCGGCCTCAATCCCCTCTTCCGCCAGCTTGTCCGCGGCTTCCAGCGCCTTGCCGACATTGATCGACCAGGCGGTGATGGTCACGTCCCGCCCCTCGCGCACGATCGCGGCCTTGCCGATCTCGACCACATGGTCGTCGTCGTCCGGCACCTCGAAGCTCTGACCGTAGAGGATCTCGTTCTCAAGGAAGATGACCGGGTTCGGATTGCGGATGGCGGCCTTCAGCAGGCCCTTGGCATCCGCCGCCGACCAGGGCGCAATGACGATCAGCCCGGGGACATGGGCATACCAGCTGGCATAGTCCTGGCTGTGCTGGGCCGCCACGCGCGCCGCCGCACCGTTGGGGCCGCGGAACACGATCGGGCAGCGCATCTGGCCGCCGGACATGTAATTGGTCTTGGCGGCAGAGTTGATGATCTGATCGATCGCCTGCATGGCGAAATTGAAGGTCATGAATTCGACGATAGGCTTCAGGCCGCGCATGGCGGCGCCGACGGCAAGGCCGGTAAAGCCGTGTTCGGTGATCGGGGTGTCGACCACCCGCTTTGCCCCGAATTCGTCGAGCAGACCCTGGGTGACCTTGTAGGCGCCCTGGTATTCGGCGACCTCTTCGCCCATCACGAAGACGTCGCCGTCCCGGCGCATCTCTTCGGCCATGGCGTCGCGCAGCGCCTCGCGTACCGTGATCTTCGGCATGTATGGACCCGTTTCTCTCTGAAATCCGTCACCGGAGCGGCGCCGACGCGCCCTGCCCCGGTCTCCTGTGAAAACCTTGAGCCGGCAGAGCCTCGATCAGCTCTCGACCAGCACGTCCGTCCACAGCTCCGACGGATCGGGCTCGGGGTTCTCCTGGGCGAAATCGGCGGCGTCGACGACGATGTCCTTGATCTCCCGGTCGATGCCCTTGAGCTTCGCCTCGTCCCATTCGCCGCTGTCGATCAGCAGCTTCTTGACCAGCTCGATCGGGTCGCGCTCGGCCTTCATGCGGTTCAGTTCGTCCTTGGACCGGTACTTGGCCGGATCGGACATCGAATGGCCGCGGAAGCGATAGGTCTTCATCTCCAGCAGGATCGGACCCTTGCCGCTGCGGGCATGCTCGACGGCGAATTCGGCCGCACCGCGCACGGTCCGCACGTCCATGCCGTCGACCGCAAAACCCGGAATGCCGAAGCTCTCGCCGCGGCGGTAAAGTTCGGTCACGGCGCTGGCGCGCGCCACCGAGGTGCCCATGCCGTAGAGATTGTTCTCGATGACATAGACCACCGGCAGGTGCCAGAGGCTGGCCATGTTGAAGCTCTCGTACACCTGGCCCTGATTGACTGCGCCGTCGCCCAGATAGGTGACGGCGACCTTGCCGTCTTCCTTGTACTTATGGGCGAAGCCGAGGCCGGTGCCGATCGGCACCTGGGCCGCCACGATGCCATGGCCGCCGAAAAAGCCCTTCTCGACCGAGAACATATGCATCGAGCCGCCCTTGCCGCGCGAATATCCGTCGCGGCGGCCGGTGAGTTCGGCCATCACGCCACGGGCTTCCATGCCGCAGGCGAGCATATGGCCGTGGTCGCGGTAGCTGGTGACGACGCTGTCGCCGTCGACCAGGCTGCCCTGCATGCCGATCACGACGGCTTCCTGGCCGATATAGAGGTGGCAGAAGCCGCCGATCAGGCCCATGCCGTACATCTGGCCGGCCTTCTCCTCGAAGCGCCGGATCAGCAGCATTTCGCGATAATAGCGGACCAGCTGTTCGATGGTGCTGTTCTCGGGCGCGAGCGCGTTGCTCTGCTGGCCGGAAGCCTTGCGGCGTGTGGTCGCCATGCTGTTCTCCCCGAAGGTGGCGCTGCGACGGCATTGAAGCCGGCTGCGTCCATGTGGCGTTGAACCTAGACGCCACACGGCTCGAACACAAGCGCAGGCCGCTGCAAAACAGCTTGTTTTGCGCCGCAAAAATGACGATTAACTTCTTCTCGGTTAATTATGATGCCGCAGCGGCGCCACCTCTCCCGCATCTGCGAAATCACCATTTGCGGCTTTCAGAATGCCGGTCAGCATCGCGGCAAGCTCCGGATCAATGGAGGGCCCCAGATGCAACCCTACGGTGCGAGCCAGTCCCAGATCCTCGATCGGGACGAAAGCAGTGTCGCGGCCGACCAGGCTGCGGGGGGCAATCGTCACGCCGAGCCCGGCCCGGACCGCCGCGAGCGCCCGCTGGTCCTGATCGGTGCGCAGAACCAGTCTCAGCCTGACCCCCCGGATCTCCAGGATCTCGTGCGCTTCGCGCCCCCGCTCGCAATGCGCCCGCAAGATGAAGTTCACCCCGTCCAGATCGGCCAGTCGCACGCTGCCCCGTCGGGCGAAAGGATGATCGCAGGAACACACCAGTGCCAGAGGGTCGCCCTCCAGCGGGATCCAGGCATCCGCGCCGACCTGATCTGAGATGGTAAGGGCCGCATCGATCCGCCCGTGAGCGAGCCAGTCCATCAGCGTGCGCTCCGCCCCTTCGCGCAAGGTCATCTCCATCCGGGGCTCGGCAATGGAGAAGCGTCGGGTGAAATCCAGCACCAGGGGCATGGCGATGGTCGGCAGCACGCCGACCGCGATCGTGCTGCGCTCCAGGCCCCGCCGGAACTCCATCCGGGCCACGTCGCACTCTCGGAGGATCGACACCGCCCGGCGATGGAAGCGTACGCCGAGCTGCGTGAGGCGCATCGCACCTCGCCGCCGATCGAAGATCGCGCCTCCGAGATCGGCTTCAAGCGCCGACAATCCGGCCGAGAGCGCCGGCTGCGAGACGTTCAGCCTGCGGGCTGCCTCGGTCACCGACCCGGCATCCGCGACCGCCACGACATAGCGAAGCTGCTGAATCTTCATCAGCCCCTCCATCCAAAAAATTTATCCTGACCATCCAAATTATCCATTTTATCTTATCATATTCCCTTCTTATCATTATGAACAGAGAGGCTGCGCAACCAGGACGACATGCCGCTTCCGTCCATACCCGCGCCGCTACGTCCGGGAGGAGCCCGCCGATGAGCAAATGCCCGTTCTGCATGATCGCCACCCACGAGCTGCCGTCCGAAATCATCCACGAGGATGAACACGTGGTCGCCTTCATGGACGTGAACCCCATTGCCGATGGTCATGTCCTGGTGATCCCCCGCCGCCATGCGGAAAATCTGCATGCGATCGATCCGGAGGATCTCCAGCGGGTCGTGGTGACGGCGAAGCGGATCGCGGCAGTGGTCCAGTCGGAACTCCGCCCGGATGGCATCAACCTCTTCCAGGCGAATGGCCGCGGCGCCGGGCAGACGGTCTTTCACCTTCACATGCACGTGCTGCCGCGCAGCATCGACGACGGCATGCCGATGAGCTGGGATCACAAGCCCGGTGACCGCGCACGCATCGCCGAGGTCGCCGGCATTCTGCGCGGCGCCCTGGCCCGCAGCGAGACCGGGATCGACATGGCAGAGCCGGTCGCATGAGATACCGTCACGCTGAGCAAGCGCTTTTTTCAGTCGGCGAGCTTTGGCACGAAGGGTTTTCGAGCCTTGGCGACGGCGTAGACGGCGACGAGG
>NZ_NYWI01000015.1:0-25625 GCF_002684955.1 Tistrella sp. | reverse complement strand
GTTTCCGTCGTCCACATTCTGTCCGCTCCCATTTCCTCTGGCGCGGCATAGAATCACAACGGATTCACCGGATTCAATAACCTTCCGGACGGGCTCTTAAGACCGGATTGAGCGATGTAGAGCAGGAAGTTACGGAAGCGTTGTTCAATGCTGCCTTCCTTGCCCTGGGTAGCCAATACATGCGCCATGATCAACTCGATAACGAACGATTTGAGCGGCCTGATCTCCGCGTAGTTGCGCCATTTCTTGGCCATGCGAACCAGTGTGCGGAAATCGCCGTCCTGGTTCTTCCGGTCGCGCACAAACTGGATTTGGCATGGCGCGCAGGTCTGGATTTTCGGGCCGCCGTGAATGTCAAACTGCCAGCCATACCCCGGCCGGGCCTCGTCCTCGATCACCGGCACGATATCGACGCTCAATCCCGTGCCCACGAACGTCACGGTTGCGGCCTTGCGCTGGATCTCGAAATCCTCCACCGACTTGTTCGGGTATATCTTGATGAGCAAATCGTAAATCGTCGCGCTCAGACTACCGAGTGTTTCTGCTCTCGCGTCGCGGCCGGCAATGTAAAATACCACATCGACATCGACGGGATCGTAGGTCGTCTTGCGGAGGATCGTGAATTTCGCGAAGGATCCGGCCTTCACGACTTTAGTGATCTTGATCTCCTTCTTATCCCTGACGCGCTTCCGTAGTTCGTCGATCAATCGATCGACCTGTGCGTGATATTCCTTGCGCTTGTCTGCAGGCAGACGAAGCACGTTGCTGTCATAGTAGCGAAGCTCGGTATTCGTGAGAGTCATGGGTGCTCCTGCCGGCCTGACGGGATCGATACGATCGGGACAGGCCGGCCCCGCATCGACGCGAAACGGTTTACAAACGTGCCAAATGCACGACAACTTTATTCCAGATGGTCGCTCATTATCTGCGTTTCAAGAGGTTGCGGTTTACAAACACGGACCAAAATCCTAAATTGGAAACCAGATAATGCTAGGAGGCCGCCGTGATCGGAAACAAACTCAGGGTCGCTCGGTCGGCGTCGGGCCTCTCGCTGCGCGCGCTCGCAGATGCGATGGACGGGGTGGTGTCGGCCCAGGCAATCGGTAAATACGAGCGCAACGAGGACATGCCAAGTTCCCGCGTCCTGATCGCGCTCGCGAAGGCCCTTCACGTCTCCGAAGAGTATCTCCTGAGCGAGGAAGAAATTTCGCTTGAAGGCGTGGATTTCCGCAAAAGAGTGGGAACGTCGTCAAGGGAAGCAGCCGCACTGGAGGCTCGCGCGATTCATATGTTGGAGCGCTACCTCTCCGTCGAGGATCTTCTCCACATGCGAAGCGTAGAATGGGAGCAACCGCGCAGCGCGCCACATCCGGTCGCCGATGTCCGCGATGCGGAAGATGCTGCCCGCTCGGTTCGCGAAGACTGGGGGCTTGGCAACGATCCGATCCCCCTGCTCGCGGAGCTTCTCGAGGAGCGCGGGATCAAAGTCCTCTCGCTGGATCTGGACAATGTCGATGGTCTCGCTGCCAAGGTGAGGCGCAAGGAGCGCGATGCTGCGCGTGTCATCGTCATCAAGCGGAGTACGTGGTCCGAGCGCAAAAGGTTCAACCTGGCGCACGAACTCGGCCATATGGTCATCGCTCCCTCGGAAGGGGTTGATGAAGAGAAGGCCGCACATCGGTTCGCCGGCGCCTTCCTGATGCCGGCCGATGTTCTGCGCGCCGAAATCGGCGCACATCGGTCGTCGATCAGCATCGGCGAACTGGTCGCCATGAAAAAGCGCTTCGGTGTGAGCGTGCAGGCGTTGGCTTATCGGTGTAAGGATCTTGGCATTATTAGTCAGCCGGCATGTGCGCGCCTGTTCAAGATATTCGCCGAACGCGGATGGCGCACGGCACCCTATGAGGAGCCGGAAAGCATGCCTCCTGAAGTTGAGGAGCCCCGGCGTTTCGAGCGCCTTTGCTATCGGGCACTAGCAGAAGGGATCATTGGCGAATCGCGGGCTGCCGAACTTCTTGGCATTTCCGTGCGGGAACTCGACAAGCGACTGGATCAGGTGGCGGTTTAATCTGTGCCCATTCTCGTCTCGGACACATCCGTCGTGATTGACCTAGAAAGAGCGTCCCTGCTTGAGGAGATGTTCCTTCTGCCATACGAGTTCGCGGTGCCTGACCTGCTGTATGACAGAGAGCTTGCCGGTCCCCTCGGCGAGCGCCTGGTCCGCCTTGGCTTGCGGATAGAAGAACTCACCCCCGTCGAGCTGCGGCGCGCGACCATTATCAACCGTCAATACCGTCGGCTCTCTGTTCCCGATACCTTCGCATTCGCCATCGCCGAGTCAAGGGAATGGGGACTATTAACCGGCGACGGCACACTCCGTGAACTGGCTGTTGCCGAGCATCTCGATATGCACGGCGTACTATGGATGTTCGACCAACTTGCGGACGGCAATCATGTGGGCTTCGAACGCTTGCACGGTGGCTTGAGCACCCTGTTCGCGCACCCCAGATGCCGGCTACCTGCAACCGAGGTGCGACGGCGGCTGATGCGCTTCGCTGGGGGCTAGGAGGCTCTCCAGGAAAAAGAGTGGACGGCGTCAGCTAGCCATGATTCCCTACGGCATGAATAAGAATTTCTGCTACTGGAACGGGGATCAAGGTTAGCTGCTACCGTCGTCGCTGCATCCTAGCAGGAAAGCGGCTCCTATTCATCACATAGCTAGAGGACAATTTAAATGCATATAAATAGTGATATGCAGCGTCACATTGGTGAACTATTCGTTTTCACAAAGAAGGTCGCCACGGAGATCCGGATGCATAGTGCCTATGCCGATATTCACTGGATAACTTGGCAAAACCAACCTCACCGATCCTACGACGTAATGTGGTTGTCTGATATTATTTTAGATCTTCACAGCTTGGGAGAACATTTAATAAATGATGATGTGGGCGGAGTCATGCAATCATGTGAAATACTGATTAGCATGTACGAAAGTTATCTAAGTCCGCATCGTCACTATGGACTTAAGAGTCAACCCAAAGAAACCCTAGACCGGTATACAAACAAATTTCACCTGGAAGACTGCATAAACACATTGCGCGCGATACACCGTATTGCTTCAGCACAAGTTCATGAAAAGGCTATGCGGTCAGCGAACGAACACGATGCGGACGACCGAAGCCTGCCGGGTTCCTGAGCAGCCTAGGCTGAGATACTCGAACGACCAGACGGGTCAATAATTGCCGCCGAACGAACAGCTGATTCCACCTGCAAAGCCCAACAGCCGATGGGCCACAGTCAATTGACAGGTCGCCAATAGCGGGCCCAGCCGATGCGAGGCCTTGCTCGGACGCTTATTGAGGCCGGCTCTGACGCCGATACTCCCACGGCATCGTGAACCGCCCAGCCCAAAGCCCACGACCAGCCGCCTGCGCCGAGGCTTGATCGGCCACATAGTCTCGGCTGTAGTTCACATAGGCCACCGCCATCCCGTCAGCGACCATGCGCCTGTTGATGTCGTAGCCATTGACCAGGCACCGGCCGACCACTCTGCCATAGCGGTCTTGATCCAAGACATCACAGACCACCGTCTGCCCACTAACGAGTGAGCGCAGCCACTGCGTGGCCTCACGCCCGCAGGCCCATCGCCGCTGCATCTCATCCAAACAGGATTGCTTAGTTTCAGGCGCATCTATCCCGTACAGACGGATCCGTGTGCCATCTACGCTGAGCGTGTCACCGTCAATCACACGTGCACTGCCCGTGATCTGTTCTGCTGCGGCGCAGCCTGACCACGGCACCATCAACAGACACAACAAGCTGAACCGGACCCAGGGGCGGACCATCTGCCTCAAGAAAAAAGAGGGGTAGCTCACGCGCCACCCCCCTTTACCCCAATGTCCTCGCGGCCGAGCTGCGGCTCGCGTCTGACTGTCACATCCTCTGCCGGCGGTGGATCCGAGCGATGCTCACCATGGCGCTTCCTGAACGCTCGACCAATCGAACGCCCCAGGAGGCGATAGAGGTCGATCGTCATCTGCGCCTGACCAACAACGCCCAGAATTATGGCAACAGGCGCGCTCACAATGGCGAACACGATCAGCGCCGTGAATCCGTACAGCATCACGATGCCGAAGACGTCTGCAAACCCCCGAATAATGAAGGCAAGCACTCTTGCGCATAACACAATAACTGGTACCAAGATTTCATGCCAAATGTACTCCATTTACCTCACTCCTTTTTCGCGAGATCGTCAGCACCCTTCTCTATTTCATTACTTGTATCGTGAAGTATATTCGTCGCGCGGCCCATCACTCGCGCCCCTACGGTCGAATCGCCGATCATGCCCCGACCACCTTCTTGATATAGATTAGCAGCTTCTCTCTGTTGGGCAAAACTACCGGTTGTCGGTGATGTGCCGCTCTCGGCCTCCATCCTTCGCCGTGCGTCGTCGGCGAAGCGTTCGTCCATCCGCGGCATGTCTGGGCTGTTTCCAGACGTGTAAGCATCTGCTGCTTCTGCCACCTGGTCGGGTCGAAGCGTACCAGCTCCAGCCAGCCCGCCATACCGTGACTCCGTTGCACCTCGGATCCTATCCGCTTCGGAATGGATCGCACCGAATTGCGGCGCATCGGGCGCCGGACTATCCAGCGTAGGCCGCGCACCCATCCCAACCCCAGGCAGCGCCTGACCTATCACGCCACTCAGTGCGGTGACTGCGTTCGCCTGGACGTCCGTGCTCAAAGAGGCCCGGCCGAGGTTCTGGAGGTACAGGAGCTTGGCAGCCGTTTCCGCCTGCGCGTCGCTCATACTGCCGCGCAGGTTCGGATTCCTGACCAGGTCGCGCGCCACATCGTCCAGCGCCGGCTGTGCAGGATCACCGATCGCGACGACCGCTCGATCGAGCGCTTGGCGTGCCTCGGGCGCATTCAGGACTTTGCCGGCGAGGTCCGCCACATCCATGCGCTTACCGCTGCTGAAGGTAGACGAGAAGGCCTCCGCGCGCTGCAACGCCTCACTGCGCTCGCGCATCTCGCTGGCAGACTGGCTAACAGCTTCCTGGTGCGATGCGCCAAAGGTACTGGTCAGCTGCTGGCCCGCGCTCGAGTTCAGATCATAGGCCATTGCTTCCCCGAGCTGGACATTCTCTCCGCTAGACAATGCCCGGCTCGCCTCGTCGGCGAGCGTGTTCGCAACAGTGCTGCCGATCTTATCCGTATTTTGTGCCGCAACACTCCCCGACACGCTGAGAATATTCATTGCTGCCAAAGCGCGTTTACCTTCTTCCGTCTGGAAGAAGGCTTCCGACTTCCCTCGTGATGCCACACCGGCGGCCAATTTTGTGAGTAGTCCTGTGCCGGCGTTCGCAGCGATAGTCGCAGCTGTGGCGTCGTTGATCGCCTTCTCGTCGGTGATGCCACGACTTTCCGCGATACGCTCCACTTGGCTCCGCACTGTCTGCCAAGTACGACTCGAATCGCTCATGAAGGTGTTGCCATAGGCGCGCGTGAAGCCGCTGCTGTCAGCCACGGATCTCGAATCAGACATCGCATGCTGCAGTGACGTCGCCAGGCCCTGGCTCGCGCGGAGAGCCTCCTGTTCCTGCACAGCTGTCGAACGAGACGCAGCGTAGCCAACCTCGATCTCCGGCATCGCCGAGCCCACATTCGTGCGCGAGACCACGCCGAAGGCGTTCTGCGTGAAGGGCGTCTCGGAGGCTACCATCGGCGTGCCGGCGGTCAGTGCAGGTGCCGAACGCTGCTCGTCATAGTGATCCGCCGACTGCATACGGCCCGCCAGGGCAGACGTCGCGATCGCACCACCGGTGACCAGGGTCAGTGCGAGCATGGGCGTTGCCGCCATCAGCATGTCGGTGACTGCCATTTGATCTGCCAGACGCCCTTCAAACTGCATCACCCCCAGCAGTGACGTCAGCGGAAGCAGCTCCACATCCTCAAGACCACTGATCACGCCTCCCATCGCGTTGGCTGAATACAGCCGAATAATGGCGATCGTCGGATACCAGAGGTTAATCCAAAGATAGAGAATAAAGTACTTAGGCAACAGTCTCTGGCCACTCGGTCCAAGTGCGAGCAAAAATGGCACGAAAAGAGTTGCTGCGAACGCGAACATCTCGACGAACGTGATAATAAAATCCATCGAGTTCGTAAACATACTTCGCTCAGCTGCCCACTGGGCATTTCTCTGGCGGATCGCATCTCGAATGGCTTCTGCCTCGGTAAAATGCATCTCCTGCATGTACCGTTGAGCGGCACCTTCGTGATAGACGTTGGCGAGAAGCGTCGCGAGAACAAATGAATCAGGATCGATGTCCCGTGCGAAACCCAGCCTCGTGAAGCTCTGCAGGGCCGCCGCCACGAGTGCCTGTGCTTCAGGACCTGCCCCAGTGCTACTGAAGCCAAGCAACGGAGCCAAGCGCTGCTCATAGTACGCCGGAAGGAACTCCGTGCGGGTGAATGTCGCCAGCTCCTGCCAAGCGTCTCGACACGACATGATCGCGGCCCCTCCTGTGGCCGCGTCTGTGCCATACATGACGTGGTCGAAGCGCAGCGCCTCCAGCGGATCTGCCATGCTTTGCAGGTTCGTCAGCGATCGAGCACCACTGCCATCATCGCTCACCGCCCGCGTTATCATGGACGTTGTGCAATCCTGGACATAGCGCGTCCACCCATCCCAGAACGAGAGCCCCGGCACAGGCTCGTTGGATGCGCCAAGCGCCGCGCGACCATAAGACGTGAGCGCGACGGTCCGGAGAACGGCCATTGGGTTATCGACCTCTCCATCGGTAATCCCTGGTACCCCAAAAGCCGTCTCAAGCTCCCTGGTCAGATAAAGGCCCACCGCACTCATGATCGCACCGGTGGCTGCTACACCAACCGGAACATTCGCAACCTGTCGCACCTCACCTGTACGAACGCTTTCGAGGGTGATCGTCGTCGTCGGTGCGAACGCGACCATATACAAGATGAAACCGGCGAATAGTCCCCACAATGGACGACCGACATCCATGCTCGCCACGGCTTGCCAGCCCGCGAAGATCAGGCCAACAAGAAAGCCTACCGCGACAACACCCCTCATCGTCCCGCTGGTGAACACCATCGCAAGAGCGTTGAACACGTCAGCAAGAGACCCAACATCACCGAGTACTATGATGTCAAAACCCATGACATGAGCCCCTTATTGACGGCCATAATTGGAGAGGCTCAGAGTTGGCACCGCTTCATACTGAGATATTAGCCTCAACTTATCAATTTGTGCGTAGAATGGCCCCAGCTGTGTGGAACGTTGTGTATACTCTGCATTAAGACGATTTTCAGCGGCGTTCAGAACTTGGCGCGCTTGTTCTGCATCGGCGCCCGTCACACTGGCCAATGCGACTCTGGCAGCCCTCAGATTGCCACTGAGCACCGAGAATGCCAGCTCGTTCGCCAAGACGGGCATCGCTCGTGCAACAATATCATCAATGGTCGCCGATGGACGTTTGGTTGCTTGAACCAGTAGCCCTGATAGTGCGCCATCAAGCCCCGCCCAAACGGCTACGTCTTCATCACGGGGACGGTAATTGTATCTGTAAGCCCCCAAATACCCAGTACCTTCTGAATAGCTGCCAAGAGCGGTTGCAACAATTTCGTTGAAGCCTCGGAGGCGCACTTCTGTTTTGCCACTCATCGTGAGGCAGCCGTTTTCACTCCGATCTCCATCACAGGTCTGGATGGAAAATGTTCCTCCATACGCGAGATCGGCAAGTGTAATACCACCCCCATCAATGATTGTAATATCCTGCTTGGAGGATCCATCGCCCGCATCGGATGGTGGTCCGACAATAACGGTGCCCGTCACATTCAGAATCGCCATAAGAAGATCGTCACCACCATAGGTGTACCACGATCCAACATTTGCCTTCTTCAGGGCACGCCACACGACATTTCCCTGGATGCGTTCTGCTGCTTTCTGTGGGGCCGCCTCCACCGCCTTCTGTGCCGGTGCCTTACCATCGGCCTGCGTCCATCCCTGGAAAAAATCCGACACGCCACCTTCGATGGTCGCCACGATGCCTGCCTCGGACGCCTTCTGCGACGTTACGGCCGAGACGGCATCGTTAACGATTCCCTTCGCGAGCTGGCAGCTGTTGGCAAAATGTTGGTTCAGTTCCTGCAATTTCTTCTGCAGTGTCTCGAAAATCGCGAGACACTGCGGACAGGCCGCACCGAGTGCCAGGTTGAAGGCATAGCCTTGCGCATTCGCAGCCACACTACGAGCCAGCTGCACGAACTGCTCCCCGTTGATGAACGAGAAGCTGCCTGCGTAGAGGTCGATACCGCCACAGCCCGCCCTGAAGCTGGGCGGGCTGAATGTCACAAGCTGTTCATTCATGATCCTGTTGCGGACAGCAACCTGTCCGCCGAAGACCCCCCCTCGCCGGGCTGTATCCACCACTGCCGGTGGCGTCACATTGCCGAGCTGGCCGAAAAGCCCGTCCATCTCCTGCTGAAGGCCGGCCTGGGCCGGCACACCGGCGGCCATGCAGATAGCCACGACCACAACCCCACCCCAGCGCATCACTCGTCGCTCCACTGAGAAATTGCTGCAACGACGGCATCCACATCATCAGGCTCTCCAAGAGCCTCCAGCTGAGCAGCCATTGTCGTCATGTCGACGGGCAATGCCGGCCGAACCGCACGCGCGGACACGACCTCCTGCTGTGTCAGCAACCCCAACTCACCGCCGGCCTCGATCAGGCGCATCTGGAGCACGTCTTGAGCCACAGGCCCATGGGAGATAACTGAGATCCCCCCATAGCGGCTGGCAAACAACGTCGTGGGCGCCACCTCGACACCGAGCGCGCGCGCCTGGCCCCCATCGCGAACCGACAGAACACCCCAGTCCGGCACATCGTCGGTCAAACTGATCGCTCTGATACCGATACCAATGCGCGCCTGAAAACTCTTCAGAATGCCCAGCTGCTGAACGCATGGGCGGCACGCAGCCCCCTCGTGGAACATCCACAACTCGCCCTCATCAGCGAGCTTCACACTCAGGGCATCCCTAGCGACCGCTGCGTCGATATCCATCGAACTCGAGAAGGCCGGCATGGTCGGCCGACGCACGTTCTCGTCCAGGCGCGGATCCTCCTGGACCACCTTCGCTGTCGCCAGCGCAAAATGCTCGGCTCGATCGAGCATCAGGCGCGTCAGATATCTCTCCGCACGAACGTTCTCAGGTGTCGGATCGTCAATCGCCCGATCGCGCACCTTCGGGTAAAACTCGCGCAGCCAAGCGGTCGAGAATGCCGGCGGCCCCGCAGCCTTGGCCGGTTCCTCAGCCTGGTTGGTGACCAGGGGCGGCTCAGGCTCGGGCACCACAAGAATCGGTTCCTCCTCCTCCACCACGGGTGGTTCGAGATAGAAGAACCAGCCACGTCGCGCGGCGTAATCGCTGGCCCACGCTGACGGAACGGCAGCGGTCAGGCTCAGCCCGACCGCTGCCAGAAAAGACCGATGTCCTCGACTCAAGCAGGTCATCGGCCTCACCTACCCCTGGTTCTGGTGGCGCTCACGACGTTGCTCGCAACGCCGGCGTCATCAAGGGCGTAGACCTCGATGAGATCGGCCGTCGTGGTATCCGTCACGGACAGCAGTGGCCCGCCTCTGCGCTCAACACCGTCAAGCAGCCACCTATAGCCAGCGATATAGCCATCCTCGTCTGTACACTCGGCTCGGTAAATCACCGCGCGTGAGGCCTCGACCGCATTCAGCGTGCAAACCGGTGCCTGGTTCGGCGGCACCGATACTTCCACCGCCTTGGTGACGGTCCAGCCATATCGGGTTGTCGCCACCACCTCGACAGCCGTAACGCCCGCATCGAGCGTCACGGTAGCATAGCTCCCACGGTCATCAACGGTCGAACCGTTGATCGCAAAAGAGTAATCCTCAACGCGGTCTCGGGGATGCCCGCCGGCGACCTTCGGTTTGATAAGCACCTCATAGGGTGCCCTGAAATACTTCGTCATCGGACGCAGCTCGATATCGAGTGCGATCTCCGGCGGCCTTTCAGCGATGATGACGGTTTCAAGCTCAGCGCGATTGCCGCGCGCGTCCGTCGCCACCACCTTGATCGGATACGTGCCAGCAGCCGGAATCTCGATCATCTGCTGTGTCGAATACGCACGCACCACACGCACCCCCGGCGGCAACTCCCACTGTGTCTGGAAATCGTCGAGCGTCCGAACGGACTTGCTACTGACGACGCTTACTGTGACGGTTGAGGGTGCATACGGTACACGTTGCTGCACACGCAGGGAGAGGTCGGGCCACACATACTGCCAGACGCGAATTTGACGGCTCATCCTGGTCTCTGTCCCAGGCTTCCCGTCGATCCAAGCGGTATAGGTCACGACCGGCGTGGTCGCCAGATCCGCTACCGACGGCGTCCAGCTGGCTTCCAGGCCGTCTACGACGGTCCCGTCAGGCAGGGTGAACTGCCCCCGCAACCGGTCCCGAAACTCGGCATAGGCCACTGACAAAGTGGCCTTAAGGGTATAGGCACGCCCCGCCTCGGGATAACTGGGCACAGACAGTCGAACACGGGGACCGGTCACCCGCAGGAAGGACAGCGAATGCGACCGGCGCTTCCAGGCAAGGTCATCCGCGGTCCCCGCATCTCCGCTCCTGGCTTCCATGAGCACGTTCAGACGGGTGGCTTCTTCGCGGGTGATCTCGATTGAGGCCCCATCGATCCAACTCTTGCCTCTATCGAGGCTCCAGCGGACCTGAACGTCCGTGGCGGCGCCATCCTTCATGGATGGCTTCAGCGTGACCGACTCGCCGGCAAAGACCCGCGAGGGTCCATCCACCTCGATATCGAGAGCCGGATAGGCATGCACCGCCACATACTCAGTCGAGGTCGCCACCCCCGACCAACGGTTGGTAATCCTGGCTCTGACGAAGTAATCGCCGGCATCGAACCTGCGGCTCAGCCGACGGCCCTTCGCGTTCGGGATAAGCTCCCAGGCCTGCCCACCATCCGTCGACACTTCCCACGACACATCCCCGGCCGCTCGCGCCATATCCGCCGACACGGACAGACTGAATGCCGCGGACAGCGGCGCTTCGCCAGAGAGGTTCCGTCCTTCCACGGCCCCATCGACCGGGGATCCGTTCACAATGGCGACGGAAATGCCCCGAGTACTCATCACTCTGGCAGTCGGCAGTCCATCCGGCACGATCAGCTCCGCCTCGGCCCCGACACGCAATGTGCTTGTCGACACCGTGGCCAGATCAAGCGCAAAAGCCGCCTCAGCACCGCCAGCCACTTCGACATAATCTGTCAGCGGCACCGATTCGGTGCGCGAGACCACGTTGACCAAGCGGATCCGCCAGTTGCCCAGATAATCCGGGGAGACCACGTCCCTATTGCGGGAATCGCGCATGAAGACACGCACGGGCAGCGGTTCGGTGTCGACAGCATTGCCCGATTGGACCTCAATTTCCGGCGCCACCGTTTCCGGCGGCACTGCGAAAGTTTCGATGTCCAGGGTCGTTTCCATTTCCGGCAGCGCCGCATAGCGCGCTTTGGCCTTAATCAAGGCACGCTCCAGAAGCGGAGCGGCCCGTGCATTCAGGCGGCTGCGAGCGACTGTCTCTCGCCATTCAGTGCCTGCCGCTGTGGTAGTGTCCGTCGCACCGTCCGGATAGGTGACATCGACCACCAGATCACCAGCTGGCACAGTGGCAATCAAATCGCCGACATACCCACCTTGCGCCGGCACGGTCTGCGGCCCGCTCACGACATCGCCGCGACGCTCGAGCGTCAGCTCGGGCGCAGGCGGGGTCTGGACCATGATGCTGGCCGCCTGATCGGCGATCAACGTCTCGGCCCCGTTCGGGCCGAGCACGGACACTGACCACCCGATCTCATGCTCGCCCACCGACCCGACTGTCCCTTCAAGCGCCGGCTGACTGCCCCGCGTCACCGCTCTGACGCCCTCGGGCAGCGTTGACCAGGTCCAAATACAGGCGATCTGTCCGCGATCAGCCACTGCTCGCGCTGACAGGCGATCCGCTTCCAGATAGAGGGGACAGTCCGCACCGCTTTCCTGGCGAACCCCCGTCTCCACCCTTTCAATAGTCCGGAGGATCGGGGAGGACAGATCATCGAGCGCCCACGAAGCGGCGCCGGCGGCCGGATCGATCACCAGAGGAGCCGAAATGGTGGTCCATGGAATTTGACTACCGCCGCTGAACATGCTGATCCGCGCGCTCACAGCGAAGTCGCCCGCTTCCGCAGCGCGCCCAGCGACCGTGAACCCGTTGCTCCCGGTTACCGCGAGGCCGGATGGTAGGGTCTCCCATTCGACGAGGCAGGTCGCATCCTCGCCGAGCGGATCAGCTTCGGCAGCGACCGTGGCGCTATTCGTCAACTGGCATCGGGATCCTGCCAGCGAGACTGCAGACACCGACACCTGGTCCACGATCTGGGTGGCGGATGCTGTGCCCTGAAGTTGGACCGACGGCACCCAAAAGCGCACCGTCGTCACCAGGATCGGGGCACCAGGCGCTCCCGTCGAAAGGAGAAGATGCGCCACACCGGCGCCGACTTCTGCGGCTGCCACTGGAAGCTGGATGCGGCCGCCGGCCATGCCGAAATCATAGGCTCCGAGATCGACAGTCTCTCCAGGCGCAATGATATGGCCGCGCACTGCGACCGGGATGGTCGAATCAGAACGCAGTGTCGCACGCAACCCATAGATGCCGGACAGCGGGTCGCCTGACGACATCACGAAAAGCGCAGACTCGAAGGGCCATCGACCATCGGGGCGCTGAAATGCGTGCACCATGCCCGGGAGCCACAACCCGTCACCAGCATCGATCAGGTCGACCTGCGGCGGAGCGAACCCGAACTGAACAGATGACGACCCCACATGTCCGTCGGCGTCGGTGGCGGTGATCGACAGAACATATCGCCCATCCTCCGTGGTCGGCCACAGAACGGGGTACTCCGGCACCCAGCGCTCTCCGGCCTGAACCAGAGGGAGGACCACATCCTCATTCGCAGGCCCACCTCTCAGCCGCAGGCTCGCGGTCGCGATCGGGTTCGTATCAAGGATCTGCGCCGAAAACTGCGCAAAATCCTGCACCATGCCGCCCGTATAGGGAACATCGCCATAGAGGATGTTCACAACGGGCGCTTCCCGATCAAGAATGAGGTCCTCCGTCCGCTCGGCGGCGTTGCCGACGCTGTCACGAGCACGAACCACGAGATTCCAGGCGCCATCAGGCGCGGCACTCAGCGGCAGAACGGCCTCGTAGACAACATCACCGACGGACGTCGACAGAACTTCAGCTGATTCGAACGCCACCTCCCCGTCAGGCCGCTTGAACGCGATCTGAACACGGTGAGACGCTGACCCCACATATGCAGGATAGTGTGTATCCGTCTCGTGAAGCGTCACGATGAGATCGTCCGTCTCCTGCCGATACCGCCAGCCGACAATTTCAGGCGCATGCATATCCATGCGCACGTTGAAAGCTGACCCGCCACGCGCCGACAGGAGGCGGTCCTCTGTAGCCAGGGTCACGCCGCCATCGCTGCGGCGATAACCGTTCCCGGGATCTGCCCAGAGGTACCCGATTTCCATCACACAGCTGGTCTGACCAGCCGGGATGGTGCACTCAGCAGAAGGGGAACTGGTGATCGCGAACTGATCGTACGGCCGTGGCTCGGCTTGAATGCGAGCACGCACCATCGTCTGCGGCCCCGTATTGCTGGTCAGCCAGCGCGATGACGTGGTCCAGCCGATATCTGACCACTCGACTTCCACTTTCGTAATATTCGGGGACTGGACCGCTGTCGGATCCAGGTCGATGTCATAATACAGATATCCTATCAGCCAGTGCTTGGATCGATTAATCCCTGCATAGCCGCTCCACCCTCCAGAGCGATAAGAGCCGCTCACGATCTTGTAGGCCCATGCCCCGTCGACATAGTCCGGCGTTTCGCCAGTGCCTGTCAGGACAGCACCTGAATAGGCACCGACCTTGTAGGGATAGGGCTGGGATGGACCTGGGGCATATTCGATCGGGTACCTGACCACGATCTTCACCGGATTGGTGTCGCTGGTCACGCCAGCGACATATGGTTTGAACCCATCGAACAACGGTCCCGCGGCTGGCAAAAAATTCTCGTCGCTCCGTCCGTCATAGACAGCGACGATCTCTGCGCCAGGCCCTTTGGCGATCCAGTACAACGGTTGGGTGAAGGTCGCGCGGTTACCGGCCTTGTCCACAACAGTGAACATCGCCTTGTATTCCCCATCTTCATCAGGGAAATACGTTGTGTTTACGGAGTGGGCGTTGCCATTGCCAATCTGCGCAGATCGGCTGGCGGCATCGTACTTCGCGGCAGTCTCGCGCACCACCACGCCCGATCGTGTCGCTGTGAACTTGACCTCGTCGATGCCGCTGGCGTCGGCCAGGTCATGCAGTTTCAGGGCCTGCGCCTCAAAAGACGACGCGACCCAGGCTGATGCGCCGGCACAGGGTGCGATGCGATTGCCGGTCCAAGTCCCGAGCAATTCGAAACATCCAGCGGTTGGCGGCGATGTATCAACGCTCCAGGCCTGGATGGCCTCGTCAATCACGGTGGTACCATCGGCAGCCAGAATCCGCGAGATCAGGCGATACTCACCATCTGGCGGCGCGGGGAAAGTCAGCGTCTTCGCATAATGGTCAAGGCCACCGACCGTTATCCGATCGGTGGCGCTGATCACGCTACTGGTCGCCGAGGCAAGTGTTGCGCCATCGGTGGTGCGCAGCTCGATCGCCACTCGTCGCTCCACCCCGGCGGACACGATGGCGGAGACAGTGCCAGTCGGATTGCTGAACTGGGCGGATCCTACTTGTTGACGATCGGCGCCTGACGCGTCCCGATAGCGCAGTTCCAGCAAATCCGCTTGCGCCTCACCAGCAAACAACGCCAAGCAAACGCCACCCGCCAATGCTGCCGAACGCCACCGCATCGCCATCGCTCCATCTCACCATCTTGATAAATCGATGGGCGGCGGTAGGTCAGCACCGCCGCCCCACAGGCAACGTGATCAGCCCATCACATCGGCGGCATCGACATCCCGCTGAAAATGGCAGGGACATATGCCGAGGCTGAAATGGTCGCAGTAAAGAACGTCTCCAAAATGTCGGGGACGAAGAGCAAAGCGATGCTCATTCCGCCCGTCGCCATCAGGCCGCCGAGGTGATGCTTCACAGCGCAAACTGCCGCGACGCCGATCAGGGACATGAGCGTGAGCATCCGACCAAGAGTGCCGGTCACCCACCCGGTGAGCAGGGCGGTGATCTCATTGAACTCCTCCCCACCCGTCCCTGCGTGCGCCGCGTCCGGCATTGTTGCGACAGCAATCGCTGCGACGGCAAGCGCCACATACAGCGGACGGATGTTCCGGCGCACCTTCGGGGTCGGGGACACTTCACAGCCCCGGTCCCGGGTGCCGTCAAAATTTTCGATGGTCAACGTGGTCATCGGTGCTTCCTCAACGGAGAGAAAATGGCTCCTTGTTCAGAGGCACCCACATTCCCGACTTGCCACCGCCGCGGCTCGACTTCCACGAGCAGCGACCCACCCAGGTGTAGATCGCCCGCATCGGACTCCCACGGCGCCACCCAGATCCGCATCACGACGGGCTGACTCCGAAAGGGTACGACGTTGACAACCTCGGCCGGCACGGGTTCGATGACCGTGACGGCCGGCGCTGCTGTGGCAACAGGAGCTGCCACATTTACAATAGGCGCTCCCGCAACAGGCAGTGACTGAGACGGGCCATTGGTCGCCTCATACATCTCCCTGACCGGGAGGCAAGAGCCCTTCATGTGCTCATCTTCGCACGCGAAGTTCTCTTCTCCCACAGCAAATGCGCACCCACTTAGGGCGAAAATGACCATGGCAACTGCAAGTTTCATGGGTACCTCCTGAGTGAGCTTAGCGCCCAAATCACGGCAAAACTTCCGCTGATTTTGCTGATCGGCGCGAACAAATGATGTTTCAAACGAATGAAACACACGTATTGGTTTATTATTTCTCCGATAAATACGCCAATCAGACGGTTCGCGAGGAAAGGTGCCTCCTTCCTTCGCGTCGCATTATGTGAATGTTTTCTTACTAATTACGGGACCCGTCCCCCCGGGGAACGACCCCGCGGACTATGCTCTCCGCGGACGCTGCGGCGGACGCTGCAGTCGGCTGCAATGTCGCTGATTGAGTCTTCCCGGATCGGCTGACATTCCAGCCGCTGACGAGGATGAAGTCGATCAGCTGCCCAGCGTTGACCTCAATGACCGGGTACATGCCTTCCGCCATGGTCATGTAATAGTCAGCGATGCGCTCAAGCGCTTCACCCGTCCCCGTCATTGTCGCGGAGGTCACAGAATCCGCCGACAGAACGCGCTGATAAGCCACCGTGTCACGGTCAGATACCGAGAGGCTCGGCACAGGTACCCGCGTAAACGCCTTCGCGACGCCATCAGCGAAGCCAGCCATGAGCGCCTTCGCAATCAGCTGTCCCTGCTTGGTGACCAGCCGTCCCGACACACCATGCTTGCCGTCCTTGCCCGTGGCAACGGCTTGGATGCTCGCTTCCATGACGGTCTCGTCCGTCGCGATGCACGAGATCTTGTCTGCCCTCAGATAGGCTCGCTCCGTAGACAAGTCCCCGTATCCGGAGAGGATTACAAAACACTCCCTGAAATCCGCCCGAAACCGATTCGGCAGGATCGACAAATCCTTCACTCGTGCGACGACGGGATGCGGATTCTGCCGCGCCCCCTCGCCGGTTGGTGCATCGAGCCCGCTCAGCAACACGGCTGAAAAAATCGACCCGACCGGAATGATAACGTCGGGGGCGTCCGGCGCTTCCGCCACCGGTAGCGGCTCCGGCCGGATGAGGCGCACGGAGCCGCTCGTCAGCGCCTCGCGCGAGGTACCAGGCGCCGGCGGCCGATTTGTACCCGCCGCCGGCACCGGTCCACGCGCAAACAGGTTCGCGTCGATCTCGGGCGCGGTCGACGCGGTCGCCGTCGGGGAACCCGTTGCACCAGCAGACCAGGATTGCCTTCCCCCTGGTTCAGGGATCACGGCGGGCGCCGACGCAGCGGCCTTCACCTGGGAATCGAAGGCAGCCTGCAGCTGCTCCAGTTTCTCTTCCAGCACGCGGTTCCGGTCATGGACCTCTTTGAACCGTCGGTCGACTGCATCAGGTGAAATCACGGCAGCTTTGCGATTGGCGTCCGACCGGAATCCCTCGACTGCGGCTGCCAGCTTTTCATTCTGTTCCGTCAGCGCCTTCATCCGCGCTGACATGTCCTCGATCGTAAGTTCACGAGGATCGCGTGCGGTCAGCACGCTTTTGATATCCTGGTCACGCCGGCTTGGCCGAGGCGGTGGATCGCCACTCATCAACACGATGACGGCGATGATCGCTGCCCCACTCCCGCCCAGCACAGCTACCATCGCGGCCCGCTTGGCTCCTGGGCTTAGCTGGTCCCACTTTTGTTGCAGACGCTCTCGCATCGTCGTCTCCTTCACCGGCCGATCAGGCTAGGCCGCTGAGCGGCTGCCGGTTCGCTCGGATGTGCCGCCACGATGAACACCTCGACCTTTTCGTGCGGCTGCAAGACCGCATGCGGCCAGTAGGCAACAGCCTTCACACCGGTCGCAGCGCACCAGCTCTCTTCAAGCGCTATCAAATCGGCGGCTGCCGAGGCTGTCGCAACGACAACGTATTCATCCATCGCACCAGCGAACACCTGGGCCTGGGTAAAGTCGAATGTCGCAGACACACCCTCCGGCGCCGCGCACAACGGAAGCGTTCCCGGCCGCGGCAGCAGGTCATAGCCTGCCGGTACACGGGCCAGAGCCAAGTCTACAAATGTCGATCGGATCATCTCGACATAGTCGCTTTCCCTGCCCTGCGTCGGCGTATCCGTCCGAGGGCGAGGGATGACGACATCAGAGGGGAACCGGATCACGTAATTCGCGGGCGGCCTGGGCTGAGGCACCAGCGTCAAAGAGAAAGCCAGCTGGTCCGCACCATCCGGCGCGACGAACATCGAGATTGGCGCATCCGTCTTGGGCGCGATGTAAATCGTACTCCCGACGATTTGGGTCTGTTCGCCCGACGCTGTTGCGATGAACGGGCGATCAAATGGAAGCGAAATCCGGTTGATGTGATCCAATGCCACGGCTATGCCAATGGCGGCGCCGGGCCTGATCGTGATCTCGGGTCCTTGCGCGAGTGCAAAATCGGCATCCGCCTGCTTCACTTCAGCGCGGGCATTTTCCAGTACATGGGCTGGGACAACCGGCATCTCCCAAGGAGCGGCCCCGCCTTCGCTCGCCTGAGCCGAAGCAGCAACACCCGCGCCCAGGCATGCCAGAGTGACGAATGCTGATCGGGTAAAGCCAGCCATCAGTTGACATCCTTCATAACGCGTCCATTCCGAACCTCGAACTCCGTCACTGTGGGACGACCTTGCACGATCTTCAGATGAAACACGTAGGTCCGCATGGTCGTGGTCTCTGCTCCCCCCGGGCTCACAATCGTATGCTGCCCCGTGACCTCGAATATCGATGACCCTGCTTTGCTTTCTATCCGCGCAGGTCGGAAGACTGTCGTCACACGTGATCGACGAATACCATCTATCTCCTCATGGACACTTCCGATAAGTCGCGGGTACAGATCCGACGAAAGAAAAGGACCAATGGCCTCCTCGATCATTCCCATGTTCGCTGGCGTAACGTTGCCAAGGATGCTTGCCAGATACAGCGCCCACGACTGGTAGTAGGCACTGTTGGCTGCATTCACACTGACCTCGAACCGTTCCGGCACCTCCGGCGGGACAAGCACAACAGTGGTCTTTCTGGACATAGCCGCCACGCCGAATATTAAGTTTGAAAGCGATAGCGCTATGACCCCGATCATGAGAAAGCGGTTCATAGCGCGGGTACCGCGCCAAGTATCCATGAAAAGCGACAGCTTCATGGCAGCCACCGGCGGGCAAAGGCATTACTACATGCCTTGGAATTCAGGGATGCGAATCCCACCCAATAGGCGAGGTGAAGAAGATATCCATCAGGACGCCCGGTTCGAAATCGCCGGTAGACCATGCCGATACCGACCCCAAGTGCTATGCCTATGAGCGGTAGATTCGCGGCAATACCCAGCACAAATGCTAGGCCGACCATGCCAAACTCGTCCGCTGGCCATAGCAGTAGGTATGGCGGTTCGTCGACATGCGCAGGCACTTTGACCGTTTCCATTTTCAACTCTCCCTCAGATCTGTCGCTGCATGTACCGGACGGTCAGGTGGAACCCCACAAGTCCCATAGACATGATCCCCAAGACAAACAATGGAGAAACCGCAATAGGGATAAACAAGGCGAATGCCATGATTACGAACAGCATGTATATGAGACGATAGCCGCTACGATGCCGAATCGGCGACGAGTACCTGAACGCGTGACGCCTGATGGCCCAGGATGTGTAGCCGTCAAAACCCGCACCGATTACAAGGCCGATCAAAGCCGGAACCCACACAAGATACGCGGCCAGCCTTCTACACACGCCGTACGCGCCTAAGAAGAAGACGTAGAGACGATCTCGAACGACGGGCATCAATTTATCCCGCATGTTGTGCAAGCCATCCTTCGCATCATATTCTTCTGTACTCGGGAGAAAGGTTGCGTAAACCCGCTCCCTGAGGCCGGTTTTCTCGAATATGTGATCATAGAGGGCATACCCTGCCCCATCGATCCAGTCGGCTGCTTCGACCCCCACCTGGTCGATCGCGATCTGACGTTCATCATCCAGGAGAGCAACCGCCACTCCATGCGGAACGAAAGCGATGACCAGAATGACCTCGAGCACAACAAACGCCCACAGCCAGCCCCAGACACCCGACGGGCTCTCTGCGTCCGCCACGCGCTGTGGGAGACTAGCGGTACGCTTGCGCATCGCGCATGACCTCCACTTCCCGATCTCCACACACTGTTGCCGTCAGTCGGGCCAGTGCGTGAATACTGTCCCAGTCGCAGGCCTCTTGTATGCGCAGGTTTCCCGGGTGCTGCCGTGCCCACATCGCAAAGCTGGTTGCGCAATCTAGGGTCCACTCGTCGCCGTCGGGCGACACCACACTTATGTGAGCCAGCTCAGAAACGACACACCGCAGCGCCGCTTCGAGTGACGCCGCGACCCGCAGAAAATCGAAATCCAATGGCTCCATTCCGGCGGAGATGGCTTTGTGCCACGCTTGCCACACCACAGGCTTCGACTGATCGCTATAACAAGCAAACTCTAGCGAGACATGATCATGGATCGCCCGGAACACATGGCGTAACCTCGGATACATGAAAAACATCGCATCCGCAGCCGAACGGTCTCGTTTATAAGTTTTTTTGTAATCTGCGAAGGACTCATCGAATCCCTTTTCGAGATTTCTCCGGAAAATGAAGGTCGGCATTTCGACTATGTTCATGAGCCTTTACCTCCAATAAGAATTGGAGACCTCAATTTCCACACCGCTCCACCCGCCATGCGTATAAACGACTCAAGCGGCGGGAGAATACCGAGCACATTAGGCGGCACCAGTTCTGTATCCTCGCTGATCATTCGCTCGCTTGAGCCGCCAGAATATTCCGACCACTCACCTTTGTCCGAAATGGCGAAGGCTTTTTCCACCGCATCCACTTTTGTGGATCGCAATCCTTCGCAGATATACTGTTGACTCTCGTTATCGAGAATCTTCAGTGCGATAATGGTGCCAACGTTCGCCAGCACCTGTCTTGCCCTGGCCTCATCGCCCAACCGCGCCGTGAAATCCGCGATCGTCTGAGTCGCGAGCGTGACGGACACGCGCGCGCCCCGCCCTTTATTAAGCAGCTGGATGAGCGGCTCATTGATCACTTCAGCAGCTTCATCAACCACGAGGTTGATACGCCGCTCCAGTGATTGCCGTTCCTGCTCTTCCCAGGCCTCCAAGGAGGCACGGCGATTGAGATCCGCCAGGCGATTGTATCTGTCGCCGGCAACTGCGGTCAGATCAGCGAGGAGGAGTGAACCGATCGCTGAACCGACAATGGGATCTGAGAGCGCATCCAACCCCACCCAGAGGACAAGCTTGTCAGTGATAACCTGCTGCATGTCCAAGATCGGGCGAGCATCATCGTGATCCAGCCGATCAGGCGACAGAAGCTCATCAAGAGGCGACGAGGTGAGCATGGCGAGCACCGGGGCCAGACTTGCCACCATCTTGCTGAAGTGCACCCGATCGTGCTCGAACTGCGAGATAACGCCTTCAAGCTCCGGGCTGCCTTTGACCGAAGCAATCCTCTTGCGGTAGGCGGCAATCACATGGAATACCAGCGGCAACTGCTTTCCAGCGGCTTTCCTCTGGTGCTGGATCTCCTCCTCCAGCACATCGCCAAGCTCCTGCTTCATGGCATAGGATCTGATGGCAGCCACCACCAGCTCCTCGACGCCGCCATCGAATTGACCGCGGATGGTCGTCAGGCTCGGTTGATCGCCAGCCATCAGCATCGCAGCGATCACATTGACCAGCGCTAGGTGCGCGTAAGCCTTAAATGGGTCCCCTGACGCGCCTGTGGAAATCAGCGCAGCAATGCGGCTTGCCAGCTCAGTGGGTCGACCAAAACTTCTTAGCGGATCGAGCCGGACGCTATGGGTCGGCATTGCTGGATGAAACTGCAGGAAAGCATCGGGGCGCCCGCTCGCGGCACATGCACGCCGAGCGGTGGCTGCCAGATCCCGGTCGCCCTTCGGATCAATGATGATGACCGGCTCCTGCCGGAAGATAGCTTGCGTGACCAGCAAGTCTAAAATCCGCGTTTTACCGGATCCCGTGGTTCCGACGAGGCATGTATGGACATCGATCGCCGAGATGGGCAGGCGCACGTGTCCTTCCGAGGGCTCTAACCCGTGGATCCAACGCGCTCCCCCCGCCGCATAACCTCCCACGACGTCACTCGACGCACCGAGGAGTTCGTCGGCCAGCTGCCGATGCTCCTGCGCCCATTCATACCCCCAACCGAGCCACACCGAGTCGCGCGAGGTCCGACGGTTTAATTCCCCGATATCAATGAAGCTCAGCGGACGACCGCGCAGCAGACGCCTCCGGGCCCGCAGGCGCGCAATGCCGCCCCCCGCACGAACAAGGCCGAAACTCAGACACAATCCCGCAGCAATGGCAAACGGGGCGTCTGGCAGAGGCGATAGCAACATGCCGATGCCTGTCACGCTTGCACCGGCCGCCCAACCGCCAGCGGCGGTCCACTCGTGGATGGGCCGAAGCGTCTGTTGAAACGATCTCATGCGACTACAACCGAGTAATTCTTGCGATCGATCCTAGCGACCATCGGCAAGGCTGCTATCCAGCGCCTCACAGCGGCACCCCATGCTGATTCATCACCAGCATCTGGCGGTTCGAGATAGACGAGGCCTTCGGCCTGCAGGACGCTAGCAGCTGCGTCCAACTGCGCGAGCGAGTACCTTTCAGGCTCGCCATCATTCGTTCGAGCACGCGGCCCTTGTGAAACTTCCCGCTTCGGTGGCTTCGGTTGATGCTCACTATGATCTCGATGAGGCACTGTGGAAGGCTGCGAGCCAACTGGGATGGTTGCCACTGGCACAGCGTTCTGGGGCTGTTTAACAGTCCCCTTGTTCAGTTCCTCAGCCGCATGAGGAGTCAGTTGCAACCAGCGTTTATCATTCAACACGATTGGAATGACGCCGGGCGCAGCGGGAATGACATGACCGCTTTGCACCAGGGATTCCGCAAGCCGGAGAAATCTCGGGCCCGCTTCAGCATTAGTTTGGGATACCCCTCTCAGAGCATCCGGATAAGCCACCAGAGTCATGCCATCCTGGACCCGACAGAGCCCGTCAGTCGGCGTCGTCTGGACATGTGCCAGAAGCTGATGCCACGTTTCAGAGCCTTCCTGATCAGGAGCCCGCTCCTCGGAAACGATCGTCTTGGCGTCCCTGCCATCATCGTCGGGATCGACGCCCGGCTCGCCCTTAGCAGAAACAGGCTCCGTCGCTTCTACGCCATCAGGTCGGATCCGACCTTCGACAGGCATGACTGCCATCTGCTGGCCTAGCCACAAACCAGGCTCGCGCAGCTCGATCGCGCTTAGCCACAGAAGCCGCTTCCGGCCATCATTCAACAGATTCGGCGCGAGCCACCAGCGCCGCCGATCACCGCCCGGCTCATCGTGTGTGACCAGCTCACCGTGGTCGGCCAGAAGCTGCAATAGCTCCTCCGGCGAACGGGGCGCCGCCGGCACATTACCTGCCCTCAGCCAGCCGAGGATGTCTTGGGCACCATCACGCCACGCGAGGAAGACGCGCTCTGGTTCAGACGGTTCCCGCATGACCCACACCCTCGCCCCTGGACGATTCTGGCTCCAGCTGCGCCGTACGAGATCCCGTACAGCTTCTCTGACGTAGCCAAGGACCGGGACGGCTGTACCACGCATTTCGACTTCCGCATGCGCGAGACGTTCACGCCTCACACTTTCGGCGTCCGCGTCACGGAGCACCGCACGGGTGCGATCGTCGAGATGGTCATGGGAGCCGGACAAAGCATGAAAAAGTGTACGAAACGGCACATCGGAATATCGACGCAGATACGCCAACAGCGACGGCGCAAAAATATCTTTGAAGAACACCGCGCCAAGCTTCTCATGGTGCCCTCCCCGTCTGCCGCGCCATGCGAGGAAGTACCGAGACGCCGTGCACTCAGACGCCCACGCCATCAGCCCGCCTTTCAGCGGATCCCAGCGGCAGCCAGGCTCCCGGCCATCCACCGCCGTCACGACGTAATCGGTCAGCGGTTTCGCCGCATCGTGGGTCAGTGCACCCAGGGTGATCGCCACCCTGTAGGCCTGCACCTCACGATTGCGATCCTCAGGAGCGCCAGACGTTGGCCATTGCTGGCTCGACGCCATGCGTGCCGCGTATGTAGCGACTTCGATGCTGTGATCGATCAGTCCGCCGACGTACCGATGGTGATGCGATTCACTTGCCGGCAGGGTGCCGACGAATTCGGCAAATTTGCGAATTGCCGGCAAAACTATAAGGCTGAATGCCTCTTCGCTCATGCCCAATGCCGAGCGCATACTTGAAATATTAGATCGATGCTTCCCGATCGATTTTTCTACGTCTACTACGGGTATACCCCGGTGAAAGGGCGGAAACATCTCAAACGATTCGTCTTCTTCGACGAATTTCGCTTGCACACCAGCCTGCTTTCTGAAATTTCTTGGGAAGTACATGGTTTATCCCGGTGCTTGTTACCGGGACCAGTATAAGGATCGATCCGAATGAAAACTTCCGCCGGTTTTGTTGATCCGCGCAGGTTTTGGACTGTTATTCTCTTCTTGACATTTTGCGGTGGATGTGAATCGCACACCGATCGAACCGCCTCGATGCAGACGCCTGACCGTCGCCATCTGCTTCTACGACCTGATGCAGTCGCCTGGCAGTCAACAGCGCTCTCGATTCCCTCAACATGGGCCGGCGTGACATACTTGTCTGGCCCTGCTCATGTCATGGTACTGCCCCCTACCCTGCCCAGTGCACTATCTGAGAACAATTCCGCGATCATGCCGACGGGAAATGGGCCACGCATTCTGTACCCAGCTGAATGAAAGCTGAATGAGAGCAGCTATCTTGATCGGCGCCCTGTTTGCCGACCGCGCCCTTGTGCAGCGGTTTCGGCTGCCTTCTTCAGGGCCCTGCACACAGGGCATCTTTCCCGTTTGTGCTCAACGGGCTGGACGAACGCGCCATCACACTCCTCACAATATAAGCGACACAATCGGCCGCCGTCGCGCACCTCTCTCAGCAAAAGAAAAGATAGATTGACATCAAGCTGTGGCTTACCCAACCCAGGCGCCGCCTCCATCACAGCGGTTTTAGCCACATGGGCGTCGAAAATATCTTTTAGGTGTATGGCCTGGTGCGGATCCCTCCGGATGAGCAGATACATACGGTAGAATATCGTCATTTCTGCAAGGGATGCCGATTCCATGAGCCCCTTCACGGACAATCGCACCGGACCTGCGGTAGGGAAAACGCGCTGCAGCTGGTGATATGTGGCTGCTGTCTGGGCGGCCACCACAGGTCGGATGAATCCCATCGCGCGATAGGTCATCAAAAGACGTAGATCTTGCTCGAATGCCATCTTCGGCCGACCTCCCTTGCGTTTCGCGATCTCGGTCATTTTTCGTAACCGCCTCTGAGCGCGGCCAGATTAAGCCGCGTACCGTCATCGTCCACAAAGTCGCCAAAAGGCACCTTCGTGGTCATGAGGAAGACTTTGGACTTCCGAGCAAATTCTTTCAGTTCAGAGTATGTCACATCTTTTAACCAGGCAGCTTCTGCCTGCCTCAACCCCAGCATCGCATGCGCGATGTCAGATGACCTCAGAGTCCGTCCGAGAAGTTATCTATGATTTCCGGCTCCTTGCGATTCTCCGCATCATGATCCGGATCATGGCGAGGCGGAGGAATGCCAAAGCCAT
>NZ_NYWI01000014.1:0-117677 GCF_002684955.1 Tistrella sp. | reverse complement strand
GATCATCCTTCGAGCGCAACGCGGCGACCCTCTCCCGGCTATCAGGCCAAACATCCTACCAGGAGACGGCCCGATGAGTGGAATTCATACAAGCCTCGCCCTCTACGATCTGCGCGACGGCATTGCCTGGATCACGCTAAATCGTCCGGCGGCGCTGAATGCGCTGGACGACGCCCTGAATGATGAACTGGGCCGGATCTGGGATCGCTTCGCAGCGGATGACGACGCCCAGGTGGCGGTGGTCACGGGGGCCGGCAAGGCCTTCTGTGCGGGCGCGGATCTCAAGACCTTTATCCCGAAATGGGAAGATGCGGATCTGATGGCGCCACGGCGCAACGCCGCCATGGGCATTGCCGGCGGGATTACGCGAGGCCGCCATCGGCTGACAAAGCCGGTGATTGCCGCCATCAACGGCCATGCCATCGGCGGTGGGTTCGAACTGGCACTCGCCTGCGACATCCGAATCGCTTCCGATCGGGCAAAGTTCGGAGTCTTCGAGGTCCGCCATGGCCTGCATCAGGGCGACGGCGGTCTGGTCCGGCTGGTGGCCGTGGCCGGGATCGGCGTCGCTCTGGATCTGACCCTCACCGGTCGCGAGGTCGATGCAGAGGAAGCACTCCGCCTTCGTCTGGTATCTCAGGTGGTCCCTGCCGACGAGCTGCTTCAGGCTGCGGAACGGGTGGCCCGGGTGATCATGGCGAATTCGCCCACGGCCGTGCGCTCGGCCAAAGAGACGATCCTCGATCTGATCGGGCGACCGCTGGACGACGCACTCCGCCTTGAGACGATCAACGGATATTCAAGTCTGGGTGACTTCTCCGATGCCCGTGCAAGGCTCGGACGGTTCACCGGCAAGTGACATCCGGCCCCGGCCGGGTGGGTGGTGCTCATCGGATCGGTCCGGCTGAACCGTCTCCGTGGGTCCCTGTACCTCGAAACGCATGCCCCCTCCCGGCGGGCATGCGTTTTTTTTGCCCAGGAACGACCCCCGGCAAAAGGAATGCCCGGCAAAAGCCGGGCACGGGTACTGTCCGATCATCAGGGCCGGGCCCCGGCATCCCTCACCATGTGGTCCCGTCACCATGGAATATCGGCATAGGTCGACAACCGGGTCTTGGCAATGGTCAGGGTGACTGCCGCCACCTTGCGGCCATCGACCTCGGCGTCGCCTCTGAAGACGCCGACGGTCGGAGAGAACCGGCGGGCGGCGAGTCTCAGGCGCATGATCTCCCCCGGGATCACCGGTGCCATCAGCCGGATCTTGAACGAGGTGACGACCGTGAGTTCATTGTCGGCCAGCGCGCCGTTCGTCACCTTGAAGAAGACGATCCCAAGCTGAGCAAAGGACTGCATCATGGCCGAACCAGGCAGGATCGCCCGCTCCGGGAAATGACCGACCAGATCGGGCGAATTGCCGGTAACGGCCTTGATCGCCTCGATCCACTCGCCGGCCGCGAAGCCGGTGACCCGATCCAGCAACAGCAGCGGATAGCGCTGAGGCAGATAGCGCTCCTTAAGTTCCGTAAAACCGATCACACGGCTGGTTTCCGCCATGGGCTGGTTCTCCCTGAATGATTATCTTGCCTGCGTCCGGCGGACGGTCGGCCGCGGTCCCGGTCCGGCGCTTTTCGCCCTCGGGGATCTGTTCAGTCATGCACGCGGGTGAAGCTCTCGACCGGCACCCGGCTGCGTTCGAAAGCATTGACCGGTGCGGCAGGATCAGGATGGCCGAGACTGATGCCACAGATGAGCCGACGATCGGCAGGCACGCCCAGCACCGAGCGCACGGCATCCGGATATTCGGCAAGAGAGGCCTGCGGGCACGTCTCGAGGCCATAGGCGCGGGCGGCCAGCATCACGTTCTGGATGAACATGCCGCAATCTACCCAGGATCCGGTTTCCAGCCGTGCATCAACGAAGAACAGCAGGCCGACCGGTGCCCCGAAGAAATCGTAATTGCGGTTCCAGCTTTCCTTGCGGGCGGCCGGGCTCCGTGCAGCCCCGAGCGCACGGTACATCTGCACCCCAAGCGCCACACGCCTGGCGGCAAAGGGTTCGAACCAGGTCGTCGGATAATACTGATAGTCGGCCGTCTCGGCCGTGCCGGCGTTACGCGCATCGAGCAGCGCCCGGGTCAATCGAGCCTTGGTCGCCCCCTGCACCACATGCACGTCCCAAGGCTGCATATTGGCGCCCGACGGGGCCCATCGTGCTGCATCGAGCACGGCCGTCACCTGCGCCATACTGACCGGCCGGTCGAGGAAGGCGCGGATCGACCGCCGGCCGGTGATCGCGTCGATCACATCAGGCATGACGGGATCGACGCGGCCTTCCTCGGCATCCACGGGCACCACGTCACTGCTCGTCTGCACGGTCATTTATCGCTCCCCACTCCGTAGAAGCTGTCGCCGCGACGAACCATCATCCGCGTGCGCAGCACCCCCTGAATGGTCTCGTCATAGACGCCGGCATAGTCGCCTCCGAAATACCGGTCGACGAGTTGCGGATACCAGACGGTTCCCATCAGATATTCGAAGAATCCGGCCTCACGCATACCGCCCTTGGTCATCACGATGTAGGCGAGCATCTTGCGAAGATGATCCGTATGCATCATCAGCGGCGTGGTGGCATACCGATCGAGCTTGCGCAGAAGCCTGGCAATCACGGGGCGCGGATTTGTGACCACCGGACCATGCCCCGGATAAACCGTCGCCACGTTCAGCGCATCCAGCCGGCGCAGCGTCTCCACGGCCCGCTCCAGGGCGTCCTCGCCCTCGACAATGGGATTGATGACCCCCATGTCGCCCTGCCACACGGCATCGGCACTGAACAGGGCCTTGATCTCGGGTGCGTACAGCACCATCAGACCGCGACTGTGGCCCGGTGCGTGTAGCACCTGAAGGGTCAGCGGCCCGAAGCGAAACTCGTCGCCCTCTTCCAGCCCGCGGTTCACGTCGAAGAAGGCCGCCCAGGTATCGTGAAAGCGCCACCAGGTCCCGATGTCGTCACGAGCATCGATGCGGGCCTTCTCGGCCGCGTGCATCCACACATCGCAACCCGAAGCGTCGGTGAAGAAGCGATTGCCGCCGGCGTGATCGCAGTGACAGTGCGTGTTGACGATCAGCTCCACGTCACGCGGTTCGGCACCCATCTGCTTCAGGATGGACACCGTCTCGTCGAGATCGCCGTCGAAGCCGGTATCGATCAGGGTGAGCTGCGGATCCCGGGCGATGAAGTGGTTGCAGCTCAGCCAGTCCCGCTGAACGAACCAGGCGCCGGGCGCGATCTCGGTGGTCGTCCACATGTGGTCCGGATCCTCGCTTCGAACGGCCGGCCGCCCGCCTCCGCGCCGCACCGGCCCCTTGGGGCGCGGATGCGGCAGCGGAAACGGAATGGCCGACGGCGGTCAGGCCGTGGTGGGCGTACGGGTGGTGGCCGTCTGAATGCCGCTGCGGGCGCTGAACTCGGCAGCCGGCAGCTGGGCATCGCTCTGCGGGTGATAGTAGACGCGCGCGCGGGCCCGCATATCGAGGGTGTAGCCCGCCCGGCCGCGTTCATGCATCCGCTCACGCATGCGGCTGATACGCTGCCATTCGCGCTTGAGCCGCTGGTTGTACTGGGGCGTATTGATCGCAAGGTCCATATCGCGGACGATCTCGCGAGCCTCGTCGGGCTTGATGGTCGGATGATCCCAGACCAGATAGCCGCCGGTCCACTTCCGGAAGTCCCAGTCGTTGATCAGACCGCGCTTGTGCATGTCGTAGTACTGCGGCGTGCTCGGCATCGGCTGAAGGATGCTGAAATAGGTATAGATCGGGCCGAGGTCGCCAAGCAGACGCTTGGACCGATGGATGCTTTCCGGCGTATCATCCTCGAAGCACACGATGTAGGTCGCCGACATGCGGATGCGCAGGTCATCCATCTGGCGCACGGTCTTGGAAATGTGGTCGTAGTTCGTGGTCTTGAGCGACTTCGACAGATTGGTGTCGTCGAGCGACTCGACACCCAGCTGCGCCATGGTCAGCCCCTTGTCGGCCAGCCACTTCATGCCGTCATGCCCCTTGGCGGTCAGCGCCAGGAAGCTGGTCATCATGGTGAAGGGGAGCCCGTATTCGTACAGCAGCTCGATGATCTGCCGGCCGACATCCTTGAACGGACGGACATCCTGGTTCACCAGATGGACGGTGACCACGCCCTCTTCCTTGTACCGCTCCAGGGTACGGCGGACGTTCTCGACCGAGAAGGTCCCCTCGCCGCCGGGCTGGAAGACGGGGTCGGCGCAGAAGGTGCAACGCTGGGTGCAGCCACGTTCCCAGAACAGATGGCCGATCTTGATCTTGTGAGCAAGATAGGTGCTCTCGTTGATCAGCATCGGATGCTCGATCTGCGAGGGCTTCATCGGTGAAAGCCCCAGCGCCTCACGCATCGTGCTCTCGGCATACCCCCAGAACAGCCGGTCGAAGAGCTGCCGGATCTTCGGCTCGGGCGTCATGATCCCATAGCCGCCGAGCCAGACCTCGCGAATGCCGTAGTCGCGGCGGGCCCTTTCGGCCAGCTTCAGCGCCCACGGAATCATCCAGGTATAGGCGGTGATCGCCAGCACCTTGTACTGCCCGCTCTCGAGCGCAGCGATGATCTCGGCCTGCAGCGGCAGTTCCAGATAGGTCGGCCCCGGAACATTCAGCTCCAGAAAGGCGATGTCATAAGAGCGCGACTTCACCGAGGGCTGGTACTCCTCGGGATAGGCCAGCGGATGATGAGCGAACCAGTCGAGCCGGCCGTCATCCGTGATGCACGGGATGTCACCGTCATACCCCTCCTCGACATAGATGTCGCGGGGTGCGGTGGTGAACAGCACTTCTTCCGGACGAGGCACGTAATCGGTCTTGTTGATGTATTCGACCCAGCCGGTACGGCGTGGACGGGTTTCCATGTGCATGTCGCGAACTCCCTTGGAAACGTGATATGAACCCGGCACCCGGACGGCCTCAGTCTGGCTCTGCCGCCCAGTCGTTGGTGAGCACGATCCGTCTGAGACCGCTGCGCCGCTCCTTGAGTTCGGCGAAGCTCTCCCTGATGCGGGACATCGGTCGCGTCTCGGTGAAGGGCATGATGTCGACATCGCCCGAGCTGACATGGGCGATCACATCGGCATAGAGGCGCGGGTCGCACCCCCAGCTCCCGATGATCTCGGCGTCATAGGCCATGACCTTCGAAAGCGCCGTGGTGATGTCGCCCCCGGCATAGCCGACCAGGATCAGCTTGCTCGCGAAGGTCAGCAGATCGAGACCGAGCCTCTGCCCGGCCAGGGTTCCGCTCGCCTCGAAGATCGTCCAGGACCAACGTGGGTTGTGTCCGCCCGCACGGCAGAGGTTCCACAACTCGTGGCGGATATGGTCGACATCGCCGTCCCCCACGGGAATGGCGGCATCCAGGCCATGTGCCTTCAATTCATCGAGCCGGGCCGCGTCGCGGGCAATCCCGACGACCATGGCAGCACCGGCCAGCTTCGCCCATTGAGAGACGTAGACGCCCAGGCCGCCGGTCGCACCGATGACGATCACCTTGTCGCCGGCATTCAGCCGTGCCCGCCGGACAGCCTGGAACGGCGTGGACACGGCATCGGCCACGACCGCCATTCGGGCAAGCGGCAAAGGGCAGTCCTCAGGGATGGGTGTCAATTCACCCGCCGGAACGGCCACATGACTGGCGAAGCCGCCTCGGGTTCCGTAATTGCCACCCAGCATCCGCTGGCGCAGACAGCGATTGGCCCGGCCGCTGCGGCAAAGCTCGCATTTTCGGCAGGGGATGACCGTCGGCACCACCACATGGCGCCCGAGCAAGGCCTCGTCGGCGGCCGTCGCCACCTCCACCACCCGGCCGCTCACTTCGTGCCCCAGGATCAGCGGGGGCGATGCAACGGTCGGCACGCCGCCATAGAAGTACGACAGATCCGTGCCGCATATGCCGCAACCGGCAATTTCGACGAGCGCCTCCCCCGCCGAAAGTTGAGGTGCCGGCAGGTCGATCGCCTCCAGGCTGAACCCCGCCGCAGCCCCACCGGCTCCCGGCTGCATCTGCCAGGCGTTGCAGGTCAGGTGCATGGCTCAAGCTCCTCCGATCGCGGCGTGTCCGCCTGCACGCATCCCATAGGCGTCCAACCGCCAGGCAAGCTCGTGAAAGGCCGCCTGTTCGGTCGACGCCGCCACGGCTGCAGGCGCCCGCCGGATACTCTTGATCGCCGCCAGCGTCGCCCGGCCGGCGGCTGCCAGCTCCTCCGCCCCGGCCAATGCCCAGGCGGTCGCGTCGCGTTCGGTCGCAATCCGTCCGACCAGACCGAGCTGTCGGGCCTCCCCCGCACCGATCCGTCGCCCCAGGGCGATTTCCCAGATCAGGGCGCCGGGAAAATCCCGGAACAGCGCCGGCAACGCCCCCCAGGCGGGCACAAGACCCTGCGGCGCCTCGGGCAGGCCAAAGACGGCCCGCCGGCTTGCCCACCGGATATCGGCGGCAAGCGCGAGTTCGAAACCACCGCCCAGAGCCAGGCCGTCCACCATTGCGATGACGGGAACGGGGCAGGACCGGATGGCCTCCAGGACTTCATGACCCCGGCGGAGATAGGCATCGTCCACCGTCCGGTCGCGGTCCAGCAAACGGCCGAGATCCGCCCCAAGGGCGAAGGCACGGCGCGAGCCGCTGAGCAGCAGAACCGCCGGACCGTCATCTCCGGCTGCCGTCACCTCCGCCACGGCGGTGGCGATCCGCTCCAGCACCTCCGGTGTCAACCGCGGGCGCGGATCTTCGGCCGCCACGAAGCGCAGATGGGCGACGCCACCACTCATGGCGCGATCTCGGACAGGCGGTCCGCCCCGATTTCCAACGGCACCGCCCCGCCGCGCCAGCTGTACAGAGCAAGCGTCGCCGCCAGACGCCCATCGTCGCCACTGACCAGCGGCCGGAGCGCTGCGCCGGTCGGGCGATCGTGAAGCACGGCCCCCGTTCCGGTCTCGGGCGAGAGCGCCAGAACCATCGCACCGTCCGCTTCCGCCCGGCCCACGAAAATCAGGTCCGTCCGGTCGGCCGTGAACAGCCGGCGGGCATGGGCCACCAGGGCCGCAAGCCATCCGGGCCGGGCCGCGAATGTCAGCACCGGGCCCCGCAACCCCTGCGACCTGGCAAGCAGCGAACCGACGATGTTGTAGCCGACGCTTGAGAACAGGGTCGCCGACACCGATTGCCGGCCACGCTGGGTGTAGGAAGAGACATACTGCTTCCTGGTCTCCACAGGACCCGCCGTGGTCGCGAGCAGCAGACCGAAGCGTTGGGGCGCCGCGGCCATGCGATCCGCCGAAAGCCCGGCGCCGGCCACTGCATCGGCAAGAGCCTTCAGCCCATGCTCGGCCGCCGGATCGATATAGCGCTGACGGGTCGACCGTTTGAAGCTCGCAACCAGCCCGGCCGTCGGTTCGGCCATCGGTGGCGGCGACACGACGTCCCCATCGGGGATGACGCCGAAATGGCCGAGCGCCACCGGTCCCGAAAGACCGTCGGGCGCCGAAAGCCCGGCACCTGCCAGATGCGGCAGCACATGAGGTGCCGCATCCGTCAGATCCTGGAGCGAAATCGCGTTCATGCCGGCACCTCCCCGGACGTCTTCGCGAGGGCGACCACCCCGTTGGCGCCGCCGAACCCGAACGAATTGCTGAGAGCGAAAACCAGGTCATCGACCCTACGCGGGCTGCCGGTCACGATGTCGAGCCCGCCATCCACCTCAAGCGGCCCAAGGCCCAGCGTCGGCGGAACAAGACCTGTTTCCAGCGTGCGGATGGTGGCGATGGCCTCGATGGCACCCGCGGCCCCCATGGCGTGACCGACCGCCGCCTTGATGGATGTGGCGGGCAGTGCCGCTGCCGCTGAACCGAATACGGCCGCCATCGCCTTGGCTTCGGCGATGTCGTTCAGCGCCGTGCCCGAGCCGTGCAGATTGACATGCCCCACGGCCTCGGGGGTGATGCCGGAGTCGATCAGCGCGCTGCGCATCGCCATCGCCGCCCCGCTGCCTTCCGGATCGGGCGCCGTCACATGGGTGATGTCGGTGCTGTATCCAGCCCCCACCAGCGCTGCCCGCACCGGGCGTCCGGCACGGGCTCGCGCCGGCTCGACGACGAGGAAGCCCGCGCCTTCGCCGAAAAGCGTGCCGTCCCGTGCGGTGGAGAAGGGCCTCGGTACGTCGAGGCTCAGGGTCTGCAGGGCCGAATGGCCAAGATATTTCATGCGGTCCAGGCTGTCGGCCCCGCCCGCAACCACCAGCTCCGCCTCCCCTGCCCTGATCAGGTCGCGCGCAAGCGCCAGAGCATGGGTCGAGGATGCGCAGGCCGTGCTTACGATCATGGTCACCCCGGGCGCACCGAGCAGACGGTCGGCCTCGGCTGCAAGCCGGTCGAGATCGGCGTTGTCCGGGTCTCCATCGTGGATCGTAAGGACCTCGTCCGGCACGCCGTCGCGATCGACGAGCGACATGCCGAGCGAGGTGCCGAGCAACACCACCGCCCGGCCACGTGCCGCCTTTTCCTTAAAGTCGGCACGATCGATGCCCGCATCGGCCAGCGCCTCGTCGATTGCGATCAGGGCGTAGAGCAGAAGCCGGTGCCGGATGCCGTATTCATGGGCGAAGGCGCCGAGTTCCGGACCATCCGGCACGATTCCCGCCTTCACGTTGCGCAGCCCGTCATGGGCGAAGGACGTGATCGGCCGGATGCCGCTCCTGCCGTGGAGCAGCCCGTTCCACAGGGCATCGACACCGTGCCCGAGGGCGGATATGCAACCCATGCCTGTGATGATCGGCAGCATCTGGTGGGTTCTCCGGCAAATGAAGTCCGTCGCAGGGGGACGGGCGACGGTGTCGTCGACCGGCGGATCAGGCGCTGACCGCGGTGGGGGCCGCCTTCTCCGCCAGCCGGGCATGAATGAAGTCGGTCAAAGACCGGACGGTCGCGAAATGCCCCTGACCGATATCCGTATCGGAGACGCTGATTTCGAAGACTTCGCCGACGATCGTCGCGAGTTCGACGAAACCAACCGAATCCATGCCGAGTTCGGTGCCGAGTTCGGCGTCGTCGCCGATTTCCTCGGCCGTATCGGCAAGGAACAGGTCGTCAACCAGCATGCCCTTCACACGTTCGGCAATTTCGGTCTTGGTGGTCATGCCCTGGATCTCCTTGGATGCTTGGCTGGGCGGAAGGCATGGGAACCGGGTGCCTATCCCACGGTCCCCGGGACTGCGAGAGGTCGTCCCTTGAAGAAAAACCCGCCGGTCTCGGGGATTGTCTCAACGATCTCCGGAACCAGACGGGGCGGCAGGTTGCGGCGACAGTGCGCGACCAGGCGGTCGCAGAAATCGTCGCCGACATCGATCTGGTGATGCACGATCGCCCTCAGCGAATCCGAACCGGGCACTGGCTCGACCCGGACCGACACCACCTTTGGCAGGCGTTCGATCACCCGTTCGATCTGAGCGGGATTGATGCGCCGCCCTCGATGCTTGAACTGGCGATCGGCCCGCCCGTGAATCACGAGCATGCCCTCGGGATCGAGGCTGGCGAGGTCCTTGACCGCCAGCCAGCCCGACGGGTCGAGAGGGGTCGGATCGTCGAGGTAGCCGTTCATGCGCGAAGGTGTGCGGATATGCAGCAGGCCGACCTCACCCGCCGGCATCGGCTCGCCGTCCTCGCCGAGAATGGCGATCTCCACGCCATCCAGGGGAAACCCGACGGAGTCCGGCGCAGTCAGGAGCCGATCGGGCGGCAGTGTCGCCACACGTGGCCCCGCCTCGGTTACGCCATAGGTCACATGCGCGGCGACCTGCGGAAGTGCTGCGGCAATCCGGCGCCGCAGCGTCTCGGTCGCGCGGTCGCCACCGATGCCGATCACCGTCAGAGCCCGGAGACCGTCGCGCTCGTCGGCCGGGCAGGTCTGGAGCATGTAGTCGAACAGGGCCGGGCTCCCCAGGCACACCGTCGCTCCCGAACGGATCAGCGCTGGCCGCAGCGCCTGCAGATCGCTGCGCACGGGCAGGCACAGCGTGCCGCCGGCTACAAAGGTGGCCAGCATCGACGCCACAAGACCATAGCTGTAGCTGACATCCAACGCCTGGAACGCCCTGAACGGCGCCGTCAGACCCAGGGCCTTGAGGTGCCCGCGCGCATTGAACAACGTGCCGGCATGACCGAGCCGGACATATTTCGGCAAGCCGGTGCTTCCCGACGTCGACACCAGCAGGGCATCCGCGCCGGGGTTCCGGGTGGCTCCCTCTCCCGGCTCCGCCATCCCGTCATCCTGCTGCACTGCAATCATCCTGCGATCACTGCCCAGATCCGACGCCAGTTCGACCACAAGAGCCGGAGATCGTTCGGTATGAACGCATTCGAGATTCAACTTCAGGCTGCATTCCGCAAGCCGATCGCGGGGCACCCGGGCCATGACGGACGGCGCTGCCACCACCACATGCGGCGAAAGACGCCGCAGTGCAGTATCCAGAGAAAGTCCGCGCAGGCTGACGTCGATCGGAGCAACCGCGATGCCGCGTTCAAGCAGCGCGAATGCCACGACACAAAATTCGATGGATGAGGGCAGGAGTACGGCGGCACGCCCGCCGCCGGCAGGCAGATGGCAGGCAATTTCGCCCGCAAGCCGGCGGGCTGCAGTCGCGAGTGCGCCATAGCTGATCGTCAGGCCGATATCCGCCACGGCGATGGCAGTCGCATGAGCACGGGACGGAGACAGGCATTCCGTATGAAGCATCGACATGAGCGAGCCGCCACCTTGCAGACAGGCACCATCATTTGCGCTACCTGTGCGCATATTTTGCCGCGCAATATGTACCTTAGATTGATTATATGCACCCGATTCCAGGCTATGCAACCAAAAATTGAATAATCGCGCCCAGAGGATTTGCTTATGGAGCGCATCCGGAACGTGTCCCCGGCCTCACGCCATCATCCACCACGAGACAGAAGGACTGCCGACGACAGCATGCGTTATTGCGCAGGTGCACAACAATAAACAAAATGACACGTCATTTTTACGATCAAGTGGCGCTCGTGCTTTTTATTCCGGGCGCCAGAGCATGCAGTATCCACGACGCACCCGCCTCAACGCGGCGCAGGCATCCCCTGATCCGGAAGCACATCAAGCACGCTTGCCGGCGCGTCGGTCTTAGCCGACGCTTCCCCGGTCGGGGGCTGAAGGGCAGCCGATGCATCGTAGAATTCAACCCGATCGCGCGGATCGGTGTAACCGAGCACCCGGCGGACCTGCTCGTCCAGCATATCGGGGTCCAGACTTTCCGCGCGCATGAGAGCCACCTGCTTCTCAAGCCGCTGCCGTTCTGTGCGGGCGTCGTCGAGCTGATGGTCAAGTGCCGCCAGCTGCTGGCGCATCTGCAGCCAGGCCACGACCCCGCGGTCGCCCTGAACCGCGTGGAACGCAAAATAGCTGACCAGGCACCCCCAGAAAATCTGGGGCGCGATCTGGCGCAAGCGGCGCGTTATATCCCTTTGCATCGACATGGGGTGCATGGAATCACGCAGTCGTCACGGCGTCAATCAGCCTTCGCGGCGCAGGCCGCCCCGTCCGATATTTGTCATGGCGCCTGTGGCGCGGTCGCCGCGCCGGCTCATGCCACGGGCTGTCACAAATATGGCTAAATTTTAACCATGTTATGTCATCTGACGGTTTTTTGAGCGAACCCAACACCGTTCGGACACCTGCGCGCCTGTCGCCTTCTACGTAATCTTCCCCGGAGAGAACCGCGGAGACCTGCGGACAGCAGGCCGACGCCTTCCTACCCAAGCATGTTTGGTCCGCTTCTTGCTGCTCTGGCTCATGGATCGGAACAACGCGCCCTACCGGAGGCCGTCAATGAAACTCATCGTCCGCACCATCGCCAGCGGCGCCATTCTCGCCGCAGCCGCCGTCAGCGCCGCCACTGCCGCAGAACCCATCAAGGTGGGCGTTCTGCACTCGCTGTCGGGCACCATGGCGATCAGCGAGACCACCCTTAAGGACACCGTGCTGATGCTGGTGGACGAGGTGAACAAGAGCGGCGGCCTGCTCGGTCGCCCGCTTGAAGCGGTCGTCGTCGATCCGGCGTCGAACTGGCCGCTGTTCGCCGAGAAGGCCCGCGAACTGATCGAGAAGGACAAGGTCGACGTCGTCTTCGGCTGCTGGACCTCGGTCTCGCGCAAATCCGTGCTGCCGGTGTTCGAAGAGCTGGACGGGCTTCTGTTCTACCCCGTGCAGTACGAGGGCGAGGAAAGCTCGCGTAACGTCTTCTACACCGGTGCCGCCCCCAACCAGCAGGCCATCCCGGCCGTCGAATACCTGATGAGCGAGGATGGCGGGGCGGCCAAGCGCTGGGTTCTGCTCGGCACCGACTATGTCTACCCGCGCACGACCAACAAGATCCTGCGCGCTTTCCTGCACTCCAAGGGTGTCTCGGATGACGACATCATGGAGAGCTATACGCCCTTCGGCCACAGCGACTGGCAGACCATCGTCTCTGACGTGAAGAAGTTCGCCAGTGCCGGCAAGAAGACCGCCGTGGTCTCCACCATCAACGGCGATGCCAATGTGCCGTTCTACAAGGAGCTGGCCAACCAGGGCATCGATGCCGCCGACATTCCGGTCGTCGCCTTCTCGGTGGGCGAGGAAGAGCTGGCGGGCCTCGACACCGGTCCGCTGGTCGGCCATCTGGCCGCCTGGAACTACTTCATGTCGGTCGACACGCCCGAGAACGCCGACTTCATCAAGAAGTGGCACGCCTTCATCAAGGACGACAAGCGCGTCGTCAACGACCCGATGGAAGCGACCTATATCGGCTTCAAGATGTGGAGCCAGGCGGTGCTGCAGGCCGGCACCACCGACGTCGATGCCGTGCGCCAGGCCATGTACGGCCAGAAGGTGCCGTCGCTGACCGGCACCACCGCGGTCATGAACGTCAACCACCACCTGTCAAAGCCGGTGCTGATCGGCGAGATCCAGGGTGATGGCCAGTTCTCGACCGTGTGGAAGACCGATGGTCCGATCGTCGGCGATGCCTGGTCCGACTACATCCCGGAAAGCGCCAAACTGACCGCCGACTGGACCTATCCCTGGGTCTGCGGCAACTGCGAAACGCCGAAGTACAAGTGATGCGCTGACATCACCGCTGCTGCGCCGCGCCGGGCCAACCCCGGCATGGTCTGGCGCAGCAGCATCTCCACGGAAAGTCTTCACCGATCGGACGGTGGCCCGTGCCGCCCGATCGCGGAGGACGGGGCTTCGGCTGTCTGCCTGTGGCCGCGGTACGCTCTCCCGCCGCCCGAGGCATCGCGACTGCCGAAGCCCCACCCTGCCCTTGCCGCCCCGGATCGGCCGGTCAGCTTTGCCGGCAACTCCGCACGCGGTTGCAGAAGACGAGCCCGATGCCCGGACAAGCGATTTCTCCCCGCCGGCCTGCCGGCGGCCCCGCCACGCTGCTGCGTGCCATCGCGCTGGCCGCGGTGCTGCTGATCCTGCCGTTCGCCACCGGCCCCTCCACCTTTTCTCCCGCGGGCGTCGCCGTCGCCCAGACGACCGACCCCGCACCGACCGCGGAAGAGGATGCACAGCTGCGCGCCGCACTCGCCACCGAAGGCGATGGCTTCGATGGCGCACTGGCACTGATTCGCGCCCTGGCAGCTACGGGCGACGCTCGCGCCGCCCGGGCGATCGATGCCCTGCAGTCCGGCAATCTCGGCCGCCTGAACGATGGCGGTCTGGTGATCCTGGAAGGCCGCGGCAACGATGCCGACATGCGCGATCCGGTGACCGGCGAGGATCTCGGCAAGGCCGAACGCGGCCAGGTCGAGCGCATCCGTGTCAACAACCGGGTGCGGGTCGAGGCCCGCGCCGCGATGGGCCTGATCGATCTCAGGGCAAAGCGGCCGGAACGCCGCATTGCTGCGGCCGACGGCCTGATCAAGTCGCCGGATGCGGCGGCACTGCCGCTGCTCACTCAGGCGATCGAGACCGAAACCGACAGCCGCGCCCGCGACGCGCTGACCAAGGCGCTGGCCGCCGTGCAGGCCTTCTATGCCGAGAACCCGGAGGAACGCCTCCAGGCGATCGAGACCCTGGGCGACTATGCCGACCCGCAGGTCCGCAGCCTGCTCGGCCGGATCGCCGACGGTACACCGGAAGGGCTCTCCCCGGATGCCGCCCAGGCGGTGAAGGGGGCGGCGATCGATGCGCTGGCCGCCGTTGAAGCCAAACTCGAAATGTGGGCGCTCGTCGGCAATGTCTATCAGGGGCTGAGCCTCGGATCGGTTCTCGTCCTTGCCGCCGTCGGTCTTGCCATCACCTTCGGCGTGATGGGCGTGATCAACATGGCCCATGGCGAGATGGTGATGCTCGGCGCCTATACCACCTATCTGGTCCAGCAGGGCATCGCGGCCGCTGCGCCGGCCCTGATGCCGGTGTCGCTGTTGATCGCCCTGCCCGCAGCCTTTCTGGTCTCGGGGGCCGCCGGTTTCGCGATCGAGCGCAGCGTGATCCGCTGGCTCTATGGCCGGCCGCTCGAAACCCTGCTCGCGACCTGGGGGCTCAGCCTGATCATTCAGCAGGCCGTGCGCTCCATCTTCGGGCCGACCAATCGCGAAGTCTCCAGCCCCGATTGGATGAGCGGCGCCTTCGAAATCGCCGGCGGCATCACGCTGACCTATAACCGGCTCTGGATCCTGGCCTTCTCCCTGGTCGTGGTCGGCGGCGTGGCACTGCTTCTGCGCAAAACGCCCCTCGGCCTGCATGTCCGCGCCGTCACCCAGAACCGGGCCATGGCATCGTCCATGGGCATCCGGACCGGCCGGATCGACGCCCTCACCTTCGCCCTCGGCTCAGGGATCGCCGGCATTGCCGGTGTGGCGCTCAGCCAGATCGACAATGTCAGCCCCAATCTCGGCCAGGGCTACATCATCGACAGCTTCATGGTGGTGGTGTTCGGCGGTGTCGGCACGCTCTGGGGCACGCTGATCGGCGGTTTCGCCCTGGGTGTGGTGAACAAGCTGCTGGAACCCTTCGCCGGAGCCGTGCTCGCCAAGATCCTGGTGCTGATCGCCATCATCCTGTTCATCCAGAAGCGGCCGCGCGGACTGTTCGCGCTCAAGGGCCGCGCGGTGGAGGCCTGATCCCATGGCATCGACCACCGAACCCGCTGCCGCTCCCCGCCAGGCCCCGCGCGGCCTGGCACGCGGCCCGCGCCGGCCGATCCTCCTGGCCCTGCTCGGCGATCGTGGCGGACTGATCTTCATGGGGCTGATCGCGGCCTCCGCCATGCTGATGCCGATCTCGGCGCTGGTGCTGCCGGCAGAGCATCCGCTGGCGATCCCGTCTTACATGGTGTCGCTCTTCGGCAAGTATCTCTGCTATGCGCTGCTTGCCCTCGCCCTCGATCTGGTCTGGGGCTATTGCGGCATCCTCAGCCTGGGCCACGGCGCCTTCTTCGCCCTGGGCGGCTATGCCATGGGCATGCATCTGATGCGCGAGATCGGCCCGCGCGGCGTCTATGGCAACCCGGTTCTGCCCGACTTCATGGTCTTCCTGAACTGGCAGGAACTGCCCTGGTACTGGCATGGCTTCGATATGGCCTGGTTCGCCATTCTGATGGCGCTGGTCGTGCCCGGCCTGCTCGCCTTCGTGCTCGGCTGGCTGTGCTTCCGGTCGCGAGTGACCGGCGTCTATCTGTCGATCATCACCCAGGCCATGACCTACGCCCTGCTGCTCGCCTTCTTCCGCAACGACATGGGGTTCGGCGGCAATAACGGCCTCACGGACTTCAAGGACCTGTTCGGCTACAGCCTGCAGGCACCCGAGATGCGGGTGGCGCTTTATTCCGCCACCGCCATCGCCCTGGTCGGCGCCTATGCGCTCTCGCGCATCGTGGTGACCTCGAAGCTCGGCAAGGTGCTGGTCTCGATCCGCGACGCCGAAAGCCGGGTGCGCTTCCTGGGCTATCGGGTGGAGCACTACAAGCTCTTCGTCTTCGTGCTCTCGGCCATGCTGGCCGGCATTGCCGGTGCGCTCTATGTGCCGCAGGTCGGCATCATCAATCCAGGCGAGTTTGCCCCCGCCAACTCGATCGAAGCCGTGATCTGGGTGGCGGTCGGCGGCCGCGGCACGCTTTGGGGCGCCGCCCTCGGCGGCATCGCGGTCAACTGGGCCAAGACCTGGTTCACCGGCGCCCTGCCCGAATTCTGGCTCTTCGCCCTGGGGGCGCTGTTCATTGCCGTGACGCTGTTCCTGCCCAAGGGGCTGGTCGGCCGGCTGCCGGCCTTCCCCACCTTCGGCCGCCGCCGCGAGGCCGTTCCCCCCGCCGCCACGGAGGACCGCGGATGACCGTGCATACCGCCGACCTGCTGGCAGATACCGGCACCGCGCCCGACGGCGCCCGCAGCCCCCGGGGTAGTGCCCTCTATCTCGATGGCGTGACCGTCAGCTTCGACGGCTTCCGGGCCCTGAACGAGCTGTCGCTGGTGGTCGATCACGGCGAGCTTCGCGCCGTGATCGGCCCCAACGGCGCCGGCAAGACCACGATGATGGACGTCATGACCGGCAAGACCCGGCCTGACAAAGGCAAGGTCCTGCTCGACGGTTCGATCGATCTCACGAAGCTCGACGAGGCGCGCATCGCCACCCTCGGCATCGGCCGCAAATTCCAGAAGCCCAGCGTCTTCGAGACCCATACCGTTGTCGACAATCTGGAACTTGCGCTTGCCGGCGATCGCAGCCCCTTCGCGGCCCTCAAATTCCGGCGCACCGCCGACAAGGCCGCGCGGATCGAGGCGGTTCTCGAGGACATCGCCCTCGCCCACCGCGCCCATGAACCCGCGGGCCGTCTCAGCCACGGCCAGAAGCAGTGGCTGGAAATCGGCATGCTGCTGATGCAGCAGCCGCGAGTGCTGCTGGTCGACGAACCGGCAGCCGGCATGACCGATGCCGAAACCTCGCAGACCGCCGTGCTGCTGAAGCGCCTGGCGCAGTCTCATGCGGTGATCGTGGTCGAGCACGATATGGGCTTCGTGCGCGATCTGGACTGCAAGGTGACCGTGCTGCACGAAGGCTCGGTGCTCGCCGAAGGCTCTCTCGACCATGTCCAGGCCGACCAGCGGGTCGTGGACGTCTATCTCGGCCGCTGACGGAGGCTTGCCCCCATGCTCGACGTTCATGCGCTGGACGTGCATTACGGTTCGGCCCAGGCGCTCAAGGGCGTCTCGATCGAGGCCCGCGCCGGCGAGGTCACCTGCGTGCTCGGCCGCAACGGTGTCGGCAAGACCACGCTGATGCGCGCAATCACAGGCCATCTGAAGCCCTCGGGCGGCAGCATCAGGCTGGATGGCGCCGATCTTGCCGGCCGCGCGCCCTATGACCGGGCGCGGTCCGGCATCGGCTTCGTGCCCCAGGGCCGCGAGGTGTTTCCGCTGCTGACGGTGGAAGAGAACCTGCGCACCGGCCTCGCCGCCCGGCCGCGCAAGCTGGAGCGGAAGATCCCGGACGACATCTTCGCGCTCTTCCCCGTGCTCAAATCCATGCTCGGCCGCCGGGGTGGTGACCTGTCCGGCGGCCAGCAGCAGCAGCTCGCGATCGGCCGCGCGCTCGTCACCGCCCCCAAGCTGCTGGTCCTGGACGAGCCGACCGAGGGCATCCAGCCCTCGATCATCAAGGATATCGGCCGGGTGATCCGGCTGCTTGCCCGGGAACGGGGGCTTGCGGTGGTACTCGTTGAACAGTATTTCGATTTTGCCCAGGAGCTTGCGGATCGTTTCATCGTGCTGGATCGCGGTGAGGTGATCGCCGCCGGAGACGGGGCAGCCCTCGACGACGACATCCGTCGCCACCTCACCGTCTGATACCGGTAGCCCCCGAAGGTGCAGATTCCCAAAGACGATGCGGCTCGTGCCCGGCGTGCCGCCCTGGATCACGGCCGTCTGACCCTGGTGATGGGCCCCGCCCCGACTGCCAGGCGTGGCCTGCGCGACCTTGTCCAGCAGGTGCCCTATCGGGCGCTCTTCCCCCATGCGGAACCCGGCGAGCCGCCGATGGTGGTGGTCACCAGCACCTCGGGCGGTATCGTGGGCGGCGACCGGCTGGGGCTGGACGTGACGGTCGAGGACGGAGCCCGGCTGCTGCTGATGCCGCAGGCGGCAGAGCGGGTCTATCGCACCACCGGCCCGGTTTCGACCGTCGACAATCTGTTCCGGGTGGGCAGCGGCGCCTGCTTCGAGTGGCTGCCCCAGGAAACGATCATCTACGATCAGGCGCGTTTCGAGCGGCGCACCCGGCTGGTGCTTGCCGATCAGACCTCCCGCGCCATCATCGGTGAGATGCTCGTGCTCGGGCGGACTGCCCATGGCGAGAGCGTCCGGAGCGCCCGATTGCGCGATGCCTGGGCAGTCGAGCGTGCAGGCAGGCTGGTGCTGGCCGATGCCTTCGACCTGGCGGAAGAGGATTTCGCCGCCGCCATCGCCAGCCCCTCCGCACTGGGGGGCATGACCGCAATCGCAGGATTCTGCGGAATCGGGAGCCCGGGAGAGGCTGCAGGCCAGGCCCTCCGCGACCGGTTGCGGCAGGAACTGGAAGCGGCTGAAGGCCCGGAGCCGGCTTTCGGCACGAAACATGCATCAAATGCAACAGGGTCCGCTGTGGATCCGGATGCCCTCACCCGTCCCATCGTCGGGATCGGTCTCGTCGACGGGTGCCTGGTGGTGAGGATGGCTGGGGGCGATGCCGCCCGTCTGAAGCGGGTTTTCGACCGGCTGTGGGCGGTGGCGCGGGTGGAACTTCTTCATCATCCACCGCGTTTGCCGCGCATCCGTCGCGGCTGAACGGAAATCCGCCCGCCAGAGGCGACAGGTTTAACGATACAGGGAACGGCCAGGGAGCGTCCGCCGCATGCATCTGAGCCCTCGGGAGACGGAAAAACTGCTGATCGCCATGGCGGCCGAAGTGGCGCGAAAGCGCCGTGCCCGTGGCGTGAAGCTCAACTATCCGGAAGCGATTGCCCTGATCACCGATGTCGTGGTCGAAGGCGCCCGCGACGGCCGCAGCGTCGCCGACCTGATGGCGGCAGGCGGTCGGGTGCTCACCCGCGACGAGGTGATGCCGGGCATCCCCGAGATGATCGAACAGATCCAGGTCGAAGCGACCTTCCCCGACGGGACCAAACTGGTCACCGTCCACAACCCGATCCGCTGAGGGGGCCAGGATGACCGACACCACCCCGCCCCGCGCTGCAGCGGATACCCCGTTCTCTCCCGACGCCGAAGGCCTGGCGCCGGGCGCGATCATCCCCGCCGCCGGGGTCATCACCCTGAATGCCGGCCGCCCGACCATAGAGATCGAGGTTGCGAACACCGGCGACCGGCCGGTCCAGGTCGGCTCGCACTATCATTTCTACGAGACCAATACCGGCCTCGCATTCGACCGTGCCGCTGCCTGGGGCATGCGGCTCGACATCCCCGCCGGCTCGGCCGTCCGGTTCGAACCCGGCCAGACCCGCAGCGTGCGCCTGGTCGCGTATCAGGGCGACCGGGTGGTGCATGGCTTCGACGGCAAGGTGTCGGGCACACTCGGCGCCGCGGCGCCCAAGGGCGGGGAGGGTTGAACCCATGGCCTGCGAGATCGATCGCGTTTCCTATGCCGCCACCTACGGACCGACCGTGGGCGACCGGGTGCGTCTGGCCGACACCGAACTGGTGATCGAGGTCGAGGAAGACCGCACCATTTATGGCGAGGAGGTCAAGTTCGGCGGCGGCAAGGTGATCCGGGACGGCATGGGTCAGTCACAGCGCACCCGCGCCGACGGTGCTGCCGACACCGTCATCACCAACGCCCTGATTCTGGACCATACCGGCATCATCAAGGCGGATGTCGCCCTGCGCAGCGGCCGCATCGCCGCGATCGGCAAGGCCGGCAACCCCGACATCCAGCCCGGCGTCGACATCGTCATCGGCCCCGGCACCGAGATCATCGCCGGCGAGGGACGGATCCTGACCGCCGGCGGCATCGATGCCCATATCCATTTCATCGCCCCCCAGCAGGCGATCGATGCCATCGCGAGCGGCGTGACCACCATGATCGGCGGCGGCACGGGGCCTGCGGAAGGCACCTTCGCGACCACCGTCACCCCCGGCCCCTGGCACATGATGCGCATGATCCAGGCGGCGGCCGACCTGCCGGTCAATGTCGGCTTTCTGGGCAAGGGCAATGCCAGCCGGCCCGAAAGCCTGATGGAGCAGATTGAAGGTGGCGCCTGCGGCCTGAAGCTTCACGAGGACTGGGGCACCACGCCCAAGGCCATCGACACCTGCCTGACCGTTGCCGACCTGATGGACGTGCAGGTGGCCATCCACACCGATACGCTCAACGAGAGCGGCTTCGTGGAACGGACCATTGCCGCCTTCGCCGGCCGCACCATCCATGCCTATCACACCGAAGGCGCCGGCGGCGGTCACGCGCCCGACATCATGAAGGTGGCGGGGCTCGCCAATGTGCTGCCCTCTTCCACCAATCCCACCCGCCCCTATACGGTGAACACCATCGACGAGCATCTCGACATGCTGATGGTGTGCCACCACCTCGACCCGTCGATTCCGGAAGACGTCGCTTTCGCTGAAAGCCGCATCCGGCGCGAGACCATCGCGGCGGAAGACATCCTCCATGATCTGGGGGCCATCTCGATGATCTCGTCCGACAGCCAGGCCATGGGCCGGGTGGGCGAAGTGATCATCCGGACCTGGCAGACGGCCGACAAGATGCGCCGGCAGCGCGGCCGCCTGGCGGGTGAGACCGGCGACAACGACAATCTGCGTGCCCGTCGCTATGTGGCCAAATATACGATCAACCCCGCCCGTGCACACGGGATCGATGCCGAGGTCGGGTCGGTCGAGGTCGGCAAGCTGGCGGATCTGGTGCTCTGGAAGCCGATGTTCTTTGGTGTGAAGCCGGACATCGTGCTCAAATCCGGCAGCATCGCCTATGCGGCGATGGGGGATCCCAATGCCTCCATCCCGACGCCGCAGCCGGTGATCTACCGGCCGATGTTCGGGGCGATGGGGGCCGCGCGGACGGCGTCCTGCCTCACCTTCGTCTCTGGGGCTGCCCTCGCCTCCGGCCGTCTTGAGGCGATGGCGGGCGGCCGGCGGCTTGCAGCCGTGCGTGGAACCCGAACGGTCACCAAGGCGCAGATGGCGCTCAACGGCGCCTGCCCGGTGATCGAGATCGACCCCGAAACCTATGAAGTCCGCGCCGATGGCGAGGTGCTGGCCTGCGAGCCGGCCGAGGTCCTGCCGCTCGCCCAGCGCTACTTCCTCTTCTGACACAGATTTTCCAGGGAGACACACCGAAAGATCACCGATCAAACCCCCCGTCCCGATGCACGATCCGCATGCGACAGCCGCATCGCGTCGCCACGCAGGAGACCGGTTCCCATGAAGATGACCCAGCTTTCCGCCACGGCCGCCGCCGTCGAGAAGATCACGCCCCTGGTTCCCGAAGCCCCTCAGTCGGTCATGCCCAGGGCCGTGCAGGTGGTGACCGCTGCTTTGCCGGTTCTGGGCCCGGATGCCGCCTGGGGCACGATCACCCTGCCGCATGCCGACCGCCATCGCCGGCGGATCCGGCTTGCCACCGATGACGGCCGGTCCTTCCTGCTGGACCTGCGCGAGGCGGTCAGGCTGGCCGATGGTGACCGGCTGATGCTGGACCAGGGCGGCCATGTGGTGGTCCGGGCGGCGCCCGAAGCGGTGATCGAAGCCGAAACCGCGGATCGGCGGGATCTCGTCCGCATCGCCTGGCATCTGGGCAACCGGCATGTGCCGCTGGCCGTCACCACCCATATCGTCACGCCGCGGCTGCGCATTTCCCGCGATCTGGTTGCCCGCGACCTGCTCGGCCGGCTGGGGGCGCATCTGACGGAGACCGTCGCCCCCTTCGATCCGGAACCGATCCTGGGGGCCGCCGGCATCGCGGCGGGGGATGAGCACGGTCATAGCCATGGGCATCACGATCACGGGCATCATGACCACGGCCATGCCATGAAGGCGAGCGCCGCGGTCGATCTGGTCGGCGGCACCGGTGCCGACACCGCCCGTGCGGCCTGGCAGATCGGCAACCGGCATCGGCCGGTGCAGGTGGTGGACGGCTGGCGGATCCGGGCCTCGGATGAACCGCTGGTCCGCCGGATCGCCGCCGCGCTGGGGCTGCGTGTGCTGCCGGCGGCAGATGCCTTCGAGCCTGAACCCGGCGCCTATGCCGATCACGGCCATCACCACTGATCCCGCCATGACCGCCGAAGGACAGGCCCTGCTCTACGGATGGACCGACGGACCCGCAGCTTGTGCGGTCTCGACCGATGCGCAGGGCCTCCACCAGCTGCTCGCCTGGACCAGCCCCAGCTTCCCCATCGGTGCCTTCAGCTACAGTCACGGGCTGGAACAGGCGGTCGAAGACGGCACGGTCGGCACGGCAGAAACGCTTGCCGCCTGGATCGACGGCGTCCTGCGCTTCGGGGCCGGGCGGACGGATGCCGGTTTCGCCGTGCGCGCCGCCCGCCAGGCCCGTGCCGGCGATATGGCCGGGCTTGTGGAAACCGCCATCGTCTCATCCGCCCTGGTCCCCGCCGGCGAACGCGCCTTGGAGGCACGCCAGCAGGGGCGGTCGTTCCTCGACGCGGTTGCGCGCGGCTGGGCGCTCGGCAAAGCCGCGGACCTGACGGCGCAGCTCGATGCGGTGGAGGTTCCCGTCACCCTGCCGGTTGCCGCAGGCGCCTGTGGCGGATGGGCCGGCCTGCCCGAAGACATGCTGATCGAAGCCCTTGTCCACGCCTTTGCCGCCAATCTCGTCTCGGCGGGCGTCCGGCTGGTGCCGCTGGGACAGACCGATGGTCAGCGGGTGCTGGCGGCGCTGGGGCCTGTGATCGGTGCCGTGGCCGCCGCCGCCCGCGCCAGGCCGGAGGCCGCTCCCGGCGGGGCTGCCATTCTTGCTGACATTGCCGCCCTTCGACACGAAACCCTCTATTCCAGGCTGTTCCGCTCATGACCACACTCTCCCCCGCGCCCATCCCGCTCACCCCTGAGCGCAGTTCCAGGCCCTTGCGCATCGGTGTCGGCGGCCCCGTCGGCTCGGGCAAGACCGCCCTTCTCGAAGTGCTCTGCCGCAGGCTGCGCGACAGCTATCGCATCGCAGCGATCACCAACGACATCTACACCCAGGAAGACGCGCAGATCCTGACGCGGGCCGGTGCGCTGGCACCAGAGCGGATCATGGGAGTGGAGACCGGCGGCTGCCCGCATACTGCGATCCGCGAGGATGCGTCGATCAATCTCGCAGCGGTGGCGGAGATGAGCACCCGCTTCCCCGATCTGGAGCTCATCTTCGTCGAAAGCGGCGGCGACAATCTGTCGGCGACCTTCTCGCCCGAGCTTGCCGATATCACGGTCTATGTGATCGATGTGGCGGCGGGCGAGAAGATCCCGCGCAAGGGCGGCCCCGGCATCACCCGATCGGATCTGCTGGTGATCAACAAGGTCGATCTGGCCCCCCTGGTCGGCGCCGATCTGGGGATCATGGAGCGGGATGCCGCCCGCATGCGCGGCCGCCGCCCCTTCCTGTTCACAAATATGAAGAGTGGCGCCGGCATCGACGCCCTGATCGCCCGCCTGCTGGATCTGGGCGGGCTGGATGATCGTCTGGGCGTGTCGTCTGCGGCACCGCTGGATGTCGCGGCGGCCAGAGCCGAGGCCGCTGCCTGATACGGATCAGAGCCGGACGACGCCACCACGGCCGGGCACCGGGACATGCTCGTCCGGCTGGAGTGTCGTGCGCGGCCCCATTGCGGCCTGGGTCGACCAGAACCCCCGCAGATAGACGAGAAGCGCCGTCACCGTCGCGAGTTCACCCGGCGTGAAGACGGCCGAGTAGACGGCGCTCGCCGCCAGCAGGAACAGCACATAATCGCCGAGAGCCGCTGCCATGGCCTCGGCACGCGGGTCGGCGAGCTGCCGCTCGGGCGCCCGCGCCCGCCGGCCATAGGCGTCGCGCAGCCCCGCCACATAAAGACCGAAGATCAGCAGCGCCCCGACCACGCCATATTCAAAGACGATGCCGACCCAGCCGATATCCGCCAGATAAAAGTGATCGGTGCCAAACAGGTCGAAAAGGGTCACCGCGCTGAAACGGGTGATCGACCCCACGCCGAAGAGCCAGCGCCAGACATCCGCCAGCATGTAGTCGAATGCCAGGGACAGCGACCGGGCCCGGATCGAGAGCGAGTTGCCGAGGCTCTTCTCCAGGGCCTCGACCGCCGGGATCAGAACCGTGATCGCCAGGACCAGCACACCGATCCCGAGCCCCAGCGTCACCAGCGATCGGAGCAGCTTGGGCAGATTGCGGTAGAGCACCCAGGCGCTGATCAGCAGCAGAGCCAGAATGCTGATCCGCTGCTTGAAGATGAGCACCATCGTCATCAGCCCGGCCAGATACAGCGCCACATAGAGCAGCCGCGGAGAGACGCTCATCCGTCGGACGAGATAAAGCAGCGAGAGCACGCCGAAGACCATCGGCATGTAGATGCGGTAGCCGCGCTCCAGTTCGTACATGAACAGCTTGCTCTGTGTAGCATCCACCGCATAGTGCGTGCGGGGCACGATCAACCAGAGCAGCCACATCAGCAGGAAGGTCGCCACACCGAAAGACAGAAGGATCCGGCGCAGCAGATCCGGCGACGGGCGCAGCAGTGCCAGCGTCGAGAGCACGCTGAAATAATAGGTGATCGGCCAGACTTTGATCGTCGTGCCGAACGCGTCGATAAAGGCATTGCCCAGCCAGAGCATCGACAGGGCCGGGGTGATCCCGATGACATAGCCGAGCACGATGGCATAGAGCGGATGATGACGTCCGCTCAGCCGGAAGGCGCCGTGGAGTGCCAGCGGCAGGGTCAGAAACGGCCAGGCCTTCGAGAGATAATAGAACGGCCCCGCGTCGATGATGTAGTGGAAGACCTGCCCGAACATCGGCAATGCGGCGACGAGCAGCAGGATCTCCAGCCGGCCGGTCGACCGGTCCGCCCCCCCGGAGGTCGCAAGGACCCTCTCTGCCAGATCGGCGGAGATAGCCGCATCGACAGCGGGGCCGGGTGCCACGACCCGGCCGCGACGGCGCGACAGAACCGCTTTCTTTCCGCCGCCGGTTCTCACGACGGTCGCTGCAGAATGCCGCGGCCACCAAATCGCGCGCGGATGATGATGCCGAGGATGGGCAGGCTTTCGTGAAACACCCGGCGGAAATGGCCCACCGGCGACAGCATCAGCCGCCAGCCGCCTTCAAGGCCGAGCTTGCGGACGATGGCCGGCGCACGGCGAACCAGCCCGGTGACGAAGAGGAGAGAGGATCCGATGCACAACCCGGTTCCGGTCGCCCCGCCCGCATCCGCGATCTGCCGTGCAAGCAGCTCGGATTGCGGTGACCCGACGGCAATGAAGACATAGCGCGCCGGCCGGGACCGGACCGCCGTCACCGCAGCCTCCACCGCCGCCGGATCGCGGATGAACCCCATCGGCGGTACATGCTGATGAAGGTTGGTCAGACCGAACTGGCTGCGCAACGCCGTCATGAGCCGATCGTCGCCACCCACCACCATGATGGCATCATCCGGACGGACATAATGGTGAAACAGGCGGCTGGTCACATCCGCTCCCGAGGCGTGGGGCAGTGCCTGTCCCAGCACCAGGCGGGAAAAGCGGCGGACCACATTGCCATCGGACAACACCAGCCAAGCGCCCGCATAGGCATGCTCGAACGCCGGCGCACCACGCGCCAGCCGGACCATGTGCTGGGCGTTCGGCGTGACCACATAGGCGAAACCGGCAGCAGGATCCCGCGCGGCGATCACGGCTGCGGCCGGGTCGCAGTCGAGATCGCTGATCTCCAGTCCAAGAAAGTCGATCCGCGGCACCGCGGCCGGCGTGGAGGCGGTCTCGGCGGTCATCCGGTCGTGCCTCCCTGCGCTAGAACGGCGTGTTCTTCGTCGTGTCGTTGCGGGTGATCGAATACTGGAAGACCCGCTGGAACGGCACGACACCCTCGATGAACTGCGCGACCCACAGATTGACCTCTGCAATCCGGCTGCGCGGGACGAAGATGATGTCGCCCTGCACGATCGGAATGTCGATCAACCGGCCTTCCAGAAGCCCACGCAGATCCACGGTGCGCATCATCGGTCGATCCTGTGGATCCCGTCGGATCAGCACGATCTCGTTCATCCGGCCATTGGGCGTGATGCCACCCGCCAGAGTCAGGGCCTCGGCAACGCCGATGCGACCGACGATGCGATACACCCCCGGCGCACGGACGTCGCCGCCGACATAGACCCGGGCGGAAATGGCGTCGTCGACGGCGACATTCACGTCCGGATCCCTCAGGATCCGCGTCGACTGGCCGGCCACACGCTCGGAGGCCTGGGCCGGGGTCAGGTCCGCCACCAGAACCTCGCCGGCAGATTTGAGCGAGATATAGCCGTCGGGCCGGACCGTCACCTCTTCATCGAACTCCGGCGTCCGCCAGAATCCGACCTTGAGCTTGTCCCCCTCGCCAATGCGATAGGGCGGCAATTCGTCGGTCCAGTCGGCGAAGGCGATCGGATTATAGGTGCCGGAGGCGAGGGGCGAGTCCGCCGCGACCGGACGAATGGCCTGGCCGGTCTCGCAGGCGCCAAGCATCAGCATCAGCCCCATGGCAGCCAGAAGCCGCCCCCAGTTCCTTGCGATCCGCATCACAGCCATCGATAGATCGCCCTCGGAATGTGGAATCGGCGGCCGGTCACCACAGCTCCAAGCATATCGCCGCCGGCATCCAGAATCTGATCGCGCGTGTTGCCGGCCACCGGCGCGCGGGTGTGTTCGGCACGTACGACAAGGATGGAGCCGTCGACGACGGGAGCAAGCCGCAAGGCAACGAAACTGTTCCGGGTCGCCGGCGCATCGACAATGACGAAGTCGTAGCGGCCGGCAAGTCCTTCGATCAGCGAGCCCAGCTCCCCCACTTCGGTACGCATGCGCCCCAGGGTCGACCCCGCCGCATCCACGGTCACGTCAAGGCGGGGGATCCGTGTCGGCGCCGCCCGGATACCGTCGACGCCCAGCTCAACAGCATCCCCGGCGCGCAATGCGCCGGCCTGACCATTGCCGTCGCGATCGAGATCGACCAGAAGCGTCCGACGGCCATGACCTTCGGCCAGTTCGGTGGCCAGCGCCCTGGAGAACCCCTCCCGGTTTTCGGTTTCACCGGAGGAGACGACCTGAATCGATCTGAGCGACTGGCCGTCTTCACGGCCCGCAAGCAGACGCCCGACGAAATAGATCATCTGCTCCTGGGCGCCACCGCCCACGAAGCCGCCGGCCTCGTTGAAGGTCGCGAGAACCGGCAGCCCAAGCCCGCGCTCCACCTCCAGCGGCAGGAGATATCCCCGGCGGTTCCAGGCCGCCGCCAGCCCCGCAACGGCGGCAAGAAGCAGGCCGCCGAACAGACCGGCCGCCACCAGATTGGCCGCCTGGCTGCTTCCGCGTGCAGGTGCATCAGCATATTCGACCACGCGCACATTCGACGCCCGTTCGTCGGCAGCTGCCTCTTCCAGGCCGGCCGTTTCAGCGCGTTCCCGCGCCTGCCGATAAAGCTTGTCGACCACGTCCAGGCTGCGCGTGAGGTCGCCGATCACCTGCTCGCCCTCGCGCAGTTCCGCGATGCGCATGCGCGCAACCTCACGCTGACGCTCCAGCTCTTCCAGCTGACGAGCCGTCGCCTCCTCTTCCAGCTGAATCTGGATCAGATGGTTGGTCAGGAACGCGATGGCGGGATTGCGAACGGTCCGGTCGGCAAAATAGACCGGCCGTTCCTTCTCCTGAAACTGTTCCAGCGTCTTGATCTGGCGCTCGATCTCCTGCAGGCGCGGATGGTTGTCCTGATAGCGCGCCCGCAACTGGTCCCGTTCAAGCTGCAGCTTGATACGGGCGTTTCGCGCCTCGTCATTGTCGGTCCGGTTCGTCCGTTCCGTGAAGTCGAACACCCGTTCCGGAAGCTTGGCCAGCCGCTCCTGCGCATTCGCCACCTCGATGCGCAGCGCTTCGCGCCGCTCCATCACATGGCGCCTGCGTTGAATGATGCTGTCCTCCTGGTTCACCGCCAGAAGGATCTCCTGCTCCAGATTAAGGACCTTATACTTCGCCTTGGCATCGGCCAGGTTTCGCTGCAGCTGGTCGATCTGCAGGCGAAACTTTTCGGCTTCCTGTTCCAGGAAGGGCGATCGCGGATTGGCATAGATGGAGCCGCGTCGCGCCAGATAGGCGCGGATCAACTCGTCGACCGCCCTTATCGCCACAGCCCGGTCCTGATGGGAAAAGGCGACCAGCACCAGATTTGAACCGCTCTGGGCAGTGATCCGGAAGCGCGCCTCGGCCAGGTCGGTGGCGCGTTCAACCAGCTGATCCTCGGGCTCGCCCTTGCCGAAGCCGAGTGGTCCCTCGCCGTCGAGATGCGGGAACAGGGTCTGAACCCCCACCTTGCGCACCATTTCGCGGATCAGGGTCCGACTGCGGAGAATGTCGACTTCCGACTCCGTCGCCCTCAGGCCGTCGATGGACAGAATGGACGGACGTTCGACCAGATCCTGATTTCCGGACTGCTCGGCGTTGAACAGGACCAGAAGCCGCGCTTCCGCCTCGTAGCGGATCGGGCTGAACCATGCCGCGACGCAGGCACCGACGACGGTCACCAGGAACACCGCGATCATGACCCGGCGATGGTAGGACGCGACGATCAGCAGGTCGCGCAGGGTATAGGCCCCCTGCCCCGTGCCCTGCCTCTGCCGTCGCGCGGCCTCGTTTCCCGTCACGAGCGACATTCGACACCTGCCCAGTTGAGGCCGTGATATCGGGTCTCAATATACAGGCGACGCACCACCTGCCAGATCTCACTCGTGCGATCTGGACAATAGCTCATCGCCGCCGAATGAGGGTTTCCGGCCCAATCTTTGGGAATGTTCAAGGTCACCTGATATCCACCAAGAAATTTCTCCGGCTCGGAGGCCCACCATCCAAAAGGCAGTTCACGTCGGAAGTATTCGCGGATTTCATAGAGCGGATCCAGTTGCCGGCTTGCCCTTATGGCTGCGACCGAGGGGTCATCCTCATCCGCACGGAGCTCCTGACCGAAGGCCGCCGGACCGGCAAGAACGGTGAATACGATCGCGCTAAGGATCCGCCTGCCCGCCCGGTGTCCCAAGACGTCTTCTCCAGAGACTTTCCGCAGTCTGATGCGGCCAAGAGATCGACGACGAACGGCGATGGAGCGGACGCTGCAGCCTTCGAACTCGCTGAGCACAGCATATTTGCCCCGCGCCACGACTTCAAGCACGCCTTGTGGCCACGAAGTGGGTATACTGGCAGAGACTTCAGAAATGCGCCAGGGACGGCCTGTTTCCGCGAGTCGTCAGTCTTCACACTCTCTCGGATGGATGGGCAGGTGCAACGGATCGTCCTCTTCTTCCAGCGCCCTGTGGTTGCAGGGTTCGGCGTCCGAGGCTTTGAAGTGGTGGCGAAGCTGGCGCTTTATCTCCTGACGGCGCGTATTCTGGGGGTGGCCGAAGCCGGTTTGTTTTTCCTTTGCCTCACCTGGTCCAGCTGGTTCTCCACCTTCGGGCGCATGGGCATCGACCGGGCACTCACCCGCCATATGGGGGCTGAACTGGGGCTCTCGCAGGGCGCCACTGCGCGGCGGACGCTCCTGGCCGGCGTCGGACGGGTGACCGTGACCGGGCTCGTGCTGGGTATCGCCACCGGGCTTGGCGGTGCCACTCTGGCGCATACCATCTTCGGCGATCCGGCCCTGGCGCCGGCGCTCGTCCACACCTCGATCGCCGTCGCCGGCATGTCGGTCACCTTCACGCTGACCGCGGCACTCGCCGGCGCCGGGCGAACGACCTGGGCGCAGTTCCTGCAGAACGCCTTCTGGCCAGCCCTGACGGTGCTCGCCCTGGTTGCCGGTGCGCAGGATGCCACAAGCCTGGTGACCTGCATGGGCATTGCGATCTGGGTCTCAGGCAGTATCGCCGGGCTGATCTTCTTTCGCGACCGCGCCCGGTTCCGCAACGACGCAGCGCTGAGCACCGACACGCCTGCCTCCGGCCCCGTCGAGCACATGCCGCCACTGATGACGACGGCCTGGCCGCTTATGGTGGTCGAGCTGGTCCAGGCGACCATCGTATCGGTCCCGGTCCTGCTTCTCGGCGTGATGGCCGACGCCGCAGATGTCGGCGCGTTCAGTGTGGCGCTGCGGATCTCGATGCTTGTCTGGATGGTGCTGGTCAGTCTCGGCACCGTCGCCAGCCCGCGCTTTGCCGCCCTGCATCGCAAGGGGGATCTGGAAGGTCTCGGTCATCTGAACCGGCAGATCCAGTTGATCGGCACGGTCACCGGCGGCCTCGTCTGCCTGGCGATGATCGTGCTGCCCGAGACGCTGCTCGCCATCCTCTCTCCCGGCTTCACCACGGCTGCGGTGCCGCTGATGGTCCTGGGTGCCGGACAGGCAATCAACGCGCTCTATACCGGGCAGGATGTCCTGCTCGCCATGACCGGCAACGGCGGCACCCTGCAGCGCCTCAATCTCGCGCAGCTGGTGGTGGTTCTGCTATTGTCCGTCAGCTTCATCCCGCTGATCGGTGCATCCGGTGCAGCACTCGCCACCGCAATCGCAACGGCACAGGGGGGGCTGGGGGCCGCTATGGTCGCGGCCTCGCTGCTGCCGGCGGCACGCCCCTATGCGGCACTCCCTCTGCCGGCGACGCTCCGCCATCTTCTGGCTTTGAACCGGCAACCGTCGACGACCTGATCATCTGCTTCCGCCCCGAATCTCACCATCACACGGCTGACGAGGCCCGCCGCGCATGACCACGTCCGACAGCATCACGCCCCGGCTGCGCAACATCACCTTCGGTCTGGTGAACCGGGCCGTCCGCTTCCTCGATATTCTGGCCATGCTGGCCGCTGCGGTGGCCGCCCGGCCCCTGTCGGAAGCCACCGCAGCCGATGTGACCTGGGCACAATCGGTGCTTCTGGGTGCACTGGCCGTCGTGCCCATGGTGCAGGTGAACGAGGGGCGTCGGGTCTATCGGTGGGAACGGTACCGCCACCTGCGTGGGCAGGTCGCCGACATCATCCTGGGCCTGCTCGCCGCGCTGGTCGTGGCCGGCATCTTCGCCATCGGCTTTCTGCCGGGCGGCATTGTCGAAAGCTGGCTGACGACCTTCGGGATTGCCGGCCTGGTGCTGATGACCATCGGGCGAAGCATGGCCCGGATCGCCGTTGCCGGTATGGAACGGCGCGGGGCATTGAAGCGTCGGGTGGCGGTGATCGGGGCCGGCGAAGAAGGCGAGGCGGCGATCCGCTATCTCGACGCCCCCGGCCGGCGTGATCTCTATGAACTGATCGGCGTCTTCGACGATCGCGCAGCACGTCGCGCAGTGGAAATTGCGGGCCTCACCGTCACTCACGGCGTCGATGAACTGGCCCGTCGGGCGCGTCAGGAACGCGTGGACGTGGTGATCATCGCCCTGCCCTGGCGCGCCGGCCAGCGCATTGCCGAAATGATGCGGAAACTCTGCGCGATTCCGGCCGATGTGCTGCTGCCGATCGAAGCCGACTGGATCAATCTGCGTGGTGCACAGCTGTTCAATGTCGGCGGCCTGCCCTTTCTTCAGGTCGCGCGCCGGCCGCTCAAGGGCACCGACGCAATTCTGAAGAGCATCCTGGACTATATCGTGGCCGGCATCGCCGTTCTGCTGCTGTCCCCACTGCTGCTGGTGGTCGCGATCCTGGTGCGGCTCGACAGCCCCGGGCCGATCCTGTTCCGGCAGCGGCGGGTCGGTTTCAACGGCCGTGAATTCGACATGTTCAAATTCCGGTCGATGACCGTCGATCCCACCGACGACGGATCGCGCGGCACGCCGATGGACAATCCGCGCATCACCCGGATCGGTCGCTTCATTCGCAAAACCAGCATCGACGAGTTGCCGCAGCTGTTCAATGTCCTGCGCGGTGAGATGTCGGTGGTCGGCCCCCGCGCCCATGTCCCCAATATGCTGGTCGGAGAGCGCACCTATTTCGAGACGGTGCAGGAATATGCCGCCCGCCACCGGGTGAAGCCCGGCATCACCGGCTGGGGACAGATCAACGGCATGCGCGGCGGCATCCACGACGCCGACAAGGCCCGGCGTGGGGTCGAACTGGACCTGCAGTATATCGAGAACTGGTCGCTGTGGTTCGACATCCGGATCATGGCCCGGACTTTGTTCGGCGGCATGGCCGGACGGGATGTGTTCTGATGCAGGCGATGCGCGCCCTTCTGTTGACGACGATCGGCCTTCTGGTCGCGCAGGCGGCCTCTGGCACCGAGCAGGTCACGCTTCCTCAGCCCTTCTCGATGGCCTATTACGAAAGCTGGGAAGAGATACCCGTGGCACTCGGCAGCGCCACGCGTCTGGCGATGACGCCGGACCATGTCGATGTGCAGGTGCTGGGTTTCGTCAAACCGGACCTCGTTTACCGAGGCGGGCTGGACCTCACCGAGACGGGGCTGCAGGCGCCGGTCCCCGGCCCCGTCCTCGCCGATGCCGTCCGGGCGCTGAAAGCACGCGCACCCGCGATGAAGGTGCTGCTGGCGGTCGGCGGGTCCGGCTATGTCGACGGCTGGCGCCGCTATGACCCCAGGGCCCTGGCACGTCTGGTCACCGATCTTGGTCTCGACGGCGTCGACCTGGATTACGAGCCGGCAAAACCGGATTGCCAGACGGCCGAGGCGCGCAGGGGCCCCACCGTCGTCTGTCGCACGGATCTCACCTGGTCCAGGCTGATCGCAGACACACGCGCGGTGCTTCCACGCCCGATGATGCTGAGCATCCCTGGCTGGAGCACGGGCGCCTATGGCAGCGGCGCATTTCAGACCGAGCCGCCCGGCGGCCCCTATACCGGCAGCATGCTGTGGTTGGGCCGCGACCGCGAGGCGGCCGCCGCCGTCGACCTGGTGGCCATCATGGCCTATGCCGCCGGCCCCTCCTACAATCCGGAACGCGCCTTCGCAGCCTATCGGGCAATCTGGGACGGGCCGCTGGCACTTGGGCTGATCGTGCCCCCCGACCCGACCGGCCAGCCTGTTCCGGCGATCGATGCCATTCGCGACCTTGCCGCGCGCCTGAAAGACCAGGAGCAGGCCGGGGTGATGGTCTATGGCATGCTCGGCACGCCGCCCTCGGGCCCAAGTGCCGCAACACCTAGCGGTGGCATGATGCTGCGCGCCGTGTGTGAGGGCTTCGGCCGCGACGGATGCGATGCGGTTCTCCCTTAACTCGGCCGGGGCAGCGGGATCAGGCAGAGACCACCGGGCCGTACGCCGCCTCCAGCCGGGCCAGCGGCTCGGGCCGTGCGACGAAGATGAAATTGTTGACGTAGACCCTGTCGGGCAGCCGGCGGGTTCCCTCTGCATTCAAGGCCGAGCGATCCTGGAGCCGGGCGATATCGAAGCCCGTCATGTCATGCAGACGGCCGTCGAGCAGGTAGAGACCGCGATAGCCGATCGGTCCCAGCAAAGCCTGAAGTTCGGCCAGGGTACCCGGCGTGTGACGCTCCTCCGCCTCGATCAGCAGGCTGGGTTGATGGGTCTTCAGGGTTTCGACCGCACCACGAAGTGCCGTGCCTTCGAACCCCTCGACATCGATCTTCACAAAGCCCACGCGCCGGCCGCGGCCGATCTCGGATTTGAGATCGTCGAGCCGCCGGACGGCAACGGCAATATGGAGCATCCCGGGCGTGCTGACGCTTCGCACCGCCTCCTCCTTCATGGAGGCGAGACCGGATCCGGCCTCGGGAACATGCAGCACCGCCTCCCCCTCGGCATCGCCCAGCGCCATCGGCATCAACACCAGCCGCCCCTCCCGCAATTCGCGGGCAAACCGGGTCTTCAGCACTTTGCCCATGGTGGGGTTGGGCTCGAAGGCCACGACGCGTCCGGCAGCCTGCAGCATGGGGGCCGTGTAGGCGCCGTGATTGGCACCGATGTCATAGGCGTCGGCATCCGCCTCAGCCAGAATCGGCACCAATGCCAGTTCCTTTTCGCCGTAATCGGGGGCCATGCGATCGCGAAAATCGATCAACCGGGCATAGAGCCGGGGCATTCGTCGTTCAATGATGGTTTTCAGGCCGGCCACGGCAGAGAATCCCTCGGATCGTATGGGCGATGGCTGCGAACTTTATCATCATATCACGGTTATCGGCCGGGAGGATGTCTATCGCTGCCACAGCGCTGCACCACGAGGCACTTGCCCCGAATGACGGGCCGGTCGATGATCGCATGATGACCACCGGCTCCACAGATCCCGGCTTCGATGGCCGCGGCCCCCACGCGCCTGATCCGCGGATCCAGGCTTTGATCGCGTATTGGCGGTCGCGACGGATGGGGCGTCCGATGCCGCTTCGGCGGGATTTCGATCTGCTGGTCGATATGCCGAGAACCCTCCCCAATCTTCTGGTCATTGAACGTCTGGCTGACGGCGGCTTTCTGCACCGCTATGTCGGCAGTGTCATCGTCGCGCTCGCCCGACGTGACGCCACCGGCCATCTCGTCGACGGCATCTGGTACGGAAATCGCTACGCCGACATCCTGCGCGCCTATGACCGCGCCATCGACGAGGCCACACTCATCTGGGGTGTCGATCGTGCCACCTGGCCGGATGGCGAGTGGCGCATGGCAGAATGGCTGATCATGCCGCTTGCCCGCACCGACGGCACGCCCGGCTGGGTCGCAACCTATACCGTCGTGCTCGACGGCCCGGTGACGGCCTACCGCCCGCAGGTTCGTATCCTGAGGGACTGACTGATACCCCCGCGGCTACAGCCTGAAATGCTGCGCCAGCACGGAACCGATCGCCCCGACGGCATCATCACCGTCCGATGGATGTGCGAGGACGACGGCCTCATGCCCCCCGATCGGGGGGAGCGCTTCCACGATCTGCATCGCCGGCGTCACTCTGGACCTGTCGACCACCGACAGGGCAAGCCCGGCCTCGACACAGGTTTCGACTGCACCGGCCGACGGGCTGGCGAGCAGAACCCGCCAGGGCCGGCCGGCTGATGTCAGCGCCGCCAGCATCGCATCCCGATAAGGGCAGTCGGCCGCATGAAGAGCAAGCGGCAGAATGTCGGGCAGCGCCTGAGCCAGCGCCGGCGCCGCCACCCAGACCGGCGTCGTCGCCACGAGATACCGCCCGTCATGCTCTCCCCCGGCCGGCCGCACGATCACCACCATGTCCAGCCGCCCGCGCTGGAATTGATCCGTCAGCACACCGCTTGCAGCCGTTTCGACCTCGAGCACCACCCGGGGCCATCGCGCCACGATAACGGGCAGGATGTCCCGGATCACATGCCCTGCATATTCATCGGGCACCCCCAAACGGACCTTCCCGGCAGGTCCGGTATCCTGAAGCTCGTCCATAAGACGGTCATGGACCCGAAGCAGCTCGGTCGTCCCCGCGAGCAGACGTTGGCCCAAGGGGGTCAGCACGACGGCACGGTTGTCACGCTCAAACAGGCGACCGCCGGCCACCGCCTCAAGCCGCTGAACCTGAACGCTGATTGCAGCGGGGCTTTTGTTGAGCCGTTCGGCCGCGGCCCGGAACCGCCCCAGCCGGGCGATCATGTGAAAGCTGCGCAGAAGATCGAGATCGAGCATCGCCGGCATGATCAAATTTTTCCGAACATGATGATCAGATCATTTCGTTTTAGTGAATGATAATACCGCGGCAGGATCAAGGCTCCTTTCACGACCCTCCGCAACGGAACGTGCCATGACCATGATCTCCGCCAGGCTTCGCCACCTGGGGACCAGTACGCCCTTGGCCCTGCTCGAAGCCGGTCTGGTGATCAGCTGGAGTTCCGGCTTCGTCGGCACGCGCCTGGCGGTCGATCATGCGCCGATTTTTCTGGTCGTGTTCTGGCGGTGCATTCTGGTCAGCCTGATCCTGCTGCCCTGGGCCATCCGCCAGATCCGCAGAACTGGCCCGCTCCGCAGATCGGGATGGCGACGCCTCGGCGCCGAGGCCGCAATCGGCGCGCTGGCGATGGGCGGCTATCTCGCCGGCGTCGCGAAAGGCATCGAGTTGGGGGTGCCCGCGGGGCTTGCGGCCCTGATCGCAGATCTCCTCCCCATCGGTACGGCTCTGCTCGGCGCCGCCTTCTTCGGCCGGCATCTGCCGGGCCGCGGCTGGGCGGGCCTCGTTGCCGGTGGCATCGGTGTCGCTATTGTCGGCCAGGATGCACTGGCGTCTGGCCAGATACCGATCCTCGCGATACTGCTGCCGCTCGGTGGCATGGCGGCGCTGGCGATCGCCACCCTCTGGCAGGCCCGGCTGCCGGCCGGGGGAGCCCCCAGCCCCCTTGCACGGCTCTGGCTGCACGCGGTGGTCTCTGCCCTGGTGTTTGCCGGTCTGGCCGGCGCCGACGGCGGTCTCGCACCGCCGGCAACACCCGGATTCACAGTTGCGGTGCTCTGGACGGGGCTTCTGTCCAGCGTCGGCGGCTATGGCCTCTACTGGCTCTGCCTCGCCCGAAGCTCGCCCACCCGGGTGGCCACGGTTCTCTATCTGAGCCCGACCGTCACCCTGGTCTGGGCCTGGGCGATGTTCGGTGAGCCGCTCACCTGGATGATGGTGGTCGGCACCGCGCTCTCTGCCTGGGGCATCTCGCAGGTCATCCGTGCCGAAGGCCAGGGCAGCGAACAAGGCAAGGGCAGCGAACGGCGAAGGCCCGCCCGGATCGCTCCGGACGGGCCTTCGTGCAGGTCGTGATCGCCGGGATCGACGATGACGGGGATCAGCGGCGCGCAAGCGCCTTCAGCGCACCGCGGCCAGCGTAATAGCCGGTATCGCCCAGGATCTCCTCGATGCGGATCAGCTGGTTGTACTTGGCCAGACGGTCCGAACGCGAGAGCGAGCCGGTCTTGATCTGGCCGCAATTGGTGGCGACCGCCAGATCGGCGATGGTGGTGTCCTCGGTCTCGCCCGAGCGGTGCGACATCACCGCGGTGTAGCCGGCGCGGTGGGCCATGTCGACCGCGCGCAGCGTCTCGGTGAGGGTGCCGATCTGGTTGACCTTGATCAGGATCGAGTTGGCGAGGCCCTTCTCGATGCCCTCGGCCAGGATCTGCGGGTTGGTCACGAACAGGTCATCGCCGACCAGCTGGACCTTGCCGCCGATGGCGCGGGTCAGAGCCGCCCAGCCGTCCCAGTCCTGCTCGGCCATGCCGTCCTCGATCGACACGATCGGGTAGCGTGCAACCAGGTCCTCGTAGAAGCGGACCATCTCGTCGGCGCCGAGCACACGGCCCTCGCCGTCGAGGTGATACTTGCCGTCCTTGAAGAACTCCGACGAGGCGGCATCAAGCGCCAGCACCACATCCTCGCCCGGCTTGTAACCGGCGGATTCGATCGCCTTCATGATGAAGTCGATCGCCTCGGCATTGCTGCCGAGATTGGGGGCGAAGCCGCCTTCGTCGCCGACATTGGTGTTGTGACCGGCCGCCGACAGCTGCTTCTTCAGGTGGTGGAAGACCTCGGCACCGGTGCGGATGGCATCGGCGATGCTGTCCGACGCCACCGGCATGATCATGAATTCCTGGATGTCGATCGGGTTGTCGGCATGGGCGCCGCCGTTGATGATGTTCATCATCGGCACCGGCAGGGTGTGCGCCATGACACCGCCGACATAGCGGAACAGCGGCCAGCCGGCCTCTTCCGCCGCAGCGCGGGCAACGGCCAGGCTGACGCCCAGGATCGCATTGGCGCCCAGGCGCGACTTGTTCTCGGTGCCGTCCAGCTCGATCAGCGCCTGATCGATGCCGATCTGGTCCTCGCCGTCATAGCCGATCAGCTCGTCCGAAATTTCGCCCATCACGGCCTCGACGGCCTGCTCGACGCCCTTGCCCAGATAGCGGGCGGTGTCGCCGTCGCGCTTCTCGACCGCTTCGCGGCTGCCGGTGGAGGCGCCGCTCGGCACGGCGGCACGGCCGATCGCACCGCTTTCCAGCTCGACATCGACCTCGACGGTCGGGTTGCCGCGGCTGTCGAGGATCTCGCGGGCACGAATATCGACGATGGCAGTCATGGGATGTCTCGCTCTCCGTTCAAGGGCAAGGGGCCGGGATCGACTGTCGAGGGGCTGCCTGCCGACGAAACGCGCCGTCGACAGGAAGCGATGCAGGATCAGAATGAGGGCCGCCCGTGACGATGATGCTGTCGGGGCGACAGAAGATCAGACGGCCAGCGGGCGGGCCTTCGCGGCGGCATCGAACGCCATCCAGTCGGCCACCATCTCGGGCAGCGCCTTCAGCGGCACCATGTTCGGGCCGTCGCTCGGCGCCTTGTCCGGGTCGGGATGGGTCTCGGCGAAAATCGCCGCCACACCCACCGCTGCCGCCGCACGCGCCAGCACCGGCACGAATTCGCGCTGGCCGCCGCTGCGCCCGCCCAGACCGCCGGGCTGCTGAACCGAATGGGTGGCGTCGAACACCACCGGGCAACCGGTGCGGGCCATGATCGGCAGGCCACGATAATCGGTCACCAGGGTGTTGTAGCCGAAGCTCGCCCCCCGCTCGGTGAGCAGCACGTTGGGGTTGCCGGCCGCATCCAGCTTGGCGACCACATTGGTCATGTCCCAGGGTGCCAGGAACTGGCCCTTCTTGACATTGACCACCCGGCCGGTCTTCGCCGCCGCGACCAGAAGATCGGTCTGCCGGCAAAGGAAGGCCGGGATCTGCAGTACGTCCACGGCCTCGGCCGCGATGGCGCACTGCTCGGGCAGATGCACGTCGGTCAGCACCGGCAGGCCGGTGGTCTCGCGGATCTCGGCGAAGATCGGCAGCGCGTCTTCAAGGCCCAAGCCGCGCTCGGCACTGGCCGAGGTGCGGTTGGCCTTGTCGAAGGAGGTCTTGTAGATCAGGCCGATGCCGAGCTTTTCCGACATCTCCTTCAGCGCCGCCGAGACCTCGAGGGCGTGGGCCCGGCTCTCCAGCACGCAGGGGCCGGCGATCAGCACCAGCGGCCGATCATTGGCGATCTCGAGCGCGCCGACGCGCACGCGGCGCATACCGTTCTGGGTCTCGGTCATCTCGGGCCTTCCTTGGGATATCCGCAGCAGGGGGATCTTGTCGGTCAGACGAGCCGCGACTGCTCCATCGCGGCCCGCACGAAGGACACGAACAGCGGATGCGGCTCGAAGGGACGCGACTTCAGCTCCGGATGGAACTGAACGCCGACGAACCAGGGATGATCCGGCAGCTCCACGATCTCGGGCAGTACGCCATCGGGCGACAGGCCCGAGAAGCGCAGGCCCGCGGCCTCCAGCCGGTTGCGGTAGTTGACGTTCACTTCCCACCGGTGGCGGTGCCGCTCGGCGATCCGCTCCGCATTGCCATAGATGGCGGCGGCACGGCTGCCAGGCAACAGGGCGCAGTCATAGGCACCGAGACGCATGGTCCCGCCCAGATCGCCGCCCTCGATGCGGGTTTCGGTCGACCCGTCGCCCCGCGACCATTCGGTCAGCAGACCCACCACCGGCTCTTCGGTCGGGCCGAACTCGGTCGACGACGCCTTGGGCAGGTCGGCCAGATGGCGGGCGATCTCGATCACCGCCATCTGCATGCCGAAGCAGATGCCGAAATAGGGAATCCGCCGCTCGCGGGCGAAGGTGACGGCGGCGATCTTGCCCTCGGCGCCGCGCTCGCCGAAGCCGCCGGGCACCAGGATGCCGTGCACGCCTTCCAGGTGCAGCATGGCGTCGTCGCGTTCGAAGACCTGAGCGTCGATCCACTTCAGGCGGACCTTGACGTTGTTGGCGATCCCGCCATGGGCGAGGGCCTCGTTCAGCGACTTGTAGGCGTCCATCAGCTCGACATACTTGCCGACGACGGCGATGGTCACCTCGCCTTCCGGCCGCTTGATCCGGTCGACCACCCGCTCCCAGCCCGTGAGATCGGGCCGCGGCGCGCCGGTGATCCCGAAGGACTTCAGAACCTGGGTGTCGAGCCCCTGCTCGTGATAGCGGATCGGGACCTCGTAGATGGTCTCGACGTCATAGGCCGGCACCACCGCCTCTTCACGCACATTGCAGAACTGCGCGATCTTGCGGCGGTCGGAGGCCGGAATTTCACGGTCGCAGCGCACCAGCAGGATGTTCGGCTGGATGCCGATGCCGCGCAGCTCCTTCACCGAGTGCTGGGTCGGCTTGGTCTTCAGCTCGCCGGCCGCCTTGATGTAGGGCACCAGCGTGACATGGATGAACACCGCCCGCTCGGGGCCCAGCTCGTTGCCGAGCTGGCGGATGCTCTCCATGAAGGGCAGGCTTTCGATATCACCCACCGTGCCGCCGATTTCGCAAAGCACGAAGTCATGCGCCTCGGCATCGGCCAGGATGAATTCCTTGATGCAGTCGGTGACATGCGGGATCACCTGCACGGTTCCGCCCAGATAGTCACCCCGGCGTTCGCGGGCGATCACCTCGGAATAGACCCGGCCCGAGGTCACGTTGTCGTTGCGCCGGGCGGCGACACCGGTGAAGCGCTCGTAATGGCCGAGGTCGAGGTCGGTTTCCGCACCGTCGTCGGTCACGAAAACCTCGCCATGCTGATACGGGCTCATGGTGCCCGGATCGACGTTGAGATAGGGGTCGAGCTTGCGGAGGCGGACACGGTAGCCGCGGGCCTGCAGCAGCGCACCCAGCGCCGCCGAGCCCAGGCCCTTGCCCAGCGAGGAGACCACGCCGCCGGTGATGAAGATGAAACGCGTCATGGGAGAAGCTCGTCCTGGTCTTTGGCGCGGGGGCGCGCCGGACGTCGATCAACGGGCGAAGGCCACGCCCCGAAAGCGCGGCCCGGCCGGCGATCGACACACCGGCCCGTCCTCGAAGTCCTTGAGCGGACCGGCCCCGACGGGCCGGTCCATCAAGCTCCGAGCCCCGCGGCCGAAGCGGCGCGGGGCCCGAAGCAGTGTCGTCAGTTTGCGGCCGGAGCGGCCGGCGCCGAAGGCGGCGTCACCGTGTCGCCCGAAGGCGCCGGTGCCGCAGGCGCCGAAGGCGTCTCAGCGGGTGCCGCCGGAGCGACGGGCGCCGTCGGTGTCGCCGGAGTGATCGGCGCAGCCGGGCCCGACGGCGTGGTGGTGTCGATGCGGTCGAGGACCGAGCCGCCCCGATTGTGGGTGCCGCCGAGGATGGCGAGGCCCAGGCTGGTCAGGATGAACAGCGTGGCGAGTACCGCGGTCGCACGGGTCAGCAGGTTGGCCTGGCCGCGCACCGACATCAGCCCGCCGCCGCCACCGCCACCACCGATGCCGAGCGCACCGCCTTCGCTGCGCTGCAGAAGGATCGTGATGATCAGCGCGATCGCCAGCAGCAGGTGGATGACCAGCAGAACACTTTCCATGGGGCGTGTGGTCCGTTCTCGAAAGTGTGGTCGCGAGGCCCGGGCTTTCTGCCGGACCGCACGGGTTTCTCAGAGGGGGGGCCGCCGCCTCAGCGGGCCGGCGCCGCCGCCCCGATGGCCAGGAAGTCTGCGGCCTTGAGGCTGGCACCGCCGACCAGGGCGCCGTCGACATCGTCGACCCCCAGAATCTCGGCTGCGTTGCCGGGCTTCACCGAGCCGCCATAAAGGATGCGGATGCCCTGGGCGGCATCGCCGAAGCGCGCCGCCAGGCGCGCACGGATCGCGCCATGCACCGCACGGATATCGTCGGTCGTGGGCACCAGGCCCGAACCGATCGCCCAGACCGGCTCGTAGGCCACGACCAGGCGGTCGGCCGAGGCGGAGGCCGGGACGGAGCCGTCCACCTGTGCTTCCACCACCGCAACGCCCTCGCCGGCCTTGTACTGATCCAGCGTCTCACCGACGCAGACGATCGGGACGAGCCCTGCGGCTGCCGCCGCCTCCGCCTTCGCGGCGACAACGGCATCGGTCTCGCCATGATCCTGGCGCCGTTCGGAATGGCCGACGATCACATAGGTGCAGCCGACATCCTTGAGCAAGGCGGCGGCATGATCACCGGTATGGGCACCGGAGGCCTTGGCGTGGCAGTCCTGGGCGCCCAGGGCGACCTTCGAACCGCGGATCGCCTCGCCCACGACCGGAAGCAGTGCGGCGGGTGGGCAGACGGCAAACCCGGCGGCGAGGCCTTCGGCACCGGCGGCGACTTCGGCCGCAAGCGCGCGGCCATCGGCCACCAGCATGTTCATCTTCCAGTTCCCGGCGACCAGCGGCGTGGGACGATGCGGCATACCCGGTAGCTCCCGTAATCTTATAAGAGGCGGCTGCAGAAACGAGTCGGTCTCTTCCCCGGCAGGAAAGCCCGCTTCACCGGCGGATCCGCGGGATGATCACCGGCGGCAATCAGGTCCACGCACGCATTCACGCCCGGCAAACGCGCCCTCCGCGTCCGGTCGGGGCTGCTATAACACGCCTCGCGGGGCATTTCCAGTCGGTGCGACAGCACATAACGCAGGCCCGACATGCAGCGGGCGGGTTTCAAGATTGCGACGCAGAGGCCGCGCCTTCTATTATGCGCGCGACCGTGACCCCGGCCGTGCCCGCCTGACCGTGCCGCCGGGCCGAACAGAGATCAGGATCCGTCCCGCATGCTCAACCAGTTTCGTACCGCGTCCCGCCACTGGCTGTTCCGCGTGTTCCTCATCGCGCTGGCAGCCAGCTTCGCGGTCTGGGGAATCGGCGACATCTTCCGCGGCCGCAATTCCACCGTCGTGGCCGAGGTTGGCGGCGTGGAGGTGACACCGCAGGAGCTGGACCGGATCTATCAGGGTGAGATCCAGCGCGCCCGCCAGATCTTCGGCCCGACCTTCGACCAGAACATGGCCCGCAGCATGGGCCTGCTGGAGCGCTCGGTCGGCATGGCGGTGGGCGATGCCATGATCCGCGCCGAGACCGCGCGGCTCGGGCTCGGCGTCACCGACGACATGATCGCCCGCTCGATCACCGAGGCGCCGGCCTTCCGTGGCATGGGCGGCCGGTTCGACCGGATGGTCTACGAGCAGGTCCTGGCACGCAACGGCTATACGCCGGCAACCTACGAAGCGTCACTCGCCGATGATCTGCGCCGCCAGCAGCTGATCTCGGCCCTGGCGACGCCCGTTCCGGCCCCGGAGCCGCTGGTGACGCTGGAGCACATGTTCCAGGGCGAGCAGCGCCGGCTGATCACGGTGCGTGTCCCCGCCGATCCGGCCGCGATCGAGGCGCCGTCCGACGAGGTGCTGGCCACCTATTACGATGCCAACAAATCGGCCTATGCGATCCCCGAGCGGCGGGCCGTCAGCTTCGCGACGCTGACCCCCGAGGCGCTGGCATCCGAGATCACCGTCGACGAGGCGGCGCTGCGCGAGGCCTATGAGGCCCATCTCGACCGCTACACCACCCCGGCCACCCGCCAGGTGCTGCAGATGACCTTCCCGGACGAGGCCGCGGCCAAGGCCGCCCGCGACCGGATTGCGGCCGGTGAGTCGTTCGACGAGGTCGCCGGCGCGCTGGGCTTCGACGCCTCGACCATCAATCTGGGCGACGTCACCCGCGAGCAGATGCTGCCCGAGCTTGCCGATGCAGCTTTCGCACTTGGCGAAGGCGAGGTGTCGGCACCGGTGCAGAGCCCCCTCGGCTGGCATGTGCTGACCGCGCGCAATGTCGTCGAAGGCAAGACCCAGAGCTTCGACGAGGTCCGGCGAGGCCTCGAAGAAGAGCTGAAGCTGGAGCGTGCGGTCGACAAGGTCTACGAGGAAGCGACCCGGATCGAGGACAGCATTGCCGGCGGTGCGACCATCGAGCAGGTCGCGCAGCAGTTCGGCCTGGACCTGGTGAAGATCGACGCGATCGCAGCCGACGGCACCGATGGTCTGGGTCATGCGGTCGCCCGCGCGCCCGAGACCGACCGCTTCCCCGCCCTCGCCTTCTCCACCGATCAGGGGGCGACCACGCCGCTGACCGAATGGGAGAACGGCCGCTACTTCATCCTGCGTGTCGACGGCATCACCCAGCCCGAGGACCGGCCGCTCGACGAGGTGCGCGAGCGCGTCGTCGCCGACTGGCGGGCTGAAGAAGCCCGCAAGCAGGCCTCCGAGCGTGCGGCGAAGCTGGTCGAGGCGGTGAAGGGCGGTACGGCACTCGCCGCGGCGGCGGCCGGGTTCGGCCTGGATGTCGAAACCCCGCCGGCGATCGATCGCCGCGGCCAGATCGCCGGTGCCGCCGGTGCGCAGCCGCAGCGCGCCAATCTGCCGGCGCCCCTGGTCCGTGATGCCTTCGCTGCAAAGACCGGCGATGCCGTCGCCGCCGATACCGGCGATGGCAGCCGTATCGTTGCGGTCGTGGCGGATGTGATCGTGCCCAAGGCGCCCGAAGGGGCGGAAGCGGCCGCTCTTGGTGCGCGGCTGGAACAGGCGCAGTCCCAGAGCATCCTCACCCAGTACGAGAAGGTGCTGCGCGCCCGCCATCCGGCTTCGATCAATCAGGGCCTGATCAACCAGATGTATCCGGCTGCCGGCTCCTGAGCCGGCAGCCATCCGCATCGGTACCAGACCCCGCCTCGGCCCGCCCCCCTCTTTGAAAGCACATGGCCGCCCATGGACATCGCGCCCGATTTCGACCGCTTCGCGACGCTCTACGGCGAGGGCCGGGCACAGGTGGTCTCCACCACCCTGGCCGCGGATCTGGAAACGCCGGTCTCGGCCATGCTCAAGCTCGCGGACCGGCGGCCCTATTCCTTCCTGCTCGAATCGGTCGAGGGCGGTGCCGTCCGCGGCCGCTATTCGCTGATCGGTCTCAAGCCCGATCTGATCTGGCGGGTGGTCGACGGCCGGGTCGAGGTCAATCGCGACGCCCGGGCGGATCTGGATGCCTTCGTGCCGGAAGAGGGCGCCGACCCCATCGCCTCTCTGCGGGCGCTGATCGCCGAGAGCCGCATCGACCTGCCGGACAGCCTGCCGCCGATGGCGGCCGGTCTGGTCGGCTATCTGGGCTATGACATGGTGCGCTTCATGGAGCGCATGCCCGCCCCGAAGAACGATGCGCTGGGCATACCCGACGGGGTGTTCACGCGCCCCACCGTGATGGCGATCTTCGATGCGGTCGACAGCACCGTCACCCTGGTGACGCCCGTCCGCCCGGCTGCAGGATGCGATGCCGCCATGGCCTGGCGGCTGGCGCGGGAACGGCTGATGGATGTGGTGGCGGATCTGGGCCGCGGCCTGCCGGTCGGTCTTGCGCCCTCGGCGGCCGATCTTGGCCAGACCGGAGAGCCGCGCTCCAATGTCGGTCAGGCGCGCTTCGAAGAGATGGTCCGCACCGCCAAGGACTACATCCTGGCCGGCGACGCCTTCCAGATCGTGCCCTCGCAGCGCTTCACCCTGCCCTTCCGGTTGCCGCCCTTCGCCTTCTACCGGTCGCTGCGCCGCCAGAACCCCTCGCCCTTCCTGTTCTATCTGGATTTCGGCAGCTTTCAGGTGGCGGGTTCCAGCCCCGAAATCCTGGTCCGGGTGCGCGATGACGTGATCACCGTGCGCCCGATCGCCGGCACCCGTCGGCGCGGCAAGGATGCCCCGGAAGATCAGGCGCTGGCCGAAGAGCTGGCGGCCGACCCGAAAGAGGTAGCCGAGCATCTGATGCTGCTCGATCTGGCCCGCAACGATGTCGGCCGCTTCGCCGAAATCGGCACGGTCAAGGTCACCGAGAACATGATCATCGAGCGCTACAGCGCGGTGATGCATCTGGTCTCCAACGTCGAGGGCCGGCTTGCCGATCGTCATGATGCACTGGATGCCCTGATCGGCGGCTTCCCGGCCGGCACGGTTTCGGGTGCCCCCAAGGTGCGGGCGATGGAGATCATCAACGAGCTGGAACCCGACCGCCGCGGCGTCTATGGCGGCGGTGTCGGCTATTTCTCGGCCGGCGGTGCCATGGACAGCTGCATCGTGCTACGCACCGCGGTGATCAAGGATGGCGAACTGCACGTCCAGGCCGGCGCCGGCGTGGTCGCCGACAGCGACCCGACCTCCGAATACGAGGAAACCCGCGCCAAGGCCCGGGCCCTGATCCGCGCTGCCGGCGAAGCCTGGCGCTATGCGGGGGGCCTCGCCCGATGACGGCATCCGCGACCGATCCTCTGGTTCCGCCAGAAGTACCGTCGGTCCGGATCGAAACCGACCGTCTGATCTTGCGCCAGTGGCAGCAGGGCGACCTGGCGCCCGTTGCCGCTCTCCGCGGGGATGTGCGGGTGGGCGAGACGCTCGGCGGCACGCTCACCGAAGACCAGGCCCGTGCCTTCGCGCAGCGGATGGCGGCGGAGATCGCCGGGCGCGGCTGGGGCTTCTTCGCGATGGAAGACCGGCGCTCAGGGCATTTCGCGGGTTTTGGCGGCCTGCGGCCGATCCCCTTCGAGACGGCCTTCACGCCGGCCATCGAGCTGGGCTGGACCCTCTCCCCAGCCCTGTGGGGACAGGGGTTTGCGACCGAGGCCGCACGGGCGGCAAGCGGCTTTGCCTTCGAAACCCTGGGCCTTGACGAGGTCGTGGCCTACACGGCCGCGTCCAACCAGCGCTCGCAGGCGGTGATGCGGCGACTGGGCATGGTTCCGGATCCGGCGCTGGATTTCGATCACCCGCGCCTTGCTCCGGACCATCCCCTCGCCCGCCATGTGTTCTACCGCCTGCGGCGACCCTAGAGCGCCATCAGGCCGCCTTGCCACCGAAGTCATAGCCGGCATCGTCGATCGCCTCGCGCACCACGGCTTCGTCATGGGCGCCGGCGATCGTGACCAGGCCGGCCGGCCGGTCGATCTCGATCTCAGCCTCGGGCAGGCGGGTGCCCAGGGCGCGGCGGACCGCCTTTGCGCAGCCGTCGCAGGTCATGCCCTCGACACGATAGGTCTGGGTGGTCATGTCCGTCACTCCTTCACTGCCGGCCCGTCGGCAAAGACCGGGCCTTCCTCGGCCCGTGCGGGGGCCGCCTCGTCCGACGCGGCGCGGGGACCGGCCGGTTCACTGGCGCCGGGGACTGCGACCAGCGCAGTCAACGGCACGAAAACGATGCCCCGCGCCCGGGCCGCCGGCAGCCAGCGGTTCAGAACCTTCAGGGTCTCGGGATGCGGGTGGCCGATGGCGATCGCAGCCCCGTGGCGCCGGGCGATCACTTCCAGCCGGTCGAGCTGCGCCGCGATCTTGCGCTCATCGATCTCGTGGTCCAGAAAGATATCGCGCTGAACATTCGGGATGCCGGCCGAAATGGCCGCCTTCGACCCCACGGATTTCGCGGTCGTCCGGCTGTCCAGGAACATCAGCCCGCGCGCCTTCAACTCGGCCATCACCGCCGCCATCAGCGGCGTGTCTTCGGTCGCCCGGCTGCCCATGTGGTTGTTGATCCCGACATAGGCGCCGAAGGCCTCCAGATTGTGCTTCAGCCGCTTGACGTTTTCGGCCACCGGCAGCGCCGGATTCAGGGCGCCCGGCCCCGGATCGGCCGGCCCCTGCGGCTGCATCGGCATATGCACGATCAACTCGTGCCCTGCTGCCCGCGCCTTGGCCGCCTGCCCGGCAACATCCTGGGCATAGGGCAGGAAGGCGAATGTGATCGGCGACGGCAGGCCGATGGCGGCTGCGGTCTGCGGCTTGTTGACCCCCATATCGTCGATGACGATGGCGATTCGCGGCCCCTTGGGTGCCACCGGTGCCGGCATCGCATAACGCTGCCAGGCGGGCTTGCCGTCCGCCGGCGGCCGGATGGCATCCGGCACCGGCGGTTGAATCGCCGCCAATTGCTGCGGCGCCCGTTCAGCTGTTGCAACGGCAGCCGGCGCCTCGGCCGGCTTCGCAGGCGCGGCTTTCGGCACTGTCGGCTGCGGGTCAGGCTTTGCTGCTGGCGCGGGCGGCTTGGCCGCGGCGGCCTGGGGCTGCGACTCACGGCTTGCATCCGCGCCTGTGATCGTATCGCCGCTGCCGGCCAGATCCGGCGTCCATTCCTTCCGTGGTGCGTCGGGCGCTGCGGCCGGGGTCTCCGGGGCCTGGGGTCGGGCAGGCTCGGTCACGGCTGCACCGGCAGGCAGGGTCGGCCGGGCGACCTGTTCATAGCGCGCGGGCTTGATCAGCGACCCGATCACGGCGCCTGCGACCACCAACAGGGCGATGCCGACCAGCCCATAGCCCAGGAAACGCCGCCGGGCGAGCAAAGCCGAACCGAAACGAGCAAGAAACCCGGGACCGTCAGCCCCGGAAGCCCGGACCGGCCCACGCAGGCTGCGCGCTGTGCCGCCAGATGCGGGCTTGCGGGATGCCGCCGCCCTGGATGTGGCGCCCTTGGCCGCGCCGGCCTTCGCCCCAGCCGCCTTCGACGCCGACGCCTTTGACGCCCCCGCCTTGGACGCGCCAGTGGCGCCACTGCGCGGCCTGCTTCCGCCAGCCGGCTTGCGGCCGGCCGTGCCGGTTTCGTCGCTGCCCTTGCGGGTGCCGCCACCCTTTCGGCCGGCGCCGCCGTCGCGGCGTCCGTCCTCGCCCTTGCTCATGCGTCTGGTCCGTAATCACTCTGGTCCTGGGCCGACCCGCGGCCGGCGGGCGCACTATAGCCCATCGTCCGGCCGCTGCCGATGGGCCTGCACGTCATGACCGGCCGCCATATCCTGCCCGTCATGCTCGGCCAGATCGTCCAGGATCGGGCAATCCGGACGACCGTCGCCATGGCAGTTTGCGACCAGATGGGCAAGGGTGCGCCGCATGCTCCGGAGTTCGGCCATCCGGCGGTCGATCTCATTGATCCGGGCCTCCGCCAGCTGGCGGACGTCACGGCTGGCCCGTCCACGATCATCCCAGAGTGCCAGCAGGTCGCGGACATCCTCGACCGGGAAGCCCAGATGCCTGGCGCGCAGTACGAACCGCAGCCGATCGAGTGTCGTCGCCGGATAATCGCGATAACCATTGGCGGCCCGCGCCGGCTTCGGCAGCAGCCCGATCTCCTCGTAATAGCGCACGGTCTTGGGATTGGTTCCCGCAGCCTCGGCGAGCGCACCGATGGTCAGGCCGGTCATGCGGCGCGCTCCCTCATCCCGGCCGGCCGCCAGCGGGCCAGCAGCAGGGCATTACCGAGCACGCTCACGGAACTTGCCGCCATCGCCGCCCCCGCAAACACCGGATCCAGAATGCCCAGCGCGGCAAGCGGAATGCCGATCACATTGTAGCCGAAGGCCCAGACCAGATTCTGGCGGATCTTCGCCCGGGTCGCCCGACAGATGTCGAGGGTCGCAGGCAAGAGGGACGGGCTCTGTCGCATCAGGGTGACATCGGCCGCAGCCATCGCCACATCGGTGCCGCCGCCGATCGCGACCGACAGATCCGCCCCGGCCAGGGCCGGCGCATCGTTCACACCGTCGCCGACCATCATCACCCGCCGGCCGGCCGCCCTCGCCTCGGCCACTACGGCTGCCTTGCGGGCCGGATCGGCGCCGCCGACCGCCTCGCTGATGCCCAGCCGTGCCGCCACCGCCTGCGCGGTCGCCGGGGCATCGCCGCTCAGCATCTTCACGGTGATGCCGCGATCGCCGAGCGCTTTCACCGCCGCCGCGGCATCGGATCGGGGAGCATCCGCGAGCACGAAACCGCCGAGGAGGTCCGGTTCCCCGGCTTCCGGCACCGCCGCCAGCCAGACGACCGTCGCGCCTTCGGCCTCCGCTGCATCGGCCTCCGCCCTCAGCTCCGCCGGGATCTCCACCCCGGCCTCGGTCATGAAGCGTCGTGAGCCCAGCCTGTGGGGCAGCCCGGCGATCACACCTTCGACGCCGGCACCGGGGCGGTTGCGCCGCTGGCCAACCTCGACCGGCGCCACATCCTCCGCCTCCGCCGCAGCGCGGATCGCACGGGCAAGCGGATGTTCGCTCGCCTGCTGCAGGCCGGCGGCGCGGGCGAGCGCCGTGCCGGTCGCACCGATCATCCGCAGCAGCCGCGGCCGCCCCTCGGTCAGCGTGCCGGTCTTGTCGATCAGGGCGAGGTCGATGCCGACCCCGTGATCGAAGGCTGCGGGCGACCGCACCAGGATGCCGGCCTTCGCCGCCGCCCCCGTCCCGGCCACGATCGCGGCCGGTGTGGCGAGGCCCATGGCGCAGGGGCAGGCGATGACGAGCACGGTCACGGCGTGAATGATCGCCTCGGGCCAGGGCGTGCCGGTCGCCACCCAGCCGGCGAAGGTGGCAAGTGCGATCAGGATCCCCGCCGGCACGAAGACCGCGCTTACCCGGTCGACCAGCGCCTGGACCGGTGCGCGCGTCGCCTGGGCGTGTTCCACCATCCGCACCACCTGGGCGAGGGTGGTATCGCGGCCGACCCGGACGATGCGGGCAAGCAGGGGATCGGGGCCATTCACCGTGCCGGCCGACAGCGTGTCGCCGGCACGCTTCGTGACCGGCAGGCTTTCCCCGGTCAGCATGGATTCGTCGGCGGCCCCCTCGCCTTCGATCACACGGGCGTCTGCTGCGATACGCTCGCCCGGCCGGATCGACAATACGTCGCCGGGCCGGAGTGCGGTCACGGCGACCTCGATGTCGTTTCCGTCCGGCGTGCGACGCAACGCGGTGTCGGGCCTGAGCGCCGCCAGGGCCCGGATTGCGGCGCCGGTGGCACGACGTGCCCTGCCCTCCATCCAGCGGCCGAACAGGACCAGCACGATCACCGCGGCCGCCGCCTCGAAATAAAGATGATGGACCTGGCCATGAACCACCCACAGATAAAGGCTGAGACCGAAGGCCGCCCAGGTGCCGAGCACGACCAGAAGATCCATGTTCCCCACCCCGGCGCGCAGCGCGCCCCAGGCGGGTTTCAGGAACCGCCGGCCCAGGCCGAGCTGTACCGGCACGGCCAGCGCCAGCTGCGCCCAGCCCGGCAGCGGGCCGATGCCGAACTGGGTCCAGACCATCTGGCCGACCAGCGGCAGGGCGAGCAGAGCGCCGATCACGACCTCGATGCCCATGCGGCGGCTCTCGGCCAGCTCCTGCGCCTCGCGCGCCTCGCGGGGGTCGACACCCAGGCCGCCATCCTCGGCGGCTTCGGGAATGATGTCACCCTCATAGCCGGCGCGGGTGAGTGCCTGGATCAGACGCTCGTCGGTGACGCCCGGCTCCAGCGTCACCAGCGCCTCGTGGGTGGCGAGGCTGACCTCCGCATCCCGGACCCCTTCGACCCGCTTCAGCGCCCGCCCCACCCGGGTGACGCAGGTGCCGCAGGTCATGCCCTCCACGGCGATACGGCGTTCGACGGCGTTGTCTCCGGGGCCCTGTTGCGCGGCCGTGATCGTATCCATTTCGCAACCCTCTCTCGGATGCGCCGCGGGGGTGACGCCGACGGGCGGCATCGGATGGAGCATCCCTTCACGGCCTAGTCTGCACCTTCCAGTCGCTGGAAGGTCAAGTACCCCCTCACCGATTGCGACCGCCTGTCGCGGCGTTCCGGCAACCGGCCGGTGCTACGGCCGCATCCCGCGGCTTGACGACAGCGGATGCAGGGGGTTTCCTGTGCCTCCGGCGGCCCTGTATGGGCCGGTATTCTTCCGTGCGCGAGGACCCCGACCCCGATGATCCTGCCGACCCCGAAGATCCTGATGGTGGACAATTACGACAGCTTCACCTGGAACCTGGTCCATTATCTGGGCGAGGCGGGGGCGGAGGTCGAGGTGGTGCGCAACGACCAGATGACCGCAGACGAGGCCATGGCGCGTCGGCCCGACGGCATTCTGCTCTCGCCCGGCCCCTGCGATCCCGATCGCGCCGGTATCTGTCTCGACATGGTCGCGGCAGCCGCCCGAACCGGCACGCCGCTGCTCGGCGTCTGCCTGGGTCACCAGACCATCGGCCAGGCCTTCGGCGGTCATGTGGTGCGCGGGCCGAAGCCGATGCATGGCAAGGTGACCGCCATCCACCATCATGGCGGTCCGCTGTTCGACGGCCTGCCCGAGACCTTCCCCGTGACCCGTTACCACTCGCTGGTCGTAGAGCGCGCAAGCCTGCCGGCCGCGCTGGTGGTGACCGCCGAGGATGACGACGGCATCATCATGGGGCTGTCGCATCGTGAACTGCCGATCCACGGCGTGCAGTTCCATCCCGAAAGCATCGCATCCGCCCACGGTCACGAGCTGATCGGCAATTTCCTGAAGACGGTCCGCACCTCCGGGACCGCACGCGCGACGGAGACCGCATGACTTCCGACACCACCAGCCCGGATTTCCGGGCGCTGATTGCCCGTGCCGCCGACGGCCATGCCCTGACCCGCGAGGAAGCCCGCCAGGCTTTCCGGCTGATGATGGGCGGCGAGGCGACGCCGGCGCAGATCGGCGGTTTCCTGATGGCACTCCGCGTGCGCGGCGAGACGGTCGAGGAAATCACCGCGGGCGCCGAGGGGATGCGGGCCAAGGCCACCACCGTCCGGGTGCCGGCCGGCGCGATCGACACCTGCGGTACCGGCGGCGATGCGCGCGGCACCTACAACATCTCGACCGCCGCCGCACTGATCGTGGCGGCCTGCGGCGTGCCGGTGGCCAAGCATGGCAACCGTGCGCTCTCCTCCAAATCCGGCTCTGCCGACGTGCTCAAGGCGCTGGGGCTCAATATCGAGGCCGATCTGGAGCGGGTGGAACGCGCGGGACGCGATGCCGGTTTCTGCTTCCTGATGGCGCCGCGCCACCACGCCGCCATGTTGAACGTCGCCGGCCCCCGGGTGGAGCTGGGCACGCGCACCATCTTTAATCTGCTGGGCCCCCTCGCCAATCCGGCGGGCGCCACACGCCAGTTGATCGGCGTCTTCGCCGAGCGCTGGGTGGAGCCGGTCGCTCAGGTGCTGCGCAATCTGGGCTCGGAACGCGCCTGGGTGGTCCATGGTCGCGACGGGCTCGACGAGATCACGGTCACCGACGAGACCGCTGTGTCGGAGCTGAAGGACGGCAAGGTCACCAGTTTCACGGTCTCGCCCGAGATGTTCGGTCTCACCCGGCATCCGGCAGAGGCGCTGAAGGGCGGTGACGCCCAGACCAATGCCGCGGCGATCCTGGCGATGCTGGACGGCACGCCCGGCGCGCTCCGCGACATCGCCCTGCTGAATGCCGGGGCCGCCCTGCTGGTGGCCGGCGTTGCCGGCGATGTCGGCCAGGGCATCGCCATGGCCCGCGACGCCCTGGATCAGGGCCGCGCCAAGGCGGTTCTGGACCGGGTCATCGCGATCACCAACGGCCGGGAGGGCTGAAGACATGGCCGGCGATACCCTCACCCGGATCTGCGCCGACAAGCGCGACCACATCGCCCGCAAGAAGGCCGGGACGCCGCTTGCGGCACTTGAGGCCCGGCTCGGCGAAGCCTCGGCGCCGCGCGGCTTTCGCAAGGCTCTGGCCACCAGAACGGTGCAGGGCCTTCCGGCCCTGATCGCCGAGGTCAAGAAGGCCTCGCCCTCCAAGGGGCTGATCCGCGCCGATTTCGACCCCGCGTCGCTTGCCCGCGCCTATGCCGCGGCGGGGGCGGCCTGCCTGTCGGTGCTGACCGACACGCCCTATTTCCAGGGTGAGGATGCCTATCTGGTCGCGGCGCGTGGCGCGGTCGATCTGCCGGTGCTGCGCAAGGATTTCATGCTCGACCCCTATCAGGTGGTGGAGGCGCGGGCGCTCGGTGCCGACTGCATCCTGCTGATCATGGCGGCACTTGACGATGGTCAGGCGGCAGAGCTTGAAGCAGCGGCGTTCGAGCTTGGCATGGATGTGCTGATCGAGGTTCACGATCGCCCGGAACTCGATCGTGCCCTTCGACTGAAGAGCCCGCTTCTCGGCATCAATAACCGTAATCTCAAGACCCTGGTGGTCGATCTTCAGACATCGATCGAGCTTGCGGCCGCGGTGCCCGCCGATCGGGAACTGGTCTGCGAAAGCGGGCTCGACGGCCCCGAGGCGCTCACGCGGATGATGGGGCATGGCATGTTCCGCTTCCTGGTCGGCGAAAGCCTGATGCGACAGAACGACGTCGAGGTGGCGACCCGCCATCTGCTGTCGGCGCGGGCGCCGGCTGCTGCGGAGTGACGGCGATGACATCCGGCCTCACCCATTTCGACGAGAGCGGTGCCGCGGTCATGGTCGACGTATCGGCCAAGGATGTGACCGAGCGCGTGGCCGTGGCCGAAGCGCGGGTGCGCATGGCACCGGAGACGCTGGCCGTGGTGAAGCGGGGGGATGCGAAGAAGGGCGACGTCATCGCCATCGCCCGCCTTGCGGGCATCATGGGTGCCAAGCGCACCGCCGACCTGATCCCTCTTTGCCATCCGCTGCCGCTGCAGTCGGTGACGCTCGACCTGGAGGCGGATGACGCCCTGCCCGGTCTGGTCATCCGTGCCACCGCCAAGGTCACGGCGCGCACCGGCGTCGAGATGGAAGCCCTGACCGCCGCAAGTGTCGCAAGCCTCACGGTCTACGATATGCTGAAGGCGATCGATCGCGGCATGACCATCGAAGCCGTCCGCCTGATCGAAAAGCGTGGCGGCCGGTCGGGGCACTGGCAGGCGGCCACTTCGGACGACGCCGGCTGATCGACACGCCCCTCTTCACGCACCGGGAGCCCGACATCATGCTCACCGTCGACGACGCCCGCGCCCGCATCCTTGCAGACGCAACGCCGCTCGGCGCCGAAACGGTGCCGCTGGGGCTCGCCCGTGGCCGGGTGCTCGCACGCGATGTCACCGCCCGTCGTACCCAGCCGCCGCAGGCCATGTCGGCGATGGATGGGTGGGCGCTGCGCAGTGCTGATCTTGGCCATGGGCACCGAACCTTCCGGGTCATCGGCGAAGCCCGCGCGGGCGAGGGCTTCGGCGGCGATGTCGGACCCGGCGAGGCGGTCCGGATCTTCACCGGCGCACCGGTTCCTCCGGGGGCCGATCTGGTGGTGATCCAGGAGGATACCAGGGTGACCGGCCATCACGACAGCGGCGCCCCTGCTGCCGTCGAGATAACCGGGGAGCGTGCGGACGCGGAGGCCGGGGACAATATCCGGCCGGCCGGCATCGACTTCCAGACCGGTGCCGTGGGTCTTCAGGCCGGCAGAGGACTGGAAGCACGGGCGATCGCCCTTGCCGCCGCCATGGGGCATCCCTGGCTGCCTGTGCACAGGCGTCCGCGCGTGGCGATCCTTGCCACCGGCGACGAACTGGCCCGGCCGGGGGAGCCGCTCGGGCCCGATGCGATCGTCGACGCCGTCAGCCCCTGCCTCACCGCACTTTTTGCCGATGCCGGCGCCGATGTCGTCGATCTGGGCATCGCCCCTGACGCGCGCGACCGGATCGATGCCCAGATCGCCACCGCGCGGGGCGCCGATCTTCTGGTCACCATCGGCGGCGCGTCGGTGGGTGATCACGACCTCGTTCAGGCTGCGCTGCTGGCTGCGGGGGCAGAGATCGACTTCTGGAAGATCGCCATGCGTCCGGGCAAGCCGTTGATGTACGGACGACTGGGCGGCATGCCGGTGCTGGGCCTGCCGGGCAATCCCGTTTCGGCCTATGTCTGCAGCCTGCTCTTCGCCCTGCCGCTCATCGACCGGCTGTCGGGGCGCCAGCCACGCGATGCCGCCTCGGAACGGCTGCCCCTGGCGGCGCCGGTTGCAGCCAATGCCATGCGTCAACACTATATGCGGGCACGGCTTCTGCGTGATGGCGATGGCGCTGAAACGGTGCTGCCGGTTCGTGATCAGGACAGCTCGCTTCTGTCGGCACTGGCCGATGCAGATGCCCTGATTCTCCGCCGCCCCCATGCCCCCGCGGCCGAACCCGGAGAGCTCGTCGACATTCTCCGTCTCGACCGGCTCGACTGATCTGAGGATTCACACCTCCTGCTGGAATAGCCTTCATTTACAAACTCTCATATGTTGCATTTTCGCGAACAGGTGCGAACAAGACTGAAACGAACAGACGACAAGCGTCTTGACGCGTGGCGATGACAGGCGTAGCCTGAAATTGATGTTGCGCCTTTGTTCTGTGCGACAACAGTCTCGTTCAAGCAGTCTGCGGTTCAAAGACCGGTCGGGGCCGGTTTTTGCTGCGCGATAACCGGGAGGCGCGGGTGCTCACACGCAAGCAGCACGAATTGCTGCGGTTCATCCTGGACCGGGTGCGGGCCACGGGGGTGGCGCCGTCTTTCGAAGAGATGAAGGACGCGCTCGACCTTAAGTCCAAGTCAGGCATCCATCGCCTTATCCTTGGGCTTGAAGAGCGCGGGTTCATCCGCAGGCTGGCCCATCGTGCCCGGGCGATCGAAGTCATCCGCCTGCCGGATGGCGGGGCGTTCCAGATGCCGGGGCAGAGCCAGGGCGACAGCCCCTCTACGGCACCGGCCAGTCTGGCCTCGGCCAATCCCTTCGTCCCCCCACCCGTGGCGCCGCGCGGGCCGCGTCTGGTTGAAATCGGCACCGGGCGGGCGCCCGTCGCCGCGCAGGACCCTCAGCTTCAGCCCCAGCGCTTTCGCAGCCTGACCCGACCGCCGTTGAATGCGCCGCCGCGCACCGGTCGTTCGGACGACAACGGCAATGTGGTGCTGCCGCTTTACGGCAAGATCGCCGCCGGTACCCCCATTGAGGCGCTGTCCGACGGGGACCGGACCGTCGAGGTGCCGGCGACCATGATTCCGGCCGGATCTGAGTATTTTGCGCTCGAGGTCGAAGGCGATTCGATGATCGAAGCCGGTATTATGAACGGCGACACCGTCATCATCCGCCGCACCGATACCGCCGACAACGGTACCATCGTCGTCGCGCTGATCGATGGCGGCGAGGCAACGCTGAAGCGTCTGCGCCGACGGGGTCAGTCGGTGGCGCTGGAGCCCGCGAACCAGCACTACGAAACCCGAATCTACCGACCGGACCAGGTGAAAGTGCAGGGGCAACTGATCGCCCTCTTCCGCCGCTACGCCTGATCGCGTTCCGAACCTGGGAAAACCGCCGCCCGCACCTCTGCGGGCGGCGGTTTCCTGTCGGAAGAAGCATCCGGGAGCAGATGCTCACCGTGTCCAGGGCCGGTCTCCGCGCGGCCCCACAACCCCCTCGATCACCGGTCCTGCCTCGTCGAGACGGACCGTCACGGCGGCACCACCGAAGTTGCGGCCCGTACGTTCAATCAGCGTGGTCGCAGCGCAACCATCCGGTCGCCTGATATAGGGGGCATCGCGACGGGGATCGGCCCCGGCGAGCACGAGGTCGGCATGGGCGCAGGCTTCTGCCAGACGTTCGCGTCCACGGACCAGGACGATACGAAGCCCCGCGCGTTCAAGCCGGCACAGATCCCCACCGTCACATGCAACGGCTTCGGTCATGTCGCGGATTGTGAGCGTCCCCAGCTTTTCCGCCCACTGATCCAGCACGAAGCGGTCGCGTTCCGGTGTCATCGCGTAAAGAGCACCGTCCGGCCCGCGCAGCGCCATGCTCCGCCCATCCCCGGACAGGAACAGGTCCGGCAGCACCGGCCGGGCCGCCAGCAGCATTCCGAGCGCAATGGCCACCAACCCCGCCCAGCGCCAGGCCCGTCGCCAGATCACCAGCCACAGCCCGCCGAAGGTCATCAACAACAGGGCCGTCACGCCGAACCCTGCGACCGGCACCACCGCCCCCGGCCAGCCGGCAACGGTGGTCGCGGTTGCGATCACCAGCTCCATGCCCCGTGCTGCGAGCGCAAAGCAGATGCCGGCCGCGCTTTCCGAAACGAGACTGAGCAGGCTTCCGGTCAATGCGACAGGCATGATCCAGAAGCCGGTGACGGGCACGGCAACCAGGTTCGAAACCAACCCATAGCCGCTCGCCCGCCCGAAGGCATAGGCGGCGTAAGGCGCTGTCGCAGCGCCGGCGATCATCGATGTCGCGAGCAGGCCGAAGATCCATGTTGCCGCCCGCATGGGCAGACCGCGCCTCGTGCCGGCGTCGAGACCGGCAAGGCGCCGGATGGTCGGGCTTTCATAGAGTGCGATCAGAGCAATGACCGCCGCAAAACTCATCTGGAAGCTGGGACCGGTCAGGGCCGCCGGCTGCAGCACCAGCACGACGATCGCCGAACTCGCCACCAGCGGCAGCGACAGCACCGGCCGGTCGGTCAGGATGGCGAGCAGGCCCAGCGCGGTCATCACGAAGGCGCGTTGCGTGGGCACCGCAAAGCCGCCGACGGCGAGATAGGCGGCCGCCCCAAGCAGGGCCGCCACGGCGGCAATCTTCCGTCCCGGCCAGCGATCCGAAATGCGGGGCAGGAAGGCCATGACCAGCCGGACGGCGCCGAAGATCAGCCCCGCGACCATCGTCATATGCAGGCCGGAAATCGAGATCAGATGGGCGAGGCCGCTGTCGCGCATCGCTGCTTCCGCCTCATCGCCGATCGCCCCTCTCAGCCCCGTCACCATGGCCGAGAGCACTGCACCGCCCTCGCCAGGTGCCGCCCCACGTATGACGGCATCCAGATCGAGGCGCAGCCGCTCCACGGCTTCGCGCGCCGTCTGCAGGATTTCCGACGGCTCCGGGGCCGGCACGATATCAGGTTGCGCATAGGCAAAACCAATGCCGCCAAGCCGCTGAAAAAAAGCGCTTCGGGCAAAGTCATGACCGCCGGGCACCACGGGCAGCGAGGGGGGTGACAGGCTGGCGCGCAGCCGGACCCCATCCCCCGGACGGGGCACGGGTCCCTGCCGGACGGTGATCCGGACCCGTGCCGGCAGATCTTCTGCCGCAACGCGGTCGATCGCCGTCGGAACGATCAGAAGCCGCCCGCCACCGCGACCATCGGGCTCCACCGCCAGCACACGGCCGGTCACCTCCCCCTGAACCGGGCGCATCAGCATCGGGGCATCGACCAGTCGCGTTCCCGTGACCGCCGACCAGAACCCCGCCGCCGTCCAGGCACAGGCAAAGAGCGCCAGAGCGACCCAGGGCAGTCGTGACCGGAGCGCGATGCCGAGGCCGAGCGCGCCGAGCGTGAGCACCGCCCCCAGCCAGACGGGCGGTTCCGTCGCGAGGCCGAAATAGCCTCCGCAGCCGATTGCGAAGAAGACCGCACTCCACAGCCGCCATCGATCCTGCTCGGCGATGAAGGCACGAAGGATCGGCCCACCGAGGCTGCGACGGCGGCGGTCTGCAACCGGCTCCTCCCCGATCTCGTCCACCAGGCTCATGCCATCCCCGCTATCTGCTGCCGAAGACGCCAAGCCCGGGGCTGCACCCGCGGATTTTTCGTGCTAATCAGAGGGCCACTCGCCGTGCCCGCCGCGGCGCCCATTCGAAAGCCGTGTTCCATGACCGTCGTCACCCGATTCGCCCCCTCGCCCACCGGCTTCCTCCATATCGGCGGCGCACGCACCGCGCTGTTCAATTGGCTGTATGCGCGTCATACCGGCGGACAATTTCTACTCCGGATCGAGGATACCGATCGACAGCGTTCGACCAAAGAGGCGATCGACGCGATCCTTGATGGTCTGAAGTGGCTGGGCCTCGATTGGGATGCCCCGGAGACCTATCAGTTCGCGCGCGCCGAGCGTCACGCCGAGGTTGCCCGCGACATGCTGACGCGCGGCCGTGCCTATCACTGCTGGTGCATGCCCGAAGAACTGGAAGCCCAGCGCGCCGAACAGCGTGCGGCCGGCAAGCCGGTGCGCTATGACGGCCGCTGCCGCCACCGCGACCCGGCGACCGTTCCGGCCGGCGTGAAGCCGGTGGTGCGCCTGCTTGCGCCGTCGGAAGGCGAGACCGTGGTCGACGATCAGGTGCAGGGCACGGTCCGGTTCTCGAACGATCAGCTCGACGATCTGGTACTGCTGCGCGGCGACGGTACCCCCACCTACATGCTGGCGGTGGTGGTCGACGATCACGACATGGGCATCACCCATGTGATCCGCGGCGACGACCACCTGACCAATACCGCACGCCAGAGCCTGATCTATCAGGCGAATGACTGGCCGACGCCGACCTTCGCCCATATCCCGCTGATCCACGGCCCGGACGGCGCCAAACTGTCCAAGCGCCACGGCGCGCTGGGGGTCGATGCCTATCGCGACATGGGCCTGCTGCCCGAGGCGGTCCGGAACTACCTGCTGCGTCTGGGCTGGTCGCATGGCGATGACGAGATCATCTCCGACGCTCAGGCAATCGAATGGTTCGACCTGCCGGCGATCGGCCGGAGTGCCGCGCGTTTCGACATGGCCCGGCTGACCAACCTGAACTACCACTACCTGCGCACTGCCGAGGATGCCCGCCTCGTCGACCTGGTCGTGCCGTTCATCGAAGCGAGCACGGGCAAAACCGTGGACGGAACCGGTCGCGCCCGCCTGCTTGCCGGTATGGCAGGGCTGAAAGAGCGCGCGAAGACCTTGATTGAACTGGCTGAGTCTGCAGCCTTTTACACGGTGGAGCCGCCGTTCAGCTTCACGGACAAGGCCGCCAAGATCCTCGATAGCGGCGGTCGCGACCTGCTGACGGCGCTGAAGCCCAAGCTCGAAGCAGCCACCGCCTGGGAAGATGCGGTTCTCGAGGACATCGCCCGCGCCCATGCCGAAGAGACCGGCCTGAAGCTGGGAGCGGTCGCCCAGCCGCTCCGGGCGGCCCTGACCGGCACCACCGTCTCGCCCCCGATCTTCGAGGTACTGCGCGTGCTTGGCCGCGAGGACGCCATGAAGCGGATCGACGCCGCGCTCTGATCGCATATCAGCGGTCAATGCGGACCGGCCATCCCCTCGGGATGGCCGGTTTTTTTGTCGGCATGACCATCCGATGCCGCGGCTTGCCCTGGGGCCAGGTCCGTGACAGGTTCGACATATCCAGGCGGCACGAGAAGGATGCGACGAAGATGCAGGCTGCGGATGCCATCTGGACCAGTGCGGAGGAACTCTGGCGCTGGCAGACGGAACTGGATGCGCTTGGCCCCCGCCTGCCGGGAAGTACCGCGCATGAAGCCTTCAGCGACCAGATCGCAGATCGGTTGCAAGGCTTTGGTTTCATTGTCGAAAGCGATGTCCATGTCTTCGATCTCTGGCAGCCCGAGAACTGGCGCCTCGATCTGCCGGATGGCGGCACTATTCCCTGCAGCGTCTTCCCCTATTCGGGGGAAACGCCCGATGGCGGAGTGACGGCACGCCTGGTCCGTTGCCGCAGCCGGCGGGACCTCGCCAGAGCCCGTGGCGCCATTGCGCTGGTTGAGGTCGACATGCCGGCCGTCCCGGCCCGGCTGCTGTTCCGCCGGCGCATGTCTGTTCCGGCTGATCTCCGCCTCCCCGGCCGGATCCGCAATGCGGTCATCGCCTCCGTGCTGAAGGCGCCGGACCTGCGCCGGGCTGCAGCACAGGGCGTGCTGGGTGTGGTCTGCGTCTGGAAGGGCATGTCGGCAGAGAATGCCCGCGACCAGTACCTGCCCTTCACCACCCCGTATCAGGGCTGCCCTGCCGTCTGGGCCGATGTCGAGGCCCGCGACCGCCTGATCGCCCATGCCGACGCCGGCGGCATGGTCACGCTCACCCTCAGGGCCGAGCGCCGCCCGGCGACCTCACGAACGCTCTGGACCGTGATTGAGGGCCGCGAGGCGGGGCAGACGGTCGTGATCAACACCCATACCGATGGCCCGAATGCCTGCGAAGAGAACGGCCCGATCGGCCTGATCGCCCTTGCGCGGTATTTCCGCAGCCGCCCGCATCCCCCGCGGCGGAGCATGGTCTTCGTCTTCACGACCGGCCACTTCCAGATCCCCCAATTCGGCATCGGCCATCGGCAGGCCACCTCACGCTGGCTCGAAGACCACCGTGACTGGTGGGATGGTGCCGAGGGTCATCGGAAGGCCGTTGCCGGCATCACACTGGAACATCTGGGCTGTATGGACTGGCAGGACGGTCCGGAGGGCTTTGCGCCGAGCGGCGAGATAGCACCCGAACTGGTCTATGCCGGCAATACTCAGATGGCCCGGCTCTACCAGGATTGCCTGTCCGGCCGCACGAGAACCAGATCCATCATTCTGCGGCCGCACAACCGGCAGCATTTCGGCGAGGGACAGCCCCTGTTTCAGGTCGGCATCCCGGCCCTCGCCCTGATCCCCGCCCCCGACTATCTCTGCCGCACCGGCGATGTTCTGCCGCAACTGGACGCGGGGCTGATGCTGGAGCAGCTCAGCACTTTCCGGGAGGTTCTCGATCGCCTCGATCAGCTCGATGACCCGGCGCCGGTCCAGTCCCCGTCCTGGGGGTTATAAAACGCCTCTTTTAAACGAGAGACTTAGTTGAATATATTCATGCGCTTTCGAGCCGTCGTGAGGCAAGGTCGAGCACGACCCGCGCTGCCCGAGCGCTGGGCCGCGCCGGATCGTCGGCGGGCCCCCGCAACCGGCTGAGCGCTTCCGCAAGATCCGCACGCTGGGCATCGCGCAGGTCTGCACGCTCGATCAGCGGGGTCAGGGTCCGGACCATGTCGTCGGGTGTCGCCTTGTCCTGGATAAGTTCGGGGACGATCTCGCGATCCATGACCAGATTGACCAGGCTGACATGGCGCACCGTCACCAGCCGCCGGGCAATGCTGTAGGTCAGCGGGTTGATCCGGTAGACCACCACCATGGGCACCGACTGTCGCGCCAGCTCCAGGGTAACCGTGCCCGATGCGGCAAGGGCCAGATCACCGGCCGCAAAGGCGTCGCGGCGCTCGACCGCGGTCGCCACCACCACGGCCGGCTGCGGCAGGGCCCAGCCCGCGGCAATGGCGCGAACCCGATCCGCCTCCGCCCGGATTGCCGGCACCACCACACGCAGCTTCGGATGCCGCTGCGCCAGCCTGGCCAGAGCTTCCCCCATCAGCGGCGCCAGCCGGGCGATTTCGCCCTTGCGGCTGCCTGGGAGGGCCAGCACCACCAGATCGTCGGGCGTCATGCCGTGTGCGGCCCGGAACCCGGCTCCGTCGCCGACATCGACGGCATCCTCGACCGCAGGATGGCCGACGAAAGTGCAGGGCAGACCGACCCGGGTGAACCAGGGCGGCTCGAAAGGCAGCAGGGCCAGCAGATGATCGAAGATGGCCGCAAACTTTTCCGCCCGCTTCGGCCGCCAGGCCCAGACGGTGGGCGCCACATAATGGACCAGCGTCAGCCCCAGTGGCTTCAGACGCGTCGCCAGCCGGCGGTTAAAACCGGGGCTGTCGATGGTCACCACAACATCGGGTCGTGCTGTTACAATGGCTTCTGCCGTCTGGTTCAGACGCCACCGCAACGATCGGACATGTGGCAGAACCTCCAGCAGGCCAAACAGGCTGAGTTCTTCCATCGGGAAGAGACTTTGAAAACCTTCCGCCGCCATGGCTTCGCCACCGACACCCATCAGCCGGACCCGGCCACCGGTCATCTCGCGCAGCGCCCGGATCAGCCGGGCGCCGATCAGATCGCCCGAGGCTTCGCCGGCAACAAGAGCGATGAGCGGCCCTTCGGTCGCAGTCACGACATTTCCCCCGTGACGAACAGGCCCGCGCCGTCCGCGGCCGCAATGATCGCCGGACGGTCGAGCACCAGAACCCGCCCCGCCCCAAGCGCCAGACCGGCAAATCCGGCCGTCCGAAGCTGATCGATGGTGTCGGTTCCGATGGTCGGCCAGTCGACCCGGCGTTCCTGGTCGGGTTTGGCCGTTTTCACCAGAACCGGCCGCGCCCCCGGACGCGCCAGTGCGCCGCACCGGGCGATGAGGGCCTCTGTTCCTTCGATGGCTTCGACGCCCAGCACGACCCCCTGCTGAACCACGACCGCTTGACCGATGTCGAGACGCCCAAGTGCCTGTACCACCTCAAGGCCCCGGCGGATGTCCAGCCGCGCCTGATCATCCGGCGCATGCCGCCCCCAGAGGCCGGGCGGCGCATCGAGGCCGCCTGCAATCTGGTCGGCGCCGACCACCCGGAAGCCTTCGGATTCCAGGTCGGCCACCACGGCCTTCAGCAGGGCGTCATCCCCCTGCCCGATCCGCGTCGCCACCCGTGCCAACAGCCTGGCGCCTCTGGCATCGGGCATCACGGTCGCGAAGGACGGCCGCTTCACGCCGCCGGCCATCACGAGGTCGCGCACGCCCGCAGCCTTGAGCGCCGCAATGATCCGTCCGGCGGCACCGATCCGGATCTGGGCGTGCGGCACGTCTGCAAAGCGTGCCGGATCTCCGGCGCCTTCCAGCACGACCACAAAGACGTCGCGGCCGGCATCGCGGGCAGCCTGCACCACCAGTTCGGGCAGGCGTCCGGCGCCGGCGATAACGCCGAGCGTGGCCTCGCTGGTCACGATGCGTCGCCCGCTCCGCCCTTTACCCGCGGGCGGGTCAGGGCCCGGTCAGCCTCGGCCTTCACAAAGTCGATCAGCGGGCGCACGGCCTCCACTTCACCGAATTCCGCCTCGACAGCAGCCAGACGTTCAGCCTGGGTGCCGCCATCGGCCAGGAACAACCGGCGATAGGCTGCGCGCACCGCATGCATGTCCTCGCGGCTGAAACCGCGCCGCTTCATGCCGACGATGTTGAGGCCGGCCAGATGGGCACGCTCACCGGTCACCGTCCCATAGGGGATGACATCGGCTTCCACACCCGACATACCGCCGATCATCGCATGGGCGCCGATCCGCACCCACTGATGCACCGCCGACAGACCGCCGATGATCGCGTGATCCTCGACCCGGACATGACCGCCGAGCGTCGCATTGTTGACCAGCAGGCAGTGATTGCCGACATGGCAGTCATGGGCGACATGGGCCCCCACCATCAGCAGCACGTTGTTGCCGATGGAGGTCAGCATGCCGCCGCCCTCGGTACCGGGATTGACGGTCACATGCTCGCGGGCGACGACGTCGTCGCCGATTTCGATCCGGCTCTCTTCCCCCCGATATTTCAGGTCCTGGGGCTGGTGGCCGATGACCGCGAAAGGAAAGGCCTGAAAGCGGGCCCCGATGCGTGTGTTGCCCGTGACGACGACATGGCTGTGGAGCACGGATTGGGGACCGATCTCCACCCGCGGGCCGATGACGCAGAACGGACCGATGCGGCTGCCGGCGCCGATGCGGGCGCCTTCCTCGACAACCGCACTCGGATGGATCTGGATGGCCTCGGTCATGGTTTCATCCGTCACGCGCGGTCGACGATCATGGCGGCGAAGGTGGCCTGGGCCACCACCTTGTCGTCGACGGTCACCTTCGACTCAAATTTCCACACCGCACCGCGGCTCTGCTTCTTCTCGACATTCACACGCATGACGTCGCCAGGCTTGACCGGCCGGCGGAAGCGCGCTTCGTCGATCGACATGAAGTAAACCAGCTTGCCTTCGCTGTCAGGGCCGAGGGTACGGACCACGAGCACGGCCGCCGTCTGCGCCATGCTTTCGATGATCATCACGCCCGGCATGATCGGCGCGCCGGGGAAGTGACCCTGAAACTGGTATTCGTTCATCGAGACACATTTGATGCCGACCGCGCCCACGTTCGGCTTTACGTCGACCACCTTGTCGATCAGCAGGAACGGATAGCGGTGCGGAATCATCTCCATGACCCGCTCGATCTCAATCACCTCGGACTGTTCTGCAGAAGGCACGGTGGTTTCGCTCATCTCGATGGATATCCCCTGAAAAGTCGCCCTCGCGGATTGTTTCCCGCTGTCGGGCTGCCCGATGTCATTTCTGCTCCCGGTCGCGCCGCCGGATCAGCTTCGCCAGCGTCACACTCTGACGATGCCAGTCGCGCACCGGGACCGCCGGATAGCCGCCCCACACCGCCCCGGCCGGCACGTCGGTGATGACCCCTGACTTCGCCGCCAGCTGGGCGCCGGCGCCGATGTTGAGATGGCCGGCGATGCCGACCTGGCCACCGGCCACCACGAAATCGCCCAGCACGGTAGAGCCGGAAATGCCCACCTGCGCCACGATCACGCAACCACGACCAAGGCGGACGTTGTGGCCCAGCGTCACCAGATTGTCGATCATGCAGCCGTCGCCGATGATCGTGTCGGGTCCGGCGCCACGGTCGATGGTCGAATTCGCACCGATCTCCACGTCATTACCGATCACCACCCGGCCGACCTGGGGAATACGGACATGACCGACGGCCGGATCGCTGGCAAAGCCGAAACCGTCCTGGCCGATCCGCACACCGGTATAGACGTAGACCCGATCCCCCAGAATGGCGAAGCCGACATAGGCGCCGGCGCCGATCACACAATTGCGACCGATCACCGTGTTCCGATCGATGACGGCATTGGCCTGGATGATGCTGCCGTCGCCGATCCGGGCACCGGTCATCACCACCGCACCGGGGCCGAGCTCGACGCCGCTTCCCAGTTCTACGCCATCTTCAACCACCGCGCGAGGATGAACTCCCGGGCTGGCGGGGCGCGGTGGATGAAACCGCCGGGAAACCCGTGCGAAGGCCATATAAGGCGCCGGTGACACCAGCAGGGGCAGATGGGCGGGCGCACGCTCGGCATCGGCCGGCGACAGGATGCACAGCCCCGCCCGACATTCGGCCAGCCTGGGCAGATAGGACCGGTTGTTCAGGAAGGTGACGTCGGCGGGGCCGGCAGCATCGATCGGCGCGACGGCGCTGAGCAGGCCCGCAGGCGCCGGACCGGCCAGAGCTGCGTTCGCCGCCTCGGCCAGCTCCTGCGCCGTAAACGGCCCGGCAACCTCGAAGAACCGTGGATCAGCCATGGCTTTTCCCATCCCTCCTGTTGGAGACGGCACCGTGACGTTCCCGCCACGGTGCCGCTTCCGATCGTCTGATCATGTCCGCAGGTCCCGAACGGAACCCGCAAAGACCGATCACTTCTTGGGTGCCTGGGCCTTGGGCAGATCCAGTTTCGGCACGCTCTTGTTCATGCGCTGGATGATCTCGTCGGTCACATCCAGGCTGTTGTCCACCAGAATGGTGGTCTGGCGCGGCAGGACCAGTGTATAGCCCCGCTCCTCGGCCAGATTGGCAAGCACCTGCAGGAAGGCCTGATCGATGGCCATCTGCGCACGCGCGCTGGTCTCGTCGAATGACCGGCGGCGCTCGGCAACCGCCTTCTGCATCTCACCGTATTTGCGTTCGAACTCCTCGCGACGCTTCTGGAAGGCCTCGGGCGACAGCAGGCTGCGCTGCTTCTGGAGGTCCTCCTGCTCCTTGCGCAGGGCCTCCTCGTCCTTGGCGATACCATCGCGGAAGCCGGCGCGCACCTTGCCGAGCTGCTCCTGCAGGCTCTTGGCGGCGCTGGTCTCCTCCATCACCTTCTGCACGTCCACGACGGCAACGCTCAACGGCTTCTGCTGAGCGGCGGCCGGGCCGGCAGCCAAAAGGGAGGCGGAGGTGAGGGCGAGCCCGGCGGCGAGCGCGACACCACGCAGGCGCTGGCCGATCTTGGAAGTCATGGGTTCAGAACCTCGTTCCGAAGCTGAAGCGGAAAACCTCGGTATCATCGAAGCTTTCCTTGAGAACCGCCTGGGCAGCGTCCAGGCGGATGGGACCGAAGGGCGAGATCCAGGTCAAACCTACGCCGACAGAAGCACGGATGGAGCTGACATCTCTGATCTCAGGGCCGCTGTCATCGAGCTGGGTAACGCTACCAAAATCGCTGAACACGCGGCCGCGAACGTCATAATCATCGGGCAATCCGAGGGGGAAGCCGACTTCAACCGTGCCCGAATAGAGGAAATTGCCACCAAGCGCGTCACCCGCGTCCACGTCGCGCGGGCCGACGCCCGCGGTGGCAAAACCGCGCAGACTGTCACCCCCCAGGAAAAAGCGATCATTGATGGGAATGTCTTCACCCAGGCCGAGAATATAGCCGACCTGACCGCTTACCAGTCCTACCACATCATCGGTGATCGGGTAGTACCAGGCCGCATCCACACGATGACGTGCATACTTTGCGTCGCCACCCAGGCCTGCCAGGTCCTGTGTCAAGCGCAGCAGATAGCCGTCCCGCGGATCCACCTTACTATCTCGCTTGTCGTAGGTGAACGTCTGACTGACGATGGAACTGAGACGCTGACCTTCCTGCTCGCGAATATAGCGGGACGCGTCCTCGTTGACGTCCGTCACTTCGTCATTGCGCAGTGTATACTTCAGGCCGTGCCGCAAGCTCGGCGTCAGCCAATAGTCCGCCCGCAGGGCACCACCGGTGGTCTTCTGCACATAGCCGGACTCGTCTTCACGGTCGATCTCGCGGCGGAAGACGTCGAAGCCGGCGGCAACGTCGCGATTCAGGAAATAGGGTTCGGTGAAGCTGAGATCGATCAGCTGCTTGTTGCCCGAAATCGTGAAGCCCAGCCGCAGATCCTGGCCCCGGCCCAGCAGGTTGCGTTCGCGGATGCCCACGTCGCCCAAGGGGCCAGAGCCCGTCGAGTAACCCACGCCGAACGAGATTTCACCGGTGGACTTCTCTTCGACATCGACCTTGACCACGGTCTTATCGGGGTCACTGCCAGGCTCGGTGGTCACCTCGACCTTGTCGAAATAATCGAGATTGCGGACGCGGTCCCGCGAGGTGCGGATACGCTCGGCATTGAAGGGGTCGCCTTCCGCCACGCGGAATTCACGGCGAATAACCTCGTCGAGCGTGCGCGCGTTGCCGTTCACCTCGATGCGCTCGATGAAGTTGCGCGGTCCCTCATCGATATTATAGGTGATGTTGATGACGTGCGTTTCCCGATCCTTGGTCACCGAGGGCTGGACCCGCACGAACGGGTAGCCGCGATTGGTAACCTCGGTCGTCAGCGCCTCAACGGTACGATCGACCTTCGTCGCGTCGTACCAATCGTCGCTTTCGGTCTCGACCACATCCTCGAGCGTGGCGGTATCCAGCCCCGGCAGGGTGGTCTGCACGTCGACCTTGCCCAGCTTGTAACGCTCGCCCTCTTCCACCACGAAGGTGACATAGAACTCTTCGCCCTCGGGCGCCAGTTCCGCCACGGCCGACTGCACGACGAAATCGGCGTAACCGTTCTTCAGATAGAACCGGCGCAGCAGCTCGCGATCGTAATTCAGACGGTCCGGGTCGTAGGTGTCGTTCGAGGTGAAGAAGTTATACCAGCGTGCCTCGGTGGTCAGCACCACATCGCGAAGCGCGCTGTCGCTGAACCGGTCATTGCCGGTGAAGCTGATCTTGCGCACCTCGGTCCGCGGACCTTCTTCGATCTCGAAGATCAGGTCGACACGGTTCTGATCGAGCTGAATGATCTTGGGATCGATCCGGGCGGCATAGCGGCCGTTGCGCCGATAGACCTCCTGCAGACGCTCGACATCCTGGGCGACCCGGGTGCGGGTGTAGACGGTACGCGGACGCAGCAGCACCTCCTTCTCGAGGTCGCTGTCTTCCAGGCGCCGGTTGCCCTCGAAGTCGATCCGGTTGATGACCGGGTTCTCGACCACGTCCACCACCAGCGTATTGCCTTCGACACGCAGCGCGACGTCGGCAAACAGACCTGTGCCGTAGAGGGTCTTGAGACTCTCGTCAATCAGGGACGGATCGGCCGGATCCCCCTGCCGCAAGGACAGGTAGGACCGGATGGTCTCCGCCTCGATGCGCTGATTGCCGTTCACCTGGATACGGTCGATCCGGGCCGCCTGGGCGGCCGGTGGCGCCACGGGCGCCTGAGCATGCGCGATTGCCGTGCTGGCGAGCATCGTCGCCGTCATGGTCATGGCCAGCCAAGAACGCGGCACGCGGGGCCTCCCACCTCAAGCCAGACGTCGGCCGGGCGATCACGCCCGGCCGACCTCAAAAATTCATGCGACCCGTCGGACCTTTCCCACCGGGTCCCCTCCCCTGCTGCATCGCGATGCGTCAGGTGAAGAGGCCTGCAAGATAGTCGACAACCCGGAGCCTGACGAGATCATTCCAGGTCGCTACGATCATCAACGTCAATACCAAGACCAGCCCGAAGCGGAAACCATATTCTTGCGCCCGCTGGCTCAGCGGACGACCTCGCGCCGCCTCGGCTGCATAGAATGCCAGATGTCCGCCGTCGAGCAAGGGGACCGGCAAAAGATTGATCAGGCCGAGATTGATCGACAGCATCGCCGTAAACCAGATGACGGTGGCCACACTCATGCGCACCACCTCACCCGACATCTGAGCGATGCCAATAACGCCAGCCAGTTCTTCCGTGCCTCTGGTTCCCGCGATCATTTCCCCGACAGCCCCGAAGGTCATCGCGACGATCGATACCGTCTCGCGCACGGCACCGGTGACTGCCTCCACCGGGCCCTGCCGGACCCATTCGGTGCCCGATGCCGAAATGCCGATCCGCGGCATCTGGTGCGTGTTGCCGAAACGGTCGTCGACCGACACCATCTCAGGCGTCAGTGACATGGAAATGACACGGCCGTCGCGATCGACCTCCAGCGTCACCGGCTTGCCATTGCCGGCGACCACTGCGGTCTGCAGATCCTCGAACCGGGCGACCGGCCGGCCATCGACGCCGGTCACCCGGTCGCCGGGCTCCAGCCCGGCCGCAGCCGCCGGGCTATTCTCCAGAACATTCCCGATGACCGCCGGTGTCGTCTGTTGCCCCCAGATCATGTAGAGCGCAGCCAGAGCCACGATCGCATAAATGAAGTTGAACACCGGTCCGGCCGCGACGATGGCGGCACGCGCCTTCACCGGGCGTCCGTGGAAGGACACCTTGCCGGTCGCAGGATCATCTGCGGCACTGCCACCCGCGCTGGTGGCATCGGCGTCGCCATACATCTTCACATAACCGCCGAGCGGCAGAAGCGAGACCTTCCAGCGGGTTCCGGATTTCGCCGTCCAACCGAAGATCTCGGGGCCAAACCCGATTGAGAAGGTCTCGACGGTTACCCCACAGCGCCGCGCCACCCAGTAGTGGCCGTATTCGTGCACGAAGACGACGATGCCGAGCACGACGGCGAAGCCGATCGGGTAGCTCAGCGATTGGATAAGTTGGTCCATCTGCAGCGTGAGATCCCGCTTGAAGTGCAACGGCGCATCCGCCGACGCAAAGGGTCGTCCGATAGGTGGGCGTGGCCGTTCAACGGTCGTCCACAAGTGCCGTGGCCCGACGCCGGGCCGCGGCGTCGAGTGCGATCACCTCGTCGATCGACCCGGGGGCCCCACGAGGCTCCGTGTCCAGCGTATCGGCCACCACACCGGCGATGTCGAGGAAGCCGATCCGTCGGGCAAGGAAGGCCGCCACAGCCACCTCGTTCGCGGCATTGAGGATTGTGGCGGCGCCGTCCCCGCATTTCAAGGCGTCGCGGGCGAGCGCCAGACAGGGGAAACGCGTCACATCCGGCGCTTCGAACGAGAGCGTTGCGATCCGCGCCAGATCAAGCCTGTCGCTCGGCGCCGGCCGCCGGTCGGGCCAGGCCAGCGTCCAGGCGATGGGGGTGCGCATGTCCGGCGCCCCCAGATGGGCCAGGACCGATCCGTCGGCATACTGGACCAGTCCGTGAATGATCGATTGCGGATGGACCAGCACGTCGAGACGGTCGAGGCCCACCGGAAACAGATGATGCGCCTCGATCAGTTCCAGCCCCTTGTTCATCATTGAGGCGCTGTCGACCGAGATCTTCGCCCCCATCGACTAGTTGGGATGGGCGACCGCCTGCTCCGGCGTCACCTGGCGCATCTGATCGAGGGTAAAGCTCCGGAACGGACCACCCGAGGCGGTCAGAATGACCTTCTCGACCACATGCAGGCGCTCGGGCTCCAGGATCTGGGCGATGGCGTTGTGCTCGCTGTCGGCCGGCAGCAGGCGGGCGCCATGGCGTTCCACTTCAGCGGTGAACAGATCGCCGGCGCAGACCAGGCATTCCTTGTTGGCAAGTGCGACGAGCGCACCGCGACGCACGGCCGCCAGCGTCGGCGCCAGCCCGGCGGAGCCCACGATCGCCGCCATCACCCAGTCCGCCGGGCGCTGTGCCGCCTCGATCAAAGCATCGGGACCGGCCGCTGCCTCAATTCCGGTGCCGGCAAGGCGCGCCTTCAGATCGGCATAGCGCGCCGGATCGGCTGTCACTGCCAGCCGCGCCCTCAGCTGAACGGCATCGCGCGCCAGCTGCTCCACATTGCCGTTGGCGGTCAACGCCTCGACCGGATAGCGCTCGGGATCACGGGCGATCAGATCGATGGTCTGACGACCGACGGACCCGGTCGCCCCGAGGATCGAAACCCGCCGCTGCATTCCGGATGCAGCAGATACGGAGGAAGACTGCGCAGGTGACTGTAAGGGTTGGGTCATAATCCCTCGGCAAACAGGCCGCCGGTCACCATCAGCATGAGTGCCAGCGCCGGGGCGGCGAACAACAGGCCGTCGAGCCGGTCGAGCAGGCCACCATGGCCCGGCAGCAGCCGGCCGCTGTCCTTCACGCCGAAATGGCGCTTCACGCCGCTTTCGACAAGGTCGCCGATCTGTTCGACGACCGCAAGCGCCGCCCCGGCAGCACCAATGGCCACGAGGTCCTGGGGCAGGCGCACACCGGCGATGACGGCAACCAGAACGGAAATGACAAACGCGGAAAACATGCCGCCGAACAGACCGGCCCAGGTCTTGTTCGGGCTGATGCGCGGGGCAAGTCTGAACCCGCCGATGGCCCGGCCAAAGACGAACGCGCCGATATCCGTGGCCCAGACCACGAGCATCAGCCAGAAGGTCCATTCCAGTCCGAGCGGCTGGGATCTCAGCCAGATCAGCGCCAGAACCGGCAGGCCGACATAGACCACACCCGCCGCCAGCCAGCGCCGCCGCGCACCTTCGATCTTCAGGAAGGCTGCGGCGAGCGCCGCAACCGCAACCATCAGCAAAGCGGCCTCGTAGCGCCCGGTCCCGGCAATCCAGGCAGCGCCACCGAGGACGGCGCCGAGACCCAGCCCGACCGCCATCCAGGTGATGCCGGTCAGATCGACCAGCCGGCGCCATTCATTCAGCAGAAGCACCGACAGCAGGCCGGCAAAGAGATGAAAGACATCGCCGCCCAGATAGATCAGGGCCAGCACCGGCGGGCCAAGCACCAGCGTCGTCAGCAGACGCAGCTCCAGCGTCCGGCGCCGCTCGGCACGGGCGTCCGGGGACGCCGCCTCCCCACCTCCTGACGAGGGTCGGGGCCCGCTAGACGGCGCCATAGCGACGTTCGCGGCGTTTGTATTCGGCGAGCGCCGCATCAAGCGCTGCCGCATCGAAATCCGGCCACAATGTCGGAACGAAGATCATCTCCGCATAGGCCAGCTGCCAGAGCAGAAAATTGCTGATCCTCTGCTCGCCGCTGGTCCGGATGATCAGATCCGGGTCCGGCAGATCGTGGGTCTGAAGACGGGCTCCGAAAGACTCTTCGTCCAACCCGTCCAGATCCACCCGGCCGGCAAGAGCGTCGGCCGCAAGCTCCCGCGCCGCCGCCAGGATCTCAGCCCGCCCGCCATAGCTGATCGCGATGGTCAGGACCATTCCGGTACAATGCCGGGTCCGTTCCACAGACCGATGGAGAAGATCGCGCATGTCCGAAGACAGTCGCGAACGGTCGCCAATGAAGTTGAGGCGGACATTCCGATCGATCAGCAGTTTGACTTCCCGGTCCAGATAAAACCGCAGCAACCCCATGAGGTCACGAACCTCGTCGAGCGGGCGCTTCCAGTTTTCGGACGAGAAGGCGAACAGGGTGAGATAACCGATCCCGTGCTCCACGGCGCGATCGATCACCTTACGGACCGATTCGGCCCCGCGATAATGACCGACGGTGCGCGGCAGGCCGCGGGCTTTTGCCCAGCGGCCATTGCCGTCCATGATGATCGCGACGTGGCGCAAGGGGGGATCTGAGACCAGCGCCATGGGGCTCGGCTCCATCCTGAGGGGACGCGCTCCGGACTCAGACCTGCATGATCTCCTTTTCCTTCGCCGCCACCAGATCGTCGATCTGCTTGATGCGTTCATCGGTCACGGTCTGAACGCGATCCGAGGCGCCACGCAACTCGTCCTGGCTGATCTCGCTGTCCTTCTCAAGCTTCTTGAGCTTGTCGAGGCCATCACGGCGAACATTGCGCACCGAGATACGGGCCTGCTCGCCGTAACGCGAGGCGACCTTGCCCATCTCGCGGCGACGCTCTTCGGTCAGCTCCGGAATCGGCACCCGGATCACGGCGCCCTCGCCGATCGGGTTGAGACCCAGGCCGCTGTCGCGAATCGCCCGCTCGACCGCCTTGGCAAGGCTCTGATCCCAGACCTGGACCGACAGCATGCGCGGCTCGGGAACGCTGATGGTCGCGACCTGGGAGACCGTCATCTCGGAGCCATAGGCGTCGACACGCACCGGCTCGAGCAGATTGGCCGAGGCGCGGCCGGTGCGCAGACCCGCCAGCTCATGCTTCAGGGCGTCGACCGCGCCGTCCATGCGGCGGCGGACGTCCTTGATGATGTCATCCTTGGACACGGTTCAGGCCTCGTTGGTAATGATGGTGAAAAGTCCCCGACCGAGCATCACTTCGGCAAAGCCGCCGGCGTGATGCAGGTTGAAAACCACGATCGGGATGTTGTTGTCGCGGGCCAGCGTGATGGCGGAAGCATCCATCACCTTCAGGTCACGCGAAAGAACCTCCAGATAGCCGAGGCTGTCATAGCGTTCGGCGCGCGGGTCCTTCTTAGGGTCGGCAGTATAGACACCGTCGACCTGGGTGCCCTTCAGCAGCGCATCGCACCCCATCTCCACGGCGCGCAGCGCAGCTGCGGTGTCGGTGGTGAAGAAGGGGTTGCCGGTACCGGCAGCGAAGATCACCACCCGGCCCTTCTCCATATGCCGCACGGCGCGGCGCCGGATATAGGGCTCGCAGATGCTCGACATCGGGATGGCCGACTGCACCCGGGTCGCAACGCCGATCCGCTCCAGCGCGCTCTGCATCGCCAGCGCGTTCATGACCGTCGCCAGCATGCCCATGTAATCTGCGGTGGCCCGCTCCATGCCGGTCGCGGCACCGGAAATGCCACGGAAGATGTTACCGCCGCCGATCACCAGGCAGACCTGCACGCCCATGGACTGCACGGACCGGATCTCGCCGGCGACGCGCTCCACCATATCGACGTCCAGACCGTACTGGCGATTGCCCATCAACGCTTCGCCCGAGACCTTCAGCAGGACCCGGCGGAACCGCGGGGTGGAGAACGACATGGATTGTCTCCTGTTCGACGACGCTGTTCGGCCCGGAAGGGAGGTGACCGGATCCGGCGTGGTTACGTCGGCGCAGGCCGGACGGATGCGGACACGGTATGACAGCCGCGGCAGCGACGCCGGGCACGGGCCGTGTAACGTATAGCCGCGCACGCGGGCCAAGGCAACCGCCGCAACGGGCCGTGCGGTGACGGCGATGGAAACAAAAAAGGGGCGCCCCGCGGAGCGCCCCTCTTTCGTATCCGCAGATCAGCAGGGGATCAGGCGCCCAGCGCCTTCTCCACCTCGGCCGCGAAGTCTTCCTGCTTCTTCTCGACGCCCTCGCCGAGCTCGAAGCGGGCGAAGGCCTTCAGGGTCACCGGCGCACCGACCGTCCCCTTGGCATTCTCCACGACCTTGCGGATCTTGGTCTCGCCGTCGATCACGAAGATCTGCTCAAGCAGGCAGACCTGCTCGTAGTACTTGCGGATCCGGCCTTCGACCATCTTTTCGATGATGCTCTCGGGCTTGCCGCTCTCGCGCGCCTGCTCGATGAGCACCGCGCGCTCGCGGTCGAGCGACTCGGCCGACACGTCGGCGACATCGAGCGCCTCGGGACGGGCCGCCGCGGCATGCATGGCGATCTGACGGCCGAGTTCGGCCAGCTTCGCCTTGTCACCGGTCGACTCGAGCGCGACCAGCACGCCGATCTTGCCAAGGCCTTCGGCGACCTGGTTGTGAACATAAGCGGCGATCACGCCATCGGTCACCTCGAGCACGGCCGCGCGACGCAGGGCCATGTTCTCGCCGATGGTGGCGATCAGATCGGTCAGCTTCGCCTCGACGGTGCCGCCGTCGGGATAGGCCGCCGCCTTCAGCGCCTCGATGTCGGCGCCGGCCTCAAGGGTGACACCCGCGACCTTGGCGACATAGTCCTGGAACTTCTCGTTGCGGGCCACGAAGTCGGTCTCGGAGTTCACCTCGACCACCGCGGCGCGCAGGCCGTCGACCTTCACACCGACCAGGCCCTCGGAGGCCACGCGGCTCGCCTTCTTGGCCGCCTGCGACAGGCCCTTGGTGCGCAGCCAGTCGATGGCCGCATCCAGGTCGCCGTCGTTCTCGGTCAGCGCCTTCTTGCAGTCCATCATGCCCGCGCCGGTCTTCTCGCGGAGCTCCTTGACCAGGGCAGCAGTGATCTGAGCCATGATTCCACCTCGTGTGAGTTCTGTTGCGAACGCAGTCGCCTGACGGCGCATCGCGTCACGGAAATCCTGCGGGTCCGGGTTCGCATATCCTGCGGCTAAGGGGCCGCATGCGCCCTGCCCGTCTTGGGTTCTGTCGTCGATCCGGCCCGGAAACGCGAACGGCGGCACCCCGGGGCGCCGCCGCATCGCCAGCCGCCCCCGGGGTGAGGGCGGCCGTTCGTCCGTGGTCCGGATGCGTCAGGCCTGGGCCTCGCCCGCGGTCTCTTCGGTCGCCTCTTCCTCGACGCCCTCGTCGTCGAGATCGACCGAGACCGGATCGGCCAGCGCACCGAGGTCAGCACCCGAACGGATCATCTCCTGCTGGATGCCGTCGAGGACCGCGCCCGAGACGAGCTCCAGATAAAGCTGGATCGCCTTGGTCGAGTCGTCATTGCCGGCAACCGGGAAGGTCACGCCGTCGGGGTTCGAGTTGCTGTCCAGGATCGCGATCACCGGAATGCCCAGCTTCGCCGCCTCGCGGACCGCCAGCTCTTCCTTGTTGGTGTCGATCACGAACAGCGCGTCCGGCAGGCCGCCCATGTCCTTGATGCCGCCCAGCGACGCCTCGAGGTTGTCGCGCTGACGGGTCAGCTTCAGCAGCTCCTTCTTGGTCAGGCCCAGATCGGCCTGCTGATCGAGGAGCTGCTCGATCTCACGCAGACGGCGGATCGAGTTGGAGATGGTCTGCCAGTTGGTCAGCATGCCGCCGAGCCAGCGACGGTTGACGTAGTACTGACCGCAACGCTTCGCGCCCTCGGCGACCAGCTCCTGCGCCTGACGCTTGGTGCCGACGAACAGCACGCGGCCACGGTTGGCGACGATGTCGCGCACCGCTTCCATCGCACGATAGAGCTGCGGCTGGGTCTCGCGCAGGTCGATGATGTGGATGCCGTTGCGGGTGCCGTAGAGATACGGCGCCATGCGCGGGTTCCAGCGGCGGGACTGATGCCCGAAGTGAACGCCGGCTTCGAGAAGCTGACGCATGGTGAAGGTGGGAAGCGCCATGGAAAATCGTCCTTTTCCGGTTCGGCCTCCGCGAGGTTGAGATCGGCACCGGCATCGTATCCTGGGGCTTTCCCCCGGGATGCGACGGCCACCGGTACCGACACCGGAGCGACGCCGACCGCCCTTCCCCCGTGTTTTCAAGGGGCATGCTGGCGGTTGGCCGCGGACCTCGCGTGCGTGTGAACGCCCCGACGAACCCTCGTCGGGGACGGCCGCTCTATAGCCCGCGCGGCGGGGTTTGGCAAGGGTTTAGCAGGCGATCGCCGCCGCTTTCCGCCGTTTTTGCAACGGTTCAGGCCTCGATCGCGTCGATCACCCCCGGCGTGATCTTGAGCGCGGCCTTGAGCGCCGGGGTGATCGAGACCGGCTTGGGCAGATCCAGGCGCACGACCTGACGCTCCCCCTCGAGGTCGATATCCAGCTCCAGGGTAATGCGGCCCCGGCCCTCGGGTTCCCGTTCGATCAGCCGACGGATCAGGGTGAGCGCCCGCTCTTCCGCCACCTGAATGGTCAGACGGGCGGAGGACGAGGCTGCGACATCATCGAGCGAGCGAACGTTCTGGGCCGTCAGCCGGACGGTGTCCTCACGCCATTCGCCACTCGCCTCGATCAGCAGCGGCACACCGGGCTCCAGCAGATCGCGGGCCTGGGACAGGGTTTCCGAGAACAGGGTCACCTCGAACACCCCGGTCGGATCCGAGAGCTGCGCAAAGGCGAACCGGCTGCCCTTGGCCGAACGGCGTTCCTGCTTGGCGATCAGCGTGCCCGCGAGCTTGAGGCCGGCCGCCCCTTCCCGCTCCAGCTTGGCCGCCAGATCGCCGGCCCTGACCACCCCCAGCCGGTCCATGACCTTGTCATAGGCGTCGAGCGGATGGGCCGAGAGATAGAAGCCCACCGCCTCCAGCTCCCGCTTCAGCTGCTCCATCGGCATCCACGGGTCGACCGAGGGCATGGGCGGCCTGGGCACGGCCTCGCCGCCCGGCCCGCCAAACAGGCTGACCTGGTTGCTCTCCCGTTCCTCCTGGGCGGCCTGACCGTAGCGCAGCACCATGTCGATGGCGTTCATCACCTGCGCCCGATTGGCGTTCAGACGATCGAAAGCACCGGCCTTGGTCAGGCTTTCCATCATGCGCTTGTTGATGACCTTGGTGCCGAGCCGGGCCGAGAGGTCGAAGAGATCGGCATAGGGCCCGCCCTTACGACGCTCGGCCACGAGTTCCTCCATGGCCTGCGGGCCGACCTGTTTCAGGGCGCCCAGCGCATAGAGGATCTCGCCCTTGGGTGCGCTCTTCGTCCGGCGCACCGAGAACACCGCGTCCGACTGGTTCACGTCCGGCGGCACCACGCCGATTTTGAGCCGGTTCAGCTCCTGGCGAAAACCGGCCAGCTTGTCGGTGTTGTGCATATCGAGCGTCATGGAGGCGGCCATGAACTCGACCGGCCAGTTGGCCTTGAGGTAGGCGGTCTGATAGGCGACCAGCGCGTAGGCCGCGGCATGCGACTTGTTGAAGCCGTAACCTGCAAACTTGGCGATCTGGTCGAAGATCAGCCCGGCGGTCTCCTTGTCGACCCCGTTGGCGACGGCACCCTTGGTGAAGCTCTCACGCTGGGCGTCCATCTCCTCCTTGATCTTCTTGCCCATCGCCCGGCGCAGCAGATCGGCCTGGCCCAGGCTGTAGCCCGCCAGCACCTGGGCCGCCTGCATCACCTGCTCCTGATAGATCATGATCCCGTAGGTTTCCTCCAGGATCGGCTTGAGCATGGGATGGAGGTATTCGGCCTCTTCCGAGCCGTGCTTGACCGCAATGTAGCGCGGAATGTTGTCCATGGGGCCCGGGCGGTAGAGCGCCACCACCGCGATGATGTCTTCGAACTTGTCGGGGCGCATCTTGCGCAACACGTCACGCATGCCTGAGCTTTCCAGCTGGAACACGCCGACGCCTTCGCCGCGGGCCAGCATCTCGAAGCTCTTCCGGTCGTCCAGCGGCACCCGGTTGATGTCGAAATCGGGCTCGACCTGCCGGATCAGCCGCTCGGCGGTGGTGATGACGGTCAGGGTTTTCAGCCCCAGGAAGTCGAACTTGATCAGCCCGGTCTGCTCGACATACTTCATCGAAAACTGGGTGACCGGCATGTCGGAGCGCGGATCGCGATAGAGCGGCACCAGCTCGTCGAGCGGCCGGTCGCCGATCACGACGCCGGCCGCATGGGTCGAGGCGTGTCGATAGAGGCCTTCGAGCTTGAGCGCGATGCTGATCAGCCGCGCGACCTGTTCATCCTCGTCACGCGCCCGCTGCAGCGCCGGTTCGCCGTCGATCGCCTCCTGCAGGGTGACCGGGTTCGCCGGGTTGTTCGGGACCAGCTTGCAGATCTTGTCGGTCTGACCGAAAGGCATGCCCAGCACGCGGCCGACATCGCGCAGCACCGCGCGGGCCTGGAGCTTACCGAAGGTGATGATCTGGGCGACGCGGTCGAAGCCATAGAGTTCGCGGACGTGCTGGATCACCTCGTCGCGGCGGTCCTGACAGAAGTCGACGTCGAAATCCGGCATCGACACGCGTTCCGGGTTCAGGAAGCGCTCGAACAGCAGGCCGAACCGCAACGGGTCGAGATCGGTGATGGTCAGCGACCAGGCCACGACCGAGCCCGCGCCGGAACCGCGGCCGGGCCCGACCGGAATGCCGTGCGCCTTCGCCCACTGGATGAACTCGGCCACGATCAGGAAGTAGCCGGGAAAACCCATCTTCACGATCACGTCGAGTTCGTAGTCCAGCCGCTCCCGATAGGGTATCGCAACGGCCTCACGCGCGGCCTCGTCCATGGTGGGCGTGTAAACCGCCGTCTCGAGGCGGCGCTCCAGCCCCTCTTTCGAAAGGCGGCGGAGTTCGTCCTCCTCCCGCGCATTGGGATCGCGGGTGGATTTGGGCAGGATCGGCTTGCGGAACGGCGCCTTGGCCGCGCAGCGCCGCGCGATCACCAGCGTGTTGTCGATCGCTTCCGGCAGATCGGCGAACAGCGCCCGCATCTCCGCCGCCGATTTGAAATAGTGGTGGGGAGTCAGGCGGCGACGGTTGGTGTCCTCGATATGCCGGCCTTCCGCGATGCACAGCAGCGCGTCATGGGCCTCGTACATCGCCTCGGTGGTAAAGAAGACGTCATTCGTCGCCACCAGCGGCAGATCGAGATCATAGGCGATCTCGACCAGCCCCGGCTCGCTGTCCGCCTCGGCATCGGGCGGCGTCTCCCCCGGGGCGCAATGGCGCATCAGCTCAATATAGAACCGGCCGGGAAAGATCGCTGCCAGACGCTCGGCCTGCGCCCGCGCCTCGTCGTCCCGCCCCTCCAGGATGCGGGCGCCCACCGGGCCATTGGGGCCACCCGACAGACAGATGATGTCGGACGAAAACTCTGCCAGAACCTGTTCGGAAACCTGGGGAGTTTCGCCGGTCGGCGTCTCCATGAACGCCCGGCTGACGATCCGGCCGAGATTGTCGTAGCCGGCCCCGGTCTGGGCCAGCAGCACCAGCGGCTCGGGTTCCGGCCGGCGGCCGAAGCGGTCCTCGCCGGCAGCACGGGTCAGCCGGATGATCATGCCCAGGATCGGCTGGATGCCTTCCTTGGGCAGGGTGGAGGAAATCTCCATCGCGCCGAACAGATTGCCGGTGTCGGTCACCGCCACCGCCGGCATCTTCTGCGCCTTGACCAGCTTGACCAGATCCTTGGTCTTCACCGCCCCCTCGGACAGCGAATAGGCGGTATGGACGCGAAGATGGACGAAATCGGCGTGCGACACAGGTCAGGGCGCTCCATCGCTCGGGGCGGGGACGATCCCGGAAATCTGGACCAAATCCCCGCCCGGAGCAACCTTGGGCATATCCCTCGCCGACGGTCAGTTCAGTCGGGTCGAGAGATGCGCCACGATGTCGTCGGTCGCAGGCGTCGGCCCCTTGCACTGCTGGCAGGTCTCGATCAGACGGTAGTCAGCGCGATAGTCATCGTCGGCGAACCAGTGGGTCAGTGCCCGCAACGTGCGCGCACGGTAGTCCTCCTGCTCGGCGCCCAGGGTCGCGAGCGGGGCGTGATGGATATAGGTACCAAACAGGTCCTCGCACATCCCGATATACCAGCGGGTATCGAGAATGGCACGGTGCCAGTACTCGTCCGCCTCCACCCCCGGTGCGTGATAGCTGTCGGGGTCAAGGAACATGAGCGCAAGGAACTGCTTGAGCTTCATCTCGGCCCAGCGGCACTTCTCGGCCGACCAGCCGAACTTCGCCGCGCACATGTCGTTGACGCGCGAGAAGTCGTAAGCCTCGAGCCGGTCCAGAACGGCAATCAGCCGATCATTCAACGGATCACGATGCAGGTTCAAAGGAAGGGTCATTGGAAGTCTCCCGCGAAAACGTCGCAGGCCCGCCGAGAGCCTCATAGCCGGCACTGGCAGGCCATCCGGACAGGAAGAAGGCGATGTCGGAACATGTCGTGGAAAGCCTGCGGTACATTGGGGGCGCCCGACGCCCTACCGTTTACCGCAGCAGGAAAATTCTATCTAAAATATATTTTGTGATCAATAATTCTCATGTAACGACCTGCGCAAGCACGCCGCACGCATCGGCAGATGCGGAGAGCGGCCCCAAGCCGCTCTCCGGTCATTCTCAGCGTCGACCTCAGACGGCAAACACCCCCGGCCGGGCCTGACGCCAGGGCTGGAGCCCTTCCAGATCCCGCCCCAGCTGCAGCAGAATATCCTCGCGACCCATGCCGGCCGCGAGCTGGATCGGCAACGGCATGCCGTCATGCGTGCCCGCAGGAAGTGCCATCGCCGGCAGCCCGGTCATGTTGAACGGCGCGGTGAAGGGGACCGTGTCGAACAACCGGTCATACCAGCCCTGCGCATCGAGATCGGGATCATTCTGATCAAGATAGCCGAGCGGGACCGGAACATCCTTCAGAACCGGCATCAGAATGGCATCATAAGTGCCGAAGAAGGCGCCGAAACTCCGCGATACCGTGTTCATGACCATGAAGGCCTGTTCGACATCCAGCGCCGTGAGCTTCGCCCCTGCCTGCGCACAGGCCATGGTCACCGCCTCGACGGTGTCCGGCCCGGGCTGCAGGTTCAGCATCTCGGCCATACCGTAGACCCCCGCGGCCAGGAACGACATCCAGGCGGTAAAATTCGCCCGGTGGAAGGCGGCCACGTCGTAATCCGGCGCCGCCTCTTCGACGACATGCCCTTCCGCTTCCAGCAGTTTTGCAGTCCGGACCAGTGCCGCATCGATATGAGGCGCGGCTGCCGGCGACCCGGGCCACTGCCGGGCCAGGGCGATGCGCAGCTTTGGCGTCGGCTTTCGGATGGCCTCGGCATAGGGCACGGCCGGCGGCGGGATATCGGTCATTGCCCCGGGATCGGCCCCTGCGACCGCGTCGAGCAGGGTGGCCGCGTCGCGCATGCTTCGCGTCACGGCAAACTCGTTGGCCATGCCCAGCAGCGGCAGGCCGTAATAGGGCCCGAACGGTATGCGCCCGCGCGAGGGCTTGAGACCCACCAGTCCGCAGGCCGCGGCCGGGATCCGGATCGATCCGCCGCCGTCATTGGCATGGGCGAGCGGGACGATGCCCGCGGCCACTGCCGCCGCCGAGCCGCCGGAGGAACCGCCCGGCGATCGCTCCAGATTCCACGGATTGCGGGTCGGTCCGTAGAGCAGCCCCTCGGTCGTGGCGTTGAAGCCGAATTCGGGCGTCGCGGTGATCCCCAGCGTGTTCAAACCCGCCCGCCTGAAACGGGCAAAGAGTTCCGAATCGACCGGGGGCACGAACTGCCCCTGGCCCAGCATCCGCGAACCCATCATTTCCGGATGGCCGCCGACCGCCAGGACCAGATCCTTCACCAGGAAGGGCACACCGGCAAAAGGACCGGACGGGTCGCCCGGCACCGGCTCGTCGAAGCGGCGAACCACCGCATTGATCCGGCCGTTCACTGCCTCGATCGCCTGATTGGCGCATTCGGTCAGCTCGGCGGCGCTCACTTCGCCTGCCGCGACCAGACCGGCAAGGCCGGTCGCATCCTCGGCAACGTAATCCTTCAGCTCCATCCCTCGTCTCCCTGTTTTGTATGGCGGGACCCGAGGATTTTCGGCCCATCCGTGGCCGGTCTCCAGGATGCAGATGGATCACATCGACCCGAGCGCCGTCACCAGAGCGGCACGGGAATTGATCCCCAGCTTGTCATAGATCCGGCGGGTCTGATTGCGGATGGTGACGGGCGACAGCCCAAGTTGCCGGGCAACTTCCTTGTGGCCCTGGCCGCGGGCCAGCAGGGCGGCAATCTCGGCCTCGCGCGGGGAGAGCCGGTCCACAGGCGCCACCCGCCGCAGCACCAGCCGCACCAGTCCGGCCCCTGCCCCATCGACCTCGGCCATCAGTCCGAGTGCCGGAACCTCCTGTCGCCCCGGGTGTCCGAGGATCTCGCGGAGCGGTGTCGGCAGCCACGGCTCGGCTGCGAGACCCAGCCGTGCCAGATGCCGCCAGCCGAAAATGCACAGACCCGCCGGGGTGACATGCAGTTGCACGCTATCGGCAACGGTCGGCGCTTCTGCACGGCCACGAACCATGCGGTCCAGGGTTGTGACCGCACCGTAGAGGAAATCCTGCTCGTCCTCATGCCAGGATCTCCCATCCCCACCACCGCGATAACAGGCGAGGAAGAGCGAGGCGGGCTGTCCAGGCCGGAACGACATCGCGCCCGCCGCGGCGTCGAGGTCGTAGCGCCCCGACATCCGTATCAGCCCGGGCGTCTGTTCGACCTGCCGCCTGCGATAGGTGGCAACCCGGTCAGGGGCGCGGCGGATCTGGCCCAGCATCAGATCGTCATGACGCATCGCCCGCCAGTCGTCGAAGAATGGACCGGTGATGTTGAAGGTGCGCGAGGCGGCGATCTCCACCCGCCCGTCATCCCAGGCGGAAAAGCCGTACCAGGCGGAATCGAAACCCAGCACGCCCGCCAGCCGTCCGATCGCCAGATCGAGCGCATCCGCCGGCGAGGCTTCAGCGAGAAAGCCGTCGACGTCTTCGAGCCAGGCCGAGAAGCTGCGGATGCCCATGCTTCACCGTCAACAAGATGTACTCCCGAAAATCGTACAAGGACGCGTCGAGAGGCAACAGCCTTAGAGTGGGCCTAGATTCGATTCATATGGACGCAGTAGGCCGCACGGTAGTATTATACAGGCATTCTTAGTTAATAGGTGAGAAAAATGATATTTAAGCACAGTTTTTCTCTGGAAAATTGGGGAAATGGAGCGTCTAACAAGCAAGTGCGCGATTTCGTGAAAGAGCTTAGAAGAGGTCACAAGGCGCTCATCGAGATCGACAGCCTCAGCGACGGCTTCGTACGGACAAACGATGACAACGTTGCTATGGTCCTAAAGTTATTTCTCTAAAATATTAAAGCCGGCAGCCCCAAAGGGGACTGCCGGCTTTTCGCAAAGGCATACCCGGTGCACGGGGCCGCAGATCCCGGAAGGATCGCAGCCCCGGCGCGGATCAGCGCTTCGAGAACTGGAAGCTGCGGCGGGCCTTGGCCTTACCGTACTTCTTGCGCTCGACGACGCGGCTGTCGCGGGTCAGGAAGCCTTCCTTCTTCAGCGGCTTGCGCAGGGTCGGCTCGTAGAGGGTGAGCGCCTTGCTGATGCCGTGACGCACGGCACCCGCCTGACCCGACAGGCCGCCGCCGACCACGGTCGCAACGATGTCGAAATTGTCGACGACGTTGGCCACGGTGAAGGGCTGGCGGATGACCATCATCAGAACCGGACGCTTGAAATAGGCGTCGGCGTCCTGGCCGTTGACGGTGATCTTGCCCGAACCCGGCTTCACCCAGACGCGAGCGATCGCGTTCTTGCGCTTGCCGGTGGCATAGGAGCGGCCCTGCGCATCGCGGACCGGCTCGGGAAGCTGCTCGTCGGCGATCAGACCGGCGGCCTGGGCCATGTCCTTCAGCGCGCCGAGGCCCTGGGCCTGAACGTTGGTTTCGGTCATAGCTCGATTACCCCACGTTCTTGCGGTTCAGGGCGGCGACGTCCAGCGGCTCCGGGGTCTGGGCCGCATGCGGATGCTCGGGGCCGGCATAGACGTGCAGCTTGCGCATCACATCGCGGCCGAGGGGGCCACGGGGGACCATGCGGCGCACGGCGGCCTCGATCACACGCTCAGGGTAGCGACCGTCGAGGATCTTGTCCGCGGTCCGCTCCTTGATGCCGCCCGGATGGCCGGTGTGCCAGTAGTAGGTCTTCTGGACGCGCTTGCGGCCGGTGAGCACCACCTTTTCGGCATTGACGATCACGATGTGATCGCCGCAATCCATGTGGGGGGTGAACATCGGCTTGTGCTTGCCGCGCAGACGGTTGGCAACAAGGGCGGCGAGACGGCCGAGCACGAGCCCGTCAGCGTCGATCACCGTCCACTTGTGCTCAAGGTCTGCCAGCTTGGCGGTATAGGTCTTCATGAGCCTTGGCACCGAGATGGGTTCTTGAAACTGGAGGCGGAGTATGCCACGGAACCCGCGGCCGTCAATGGGTAATGTTCGTTTATTTTCAATGGTTTATAAATTTGGTATTATAATACCACACATTCTGTCCCAGGAGAACCGCCGCTTTGCAGCCTTTTCGCACCCGTTCGGGCACCGGCAGAGACTTGGACGGGGGCGTCGGAGAGCGTTATGATGCGCGCAAAACTGCAGGGCCGTTGCCGCAGGGCACGCAGTTGACGAGACCCGCAGACATTCCGGATCGATATCCCGAAGAGGGAGGGAGAACGCGCCATGACCGATCAGTCGCCGACCAGGACCGCCGAGGCAGCCCCCATCCGGCTTGAGGTGGAGGCCGATGGCGTTGCCGTGTTGACCCTTACCCGCTCGGCCCAGCGGAACGCGCTGTCTCTCGGCATGATGACCGCGATCGAAACCGCTCTGGAGCAGATCGCCGCCGACCCTGCGGCACGGGTGGTGGTGCTGCGTGCGGAAGGCCCGGCCTTCTGCGCCGGCCACGATCTGAAAGAAATGCGGGCGTCACCGGATCGCGCCTCTTATGAAGCGCTCTTCGCCCAGTGCAGCCGGATGATGACCCGGATCGTGCGCCTGCCCAAGCCGGTGATCGCCGAAGTGTCGGGCATCGCCACGGCGGCAGGCTGCCAGCTGGTGGCGAGCTGCGACCTGGCGGTTGCCGCCACCACCGCCCGCTTCGCGACACCCGGCGTCAATCTCGGCCTGTTCTGCTCGACGCCGATGGTGGCGCTCTCGCGCGCGGTCGGCCGCAAGCACGCGATGGAGATGCTGCTGCTGGGCCAGATGGCCGATGCCGAGACGGCATACCGCTTCGGCCTGGTCAATCGCGTCGTCGCCCCCGAAGAGCTGTCGGACACGGTGATGGGCATGGCGCGGATCATCGCGTCCAAGTCGCCGCTGACGCTCAAGATCGGCAAGGAGGCCTTCTACGCGCAGGTCGAGATGCCGCTCGACGACGCCTATGCCTATGCCTATGCCTCGCGGGTGATGACCGAAAACATGATGGCCCGCGATGCCGAAGAGGGCATCGACGCCTTCATCAACAAGCGCCAGCCCGTCTGGCAGGGGTGCTGATCCGATGACCGGGACCCGTGCGGTCGTCCATGACCGCTATCCGGATGCCTATATCCGCGACATCCTGCGCAACACCCGCGTCATCGCCATGGTCGGCGCCAGCCCGAACTGGAACCGGCCAAGCTATTTCGCCATGAAGTATCTGCAGGAAAAGGGCTATCGGGTGATCCCGGTCAACCCCGTCGCCGCCGGCCAGACCATTCTGGGTGAACCCGTCTACGCGACGCTGGACGAGCTGCCGGTGGTCCCCGATATGGTGGACATCTTCCGCAATTCCGAAGCCGCAGGGCCGATCACCGACGATGCCATCCGCATCGGCGCGAAGACGGTGTGGATGCAGCTGGGCGTGCGCAACGACGCGGCAGCCGCCCGCGCCGAAGCGGCCGGGCTGAACGTGGTGATGAACCGCTGCCCGAAGATCGAATACGGCCGCCTGTCCGGGGAGCTGGGCTGGAGCGGCGTGAACACCGGCGTGATCAGCGCCAAGCGTATGGGGCCGCCCCGATGACCGATCAGACGACGAAGCCGGATGCCGCCAGCGGCGCCGGCGGCTTCGGCTTTTCAACCCTCGCCGTCCATGCCGGCAACCGGCCGGAGCCCCATACCGGCGCGCGGGTGACGCCGATCTATCAGACCTCGTCCTTCGTGTTCGACAGCGTCGATCACGCCGCGTCTCTGTTCAACCTGCAAACCTTCGGCAACATCTATTCGCGCCTGGGCAATCCCAGCGTTTCGGCGCTGGAGGAACGGGTGGCAGCACTCGAAGGCGGCCGCGGCGCCACCGCCTGCGCCAGCGGCCATGCCGCGCAGTTCCTGGCACTGGCCAGCCTGATGGAGGCGGGCGACGATCTGGTCGCCTCCCGCTTCCTCTATGGCGGCTCGTACACGCAATTCAGCCAGAGCTTCAAGCGCTTCGGCTGGGGCTGCAGCTTCGTCGACGCCCGCAACCCCGACGAGGTCGCCAGGGCGATCGGGCCGCGCACCAAGGCAGTGTTCGTCGAAAGCCAGTCCAACCCTTCGGGTGTGCTCACCGACATTGCCGCCCTCGCCGATGTCGCCCATGCCCATGGCCTGCCGCTGATCGTCGACAACACCATTCCCAGCCCCTATCTCTGCCAGCCCTTCGATCTGGGCGCCGATCTCGTCACCCATTCGCTGACCAAGTTTCTGGGCGGCCACGGCAATTCGCTGGGCGGGGCGATCGTGGAAAGCGGCCGTTTCGACTGGAAGGCATCCGGCAAGTTCCCGTCGCTGTCCGAACCCAATCCCGGCTATCACGGCCTGCGGTTCGAAGAGACCTTCGGCGACTTTGCCTTTACCGTCCATGCGCATGCCGTGGCGCTGCGGGATTTCGGCCCGACGCTCTCGCCCTTCAACGCCTTCATGATCATGACCGGGATCGAGACCCTACCACTGCGCATGGACCGCCATGTGGCGAATGCCAAGGCGGTCGCGGCGTGGCTGGAAGCCCATCCCAAGGTCGCCTGGGTCTCGTATGCCGGTCTGCCATCCAGCCCGCAATACGATCTGGGATGCCGGCAGATGCCGCGCGGCGTCGCCCCGGTCTTCACCTTCGGTCTGAAGGGCGGCTATGAAGCCGGTATCCGGCTGGTGGAAAGCGTGGAACTGTTCAGCCATCTCGCCAATGTCGGCGACACCCGGTCCCTGATCCTGCACCCCGCCTCGACCACCCATCGCCAGCTGTCACCCGAAGACCGGACGAAGAGCGGCGCCGGTGACGATGTCATCCGGATTTCGATCGGCATCGAGACGGTCGACGACCTGATCGCGGATCTCGACCAGGCTTTCGCGCAGCTCTGACCACACACCTCCCCGACCCGAGGCTTCCATTCCGTTCATGGCTCCGTCGCATTTCCCCGGGGCAGGTCCTGCCCTGCCCGCCCTTGCATCCGTCGACCGGCTGATCTTTCTGCGCCATGGCCGCACGGCCTTCAATGCCGAGGGCCGCGTCGCCGGCCAGAGCGACATCCCGCTCGACGAAACCGGCCGCGCGGAGGCCTGGGCGGCCATCGAACCGGTCCGCGCCCTCGGCCCCGATGCCATCGCCGCAAGCCCGATGCAGCGGGCACGGAGCACCGCGGCGATCATCGCCGAAGGGTTGGGCATGACCGATGTGGTGCAGCTGGTCCCGGGCCTGCGCGAACGGAACTGGGGCATGTATGAAGGTGCGCCACTCGGCGACCGGCCACCCTACGAAGAAACGCCGCCCGGGGGCGAGCCCTGGGCGGCGTTCCTGGATCGGACGGCGCATGCTCTTGCAGGGGCGCTGCGCATGATGGGCAGCCCGCGCCGCCCGCTGATCGTCGCTCACTCGGGCACGTCGCTCGCCCTCTCGAAGCTGCTCGGCGCACCGATGCCGGTCGAGAAGGCGCAGAACGCCGTGCCGCTGGTGTTCCAGCGCGCCCGCGACGGGTCGTGGCGCTGCTGGATCCCGGGGAGCTGACGGCGCGGGTGCGCAGCGGCCGTCAGGCGGCAACCGCCTGCGGCACCAGGCGGGCGATCTCGGCCTCGGCCGCGGCAATCGCCTTGGCGCGCGCCTCGGGGCCCATGCCGATGCCCTCGGCACGAACGATCTCGACATCGGTGATGCCGATGAAGCTGAAGACCGCCTTCAGCCAGCTCTCCTGATGCTCGAAGGCTGCCATCGCCGGATTCGACGAATAGACGCCGCCACGGCTCGACACCACGATCACCTTGCGACCACCGGCCAGGCCTTCGGCACCATTCGGGCCGTAGCGGAAGGTGCGGCCGGCGCGGGCCAGACGATCGATCCAGGCCTTGAGCTGGCTCGGCACCGAGAAATTGTACATCGGCGCGCCGACCACCACGACGTCCGCCGACAGGAACTCGTCGAGCACGGCCTCGGCCAGCGCCAGCTCATCCTGCTGGACCGGCGTCAGATCCTCGGTCTTGCCGGCACGGACCACCGGCATGCGCTCCGCCGACAGATGCGGCAGCTCGTGGGCCGCCAGATCGCGGGTGACGATTTCGAGGCCCGGCACGGCCTCGGCAATGGCGGTGGTGATGGTCTCGACCAGCTGGCGGCTGACTGATTCGCCTTCCGCGGCGCTGGAGTGGATCTGGAGCAGCTTCATGGCGGACATCCCTGAGTGATGTTGAGACGTTGGAAAGCTTTCGCCCTATACCTGCCAATGGAACGGGCCTGACACCAGATGGCAAATCCTGGATAATACGTTCCATTGGTGGAACGCCAGGGCGAGGTGGCCGATGCAGGACCTGAACGATCTGATGATCTTTGCCCGCATCGTCGAGCATGGCGGGATCGCCGCTGCCGCCCGCGCGTTGAGCCTGCCCAAATCCACGGTCAGCCGACGGCTCGCCGCACTCGAAGACCGTCTCGGCGTGCGGCTGATCCAGCGCAATACCCGCGCCTGGACGGTCACCGAGGTCGGCCGCGCCTATCATCGCCATTGCCAGGCCGTGATCGCCGCCGCAGAAGCCGCACAGGAGGTGATCGATCACAGCCGGGCAGAGCCGCGCGGCCTGATCCGGATGAGCTGCCCCCTGCCGCTGCTGTTCACGGCAATAGCACCTATCCTTTCCCGCTTCATGGCCGACTATCCTGAAGTCCGGGTGGAGGTGGAGGCGACCCAGCGGCGGGTGGATGTGATCGAGGAAGGCTTCGATCTGGCGCTGAGGGTCAGGCCTCTGCCGCTTGAGGATACCGATCTGGTGGTGCGGATCCTGGGACAGAGCGCGAGCGTGGTCGTGGCGTCACCGCAGCTGCTGCATGGCCGCCCGCCCGTCACCCGGCCTGAAGAGATCGCGACACTGCCGACCATCGCCCAGACCCTTCCGGGGATGCGCAGCCATGCGGGCAATGACGCCAGCCCGCCCCATCATTGGGTGCTCACCGGGCCCGGCGGCGAGATCGTGCGGGTGGCCCATCATCCGCGGCTGGCCGTCGATGATCTGCCCACCCTGCATCACATGGCCCTGGCCGGCATCGGCGTCACCATCCTGCCGGATTATCTGGTGGCCCCGCATCTGGAGGCCGGACGGCTGGTTGCCCTGCTGCCCGACTGGCACCCGCCATCAGGCGCAGTGCATGCCGCCTTCCCATCCCGCCGCGGCCTGGTTCCGGCCGTGCGCCGCCTGATCGACCGGCTCGCGGACGAATTCGATGGCGAGGCGGGCTATTCACGAGGAGACCGCAGATGTCCGTAGCCGGCCGTCTCGTCGAGGCGGGTCGCCGCTGCACCCTGAGGTCTCAGAGCACCAGCCGAAGGCGAAGCGGATGATCCGCGGGGTAGCGGGTCTCGATCAGGATCATGAGTTCACGGCTGAAGCCGGCCGCCTCGTCCTTAAGCTCGCGATAGAGCGGCAATGCCCTGGCTTCGGCCGGCGGCACATCGAGGGCGGCGCGATTCGCCGGATCATCGAGTGCCGCCAGAAACCGATCGTAGTGGCTGAGCGCCGGCGCCAGTGCCATCGGGCCGCAGACATCGAGCATGCGGTCGATCGGCGGGCGGCCCAGAAGGCCGCCGAGCAGGCGGCGCTTCTCCTCCACGGCGAGCGCCGCCGTTTCGGCCGCAGCCACCACGCCCGAGACGTAGAGCAGCTTGCGTGAGAAGACGAGCTTCACATTGCGCAGGCCCCAGCCCTTGGCCTCGGCCCCCCGGGTCTTCATCTCGAAGTCGACGCAGATGCTGCGGTAATAACGGATCACGTCGTTGAGCAGAAAGGTCGCCGGATCGTCGCGACCATGATGATCCTGCACATAGGTGGCGATCAGCCCGTCGAGGGTCCGGCGGAAGACGGCCTCGCCGGCGAGCGCCCGCCCTTCCAGCAGCATCAGGAGGCGGCGGGTGGTGATCTGGTTGACATCCGCAACGCCACCGATGGTGTTGATCAGGGCATCGGTGGACTGGGCACTCTCGAAGGCGCCGCCATCCGCCGGCTGGCGGATACCCGCCGCCTTCGCCGCCCCGTGAACCCGCCGGGCCAGCACCCGGGCCCTGGCCTCGGCGGCCCGCTCCGGCTCGTAAAGCACATAGCTGTCCAGATCCGCCTGCGGACCGGCCTCGCCGCGGCCATAGGATCCGCAGACCACCACCGACAGGCCGGGTTCAATCACACCCGCGGGCTCAGCGCCCCGGAAGAGGGCGTCATCGTCCAGCACCGGTACCGTCGGCAGGGCATCGGAAAGCCGCCCGAGTTGCGCCTCCGTGCGTCGGCGCAGCTGCACCAGATGCGGGGCGTCGGCCTCGAGGGCCGTGAAGCCCGCGGCGACGGGGGCATGATCGGCGGTCATGCCGCGACGCCGAACAGGTCGGGCTGGCGCCCGCCTGCCCCCTCAGCCGCGATGGCCGCCAGCGCGGACAGGCCATAAAGCGGCCGCTTGCGGCGGGTCTTCACCTCACGGTAGCGCCGGGCATAAGCTTCGGGAGAGTCCAGCACCACGTCGGGCTCGATGGTGAAGCGGCGCTCGCGCCCCATGACCATCTCGACGGGCACCGCCGGCTCGGCGGCTGCCCGCTTGCGGCCGACAGCGGCAGCACGGGCCGCACGGAAATCGGCATGGATATGGCCCACAAGGATGGCGATCAGCGCCTGGAGATCACGCACGCGGCCGAGCAGAGCGCGCTCGGTCAGGAAGAAATCCTCGGCCCGGTACCGGTCGATCGTCTGGTCGACATGACGCTGCACCAGCGCATCGGCCGAGCGGCAGACGTCACCATAGATGAAACTGTCGTAGATCCGCTCCTTCAGCCGCCAGAAACCATCCAGGCGGCGCACCCCGGCGCGGTCGACCCGGGCCAGCGCCAGAACCGAGATCAGCGGGTGGGCATCGACCGGCGCCCGGTGGAGATAGGTGTTCGCACGGCAGATGCCGTCGATCGTATCGATGTTGATCGGGCCGGAGAACAGATGCGCATGCGGGCGGTTAGACCGGCGGGCAATCAGGGCCACCACCTCGTCGGGGTCGACGCCATGCCGGTCGAGCGCGGCGCGAACATCGCGACCGATCGGCACGTCGCCCCGGATCACCGCCGCCGTCGCCGCGTGATGATCGATACCGAACCGGTCGGCGAAGACCGGCTCCAGCGTATGCGACAGCGGCCCGTGACCCACATCGTGGAGCAGAGCGGCGGCAATCAGCAGATCGCGGTCACGCGGCTGAACGCCCGCCAGCCGGCAGTAGCTGACGGCCAGCAGCGCCACGCCCAGCGAATGATGATAACGGTTATGCCGGACGAAAGACGGCTTGCCGTTCGGGTGGAACAGCCGGTCGATGACCCCCAGGAACGAGATGTCGCGCAGCCGCTGAAATCCGGGGCTGGCGATCAGCTCGCGGTGCAGGGTCTGCGGAAAAGCCTGGGCGATGGCACCGTCGTCCAGACGGAAACGGAAACGCGGCGCCTCGGGAAACAGATCGCCCGCCGCCCTCGCCTCTTCAGGCCACGACACCGGCGCCCAGTCGGCCAGATCCTCGAAAGCTTCGGCCAGGGCGGGCGCATGGGGCGGCTCCGCCGTCTCGACTCCGAAGTCCCAGATGGTGATCTGCCGTCCGGTCATGCCGTCTCCGCTCGCGTGCCGCGCCGCAGGTCGGGGAGCCCCACGCAGCCGGCCACCTGATCTAGCATCCGCAGCGCCGGCGGGTCCAGTGCCCTGCATCGGACCTGCCGGTCAGCCCCCGCATTCCTGCTCAACTATGGCATTCCTGCGCGATCCAGGCCAGGAAACCGGCAGATCCACCCTCGATCGGCCAGGCGGATATGCCCGGCAGGTCATAGCTGTGCAGGGCGATCACCCGCTCTGTCAGCAGCTCCAGACGATCGGCGGTCGTCTTGGCGATCAACACCACTTCCTCGCCCGTCTCCACCCTGCCTTCCCAGTGGTAGATCGCCGTCATGCCGCCGATCAGATTGCAGCAGGCGGCCAGGCGTTCCTCGACAAGCGTGCGGCCGATCATCAGCGCTTCGTCGCGGCTGCTGCAGGTGACATAGGCCACCATGGCGCGCGCGACCATGCCGACTGCTTCGACAAGGCACCGCTCGGCCGCGTCGAGCGGTGCCACGCCGTCAACCGACAGGGCAAGTGCCGACAGGGCATGTGCAACGTCTTCACCCCCGGCCGGCGCGCCGGCCTGTGCGTTTTCCAGAAGCCGCTCCAGCTGTCGTGCAGCTTCACCGACCTTCGGAAAACCGAAGCTGCCAGCGGCGCCGGCAAGGGAATGCGCTGCCCGCTCCGCGTCATCCAGCCCCCCGGCCTCGCCCCGGTCGCGCCAGGCGACGACGCCTTCCCGGATCCGGGCAACACGTGCGGGCATGCCCTGCCGGAACTCCTCGGTCAGGGCCGCGATGACGTCGGTGGCGCCACCGACCCTGCCGTCCCGGTCGGTCTCGGGACCATCGGTTTCAGGACGATCGGTCACGACCAGCTTCTCCGTTCGGTGAGGATCGGTTCGGACAGGGCGTCGTCCGCGCGGTCACGCGGCGGCAGAGCCTGATAAATTGCGTGCAGGTCTGCCGCCAGAGTCAAGGGATCGAACGGTTTTGCGATGACGGCGGCAGCGGCGACCCCGTCGACACCGTCCAGGTCCGTGCGGGTGCGCGCCGTCAGAAAGACGGCAGGCACCGCAGCTCCCCCCGGTAACCCGCGAAGCCGCCGAAGGGTTTCCGGGCCATCCATGCCCGGCATCATGACATCCAGAAGAACCAGGTCATGGCGGGCGGCGTCGAAGGTCTCCAGCGCCGTCTGGCCGTCGGCGCAGACCGTGACCTCGATCCGGCCGACCGCGGAGAGGGCCAGCCGAACGAGTTCGCGCAGGTCGGGCTCGTCCTCGACGAGCAGTACGTGCCGAAGCTCCCCCATTCACCGTCTCCACCGTCTGCGACCATCATTGCCCGAAAGATTAAGATAAAGGCATGGCGGCCTGGGAAAAACTCGACATTGCCGCCTTATCCGACGCCCAGCCGGGCCACGACCCGTTCGGCCAGCGCCAAAGCTGCGGTCAACCCCGGGCTTTCGATGCCCAGCAGATGGACCAGCCCGCCAATCCCATGGCGGTCAGGCCCGTCTATGCGAAAATCGGCATCGGCTTCACCCGGGCCGACAATCTTTGGACGAATGCCGGCGTAATCGGGCACCAGGGCGACATCGGGCATGCCGGGCCACCAATGGCGGATCGCGCCTGCAAAACCGTCCGCGCGCGTCGGATCCACCGCCAGCGCCGAAGGATCGTCGACCCACTCCACATCGGGGCCGAAGCGTGCCTGCCCGGCCAGATCGAGGGTCAGGTGCACGCCAAGCCCTCCCGCCTCGGGCACCGGGTAGATCAGGTGGCTGAAGGGGGCACGGGCTCCGTCCAGCCGGAAGTAATTCCCCTTCGCGAAGCGCACCGGCACCGCCAGGTCTGCCGGAACACCGGGCCCGTCGATCGCATGGGCCAATGCCGGCGCACCGAGGCCGGCCGCATTGACCAGGATGTCACAGGTGAACTCCGCCGGCTCGGCGCCGCCGGTCGCCAGGGTGATGCCCTGCGCGCCCGCCCGGCCGGCCAGCACCGGCGTATGTGTGACCAGCATGCCGCCCTGCGCTTCCAGCCGGGCAAGCAGCACCGCCATCAGTTCATGGCTGTCGATGATGGCAGAGGCAGGCGACCACAGCGCTGCATGGACAGCCAGCGCCGGCTCCATCTCCCGCGCCCGGGGCGCCGGCAGCGGCTCCCCCTCGGTTGCGCCATTGGCATGGGCGCGGGCCAGAATGGCATCAAGCCGCGGTGCCTCTTCGGCAGTGGCGGCGACCACCAGCTTCCCCAATCGACGATAGCCGATCCCGGTTTCGGCAGCGAATGACGCCAGCCGTTCACGGCCTTCAAGGCAGCATTCGGCCTTCAGACTGCCTGCGGGATAATACAGGCCGGCATGAACGACTTCGGAATTGCGGCTGCTGGCGCCTTCGCCGAAACGTGGCCCGCCTTCCAGGACCGTCACGCTACGCCCGGCCCGTGCCAACCGTTCGGCAACGGCCAGCCCCACGACACCTGCGCCCACGACCACGGCATCCAGATCCGGTTGTGCCACGCCTCGCTCCTTTTTCTCCGCCGTCCTCGCGGACCGGTCCGCGACACGGCATTCAAGCAGAGCCGGCGGCCCGTCGACAATGCCGGGTTTCAACCCGGATCAAAATACGCGGCGATGCAGTCTGGTCGGGGCGGATCCATCGGCTGCCGAAACGACAACGGCCGCGCCATCCTTCGGATGGTGCGGCCGTGAAAGCTGCAGACTTCGCTGCTGCTGCGACATCCGGGGATGATGCCGCGAAGAGAAGAATTGGTCGGAGCGAGAGGATTCGAACCTCCGACCCCTAGTCCCCCAGACTAGTGCGCTAACCAGGCTGCGCCACGCTCCGACCGTTCTTCATGGGGTTGCGATGCCGTTTCCGTCATCCTCCCCCTTGCGAAGTGCGCGGACTATAGCCAACCGGATCGGCCCGCGCAACCCTTCTGAAGCAGGATTTGTATCCGGACTTGTCAGCCCTGCCCCTGCTGTCTCACCTTCTCCACCTCGTCGGCGGAAATCTCCTCGGTTTCGGCGGTTTCGGCCCGTTCTTCACCTGCCGCCTCAACCTCGTCCGTCGCATCCCCATCCGCCGCCGGCTGATCGGTACCGGTTTCGCCGTCGGCAAGCTCGACGACGAAGACATCCTGGGCAAAGCTCTCGTCGGGCGTCAGCTCGCCACCGCCGGCGGTGTCGTCCGCGCCTGCGTCTTCATCAGTCCCGTCGAGGATTGCCCGCGCCTGCTTCAACAGGTCGAACGCCTCACGCAAGACCAGACGACGCCGTTCATCGGCGGCAAGAAGATCCCTGACACGGCTTTCCGCGCGTTCTGCCGCTGCAACAGCCTCGGCGGTCATCGAAGAGGTGACGATCTCGTCAGTCAGATCGTCTTCGTCCCCGCCGTCGATATCGGTCTCGTCGTCATCGGCGACGATGTCATCGGCATCCTGATCCTCGTCGAAGACCTCGTCTTCGCTCTGGCGTGCCAGCGCGTCGAGCAGATCGGGATCCTGTGCCGCCGCACCGGCGGCGCCGGCTTCCACCCGTTCGGCCACCGCCTTGGCACCGCCTTCGCGGAGCAGCTTCTGCACGCCCTTGATGGTGTAGCCTTCTGCATAGAGCAGATCGCGGATCCGGCGAAGCAGGACCACGTCGTCGGGGCGGTAGTACCGGCGCCCGCCCGCCCGCTTCAGCGGCTTCACCTGCGGGAACTTGCCTTCCCAGAAACGGAGGACGTGGGCGGGGACGTCGATCTCTTCCGCCACCTCGCTGATGGTGCGGTACGCGCCGGGCGACTTGCCGCCGCCGCGCCGCCGGTCGCCATCATGGGCGGTGGTGTCGGTCATCTCGTCAACGCCTCCATCTCACCGGCCGCATCGCCCTTGCTCAGGCTTCGGCCTCGTCATCCTCTGCCTCGAGGTCCAGATCCGCGATGTCCGCCAGGCTCTTGCCGATCCGGTCCTTGAGCACGTTCGAGGCACGGAACACCAGCACCTTCCGCGGAAGGATCGGGACTTCCTCGCCGGTCTTCGGATTGCGGCCCACGCGCTCGCCCTTCTGGCGCACCGCAAAAGTGCCGAAAGACGAGATCTTGACGGTGTCGCCTTCGACCAGGCTGTCGGAGACGACGGACAGCACCGCCTCCACCAGCTGGGCCGATTCATGCCGCGACAGACCGACTTCCTGATAGACCGCCTCGGCCAGATCCGCGCGAGTGACGGTGCGTGCCATAGTCTTGTCCTCAAATACTTGCGCGCGCAGCTTCACCCTGTTTATGCGCCATGGCGGACGAGAATGTCAAACGCCATGCGCTTCAAGGCTTTGCGACACGCAGTTGCGTCGTTTCGGAAAAAGCGTGAAAGGTTCACCACCGACGGTAAGGCCGGGGCATCACCAGCGGATCAGCGCCGACCCCCAGGCCAGGCCGCCGCCGATGGCTTCGACCAGCACCACCTGCCCCGGCTGGATACGGCCGTCGGCCACGGCCTCGCTCAGCGCCAGCGGGATGGAGGCGGCAGAGGTGTTGCCGTGGCGGTCCACCGTCATGACCACCTTCTCCATCGGCAGGCCCATCTTGCGGGCCGTGCCGGTGATGATCCGGGCGTTCGCCTGATGCGGCACCAGCCAGTCGATCGCATCCGCCGTCATGCCGTTGGCCTCCAGCGCCTCGTTGACACTGTCGGCCAGTTTGACGACGGCGTGGCGGAAGACTTCCTTGCCTTCCATCCGCAGATGACCGGCGCTCTGGGTCGACGACACGCCGCCATCGACATAGAGCGCGTCATGATGCCGGCCGTCGGAGAAGAGATGCGTGGAGAGCACGCCACGGTCGTCGCTCGTGCCCTCGCCTTCCGCGGCCCTGAGCACCACTGCACCTGCACCGTCGCCGAACAGCACGCAGGTCCCGCGGTCGTTCCAGTCCAGGATGCGCGAGAAGGTCTCGGCACCGATCACCAGCGCGGTGCGAAACTGGCCGGCCTTCAGGAAATTGTCGGCGGTCGACAGCGCGAAGATGAAGCCCGCGCAGACGGCCTGGACATCGAAGGCGGCACCCCGGGTGATGCCGAGCCCGGCCTGGATCTTGGTCGCGGTCGCCGGGAAGGTCTCGTCGGGCGTCGAGGTCGCGACCACGATCAGGTCGACCTCGTCGGCGCCGATGCCGGCATTGGCGAGTGCTGCGCGCGCCGCATGCAGGCCCAGGGTCGAGGTCAGTTCCTCTGGCGCCGCGATGCGGCGCTCGCGGATGCCCGTCCGCTCCTGGATCCATTCGTCGGAGGTGTCGACCATTTTCGACAGATCGTCGTTGGTCAACACCCGGGCGGGCAGGTAGCCGCCGACGCCGAGCACGCGCGCGCGCAATACCGTCATGCCGTTGCCGCCTTCTGCTGGTCGGACGTCCCGTCGATCCGGTCCGCCGCGATCCGTTTGAACTCGCCGATGATGCGTTCGTTGAAGCCGTGCGCCACCAGGTCGTAGGCGACGCCGATGGCATTGGCAAAACCGAGGGCGTCGGTACCGCCATGGCTCTTGACGGCAATGCCGCCGAGCCCAAGGAACATGGCGCCGTTGTGGTGACGCGGATCCGTCTGCTTCTGGATTGCCTTCAGGCTCGACCGCGCAAAGAGATACCCGATCCGGGCCAGCAGCGAGCGGCCGAACGCAGAACGGAGATAGTGGCTGTAGAGCTTCGCCGTGCCCTCGGCCGTCTTCAGCGCGATGTTGCCGGTAAATCCGTCGGTGACGACGACGTCGACCGTGCCCTTGGCGATATCGTCACCTTCCACAAAGCCATGGAAGCGGATGCTCTCGGCGGCTTTCAGTCTCGCGGCCGCTTCCCGCACCGTTTCGAGCCCCTTGACCTCTTCCTCGCCGACATTCAGCAGGCCGACCGAGGGGGTCTGATAGCCGAGCACGATGCGTGCGAACAGTTCCCCCATCACGGCGAACTGGATGAGGTTCCGGACGTCGCATTCGGTGTTGGCGCCCAGATCGAGCACCACACTCTCGCCGCGCAGCGTCGGCATGGTTGCCGCGATCGCCGGGCGATCAATGCCCGGCAGCATGCCGAGCATCATCCGCGCCATCGCCATCAAGGCGCCGGTATTTCCGGCCGAGACGGCGGCGCTGGCACGGTTTTCCCGCACCGCCCGAAGGGCCAGGCCCATGCTCGACTTGCGCCCCTGCCTGAGCGCGACCGAGGGGCGCATGGTGCCCGGAACCACTTCGTCGGTGTGCAGGAATTCGGTCGCGGCGAGCAGCTTTTTGCGCCGCTTCATCAGCGTGCGCAGCCGCGGCTCGTCGCCGACCATCAGGAACCGGAGGCCCGGATGTCGCTTGAGTGCGATGGCAGCGCCCTTGACCACCATCTTGGGAGCCTGATCGCCGCCCATCGCATCGAGTGCGATGGTAACTTCACCGGACAAGGCCACCTCACCTCCGCGCCCTTCGTCGGGCCAGGCCGGCCCGACGTCTTCCTCCGATCACCTGGAGCCGGCAGGCCGGATCAACCGGCCGCCGCCTCGGTCGCGACGTCACGGCCGTCATAGAAGCCGCACGAGCCGCAGACATGATGCGAGAGCTTCAGCTCACCGCAGTTCGGGCACTCCTGCGCGTTGGTCGCGGTCAGAGCGTGGTGGGCACGACGCATGTCGCGCCGCGACTTGGAGACCTTTTTCTTGGGGACGGCCATAGTCTTCGCCTTTCGGGATGGTAACGGTCACGAGCCGAATAGCGCGCTTAGTTAGCGAAAAACCGGCTCGATGGCAAGGCTTCTCCCGGATCTCGTATCCGGTGTCATGCCGGTCAGGATGCGTCACCCCCTTCGGGCGTGTCCGTATCCATGCGCTGCTTCAGGGCCGCAAGCTTCGCGAAGGGATGTTCGCGACCCTTTCCCTCAGGGGCGTTGCCGCCCCTGAGCGTGAAGACTTCACGCTCGACCGGTTCCCCCGGGGCCTCAGGGCTCCGGGGATAAGGATCGATCGCGAGAGAAAAATACTCGGTCGCAAGTTCGCCGGCATCCACCCTGCCGTCGACCAGCTGCTCGGGCGGTTCCTGGTCGTCTTCCGGCTCGGCCGCATCGAGGGCTGCCAGCCGCCGGCTGTATTCCGGCTCGGCCAGTGCATCCACCTCGACGATCTCCGAAACCGAAGCCTCAAACCTTAGATTGGTAACAACGCAGGTTTGAATCAACCGTCCCGAGAGATCAAACACCAGATGAGCACCACCGCGAACCCGCGTCACCGTGACGCCCACCTCGAGCGACAGGATCTGCTCCTGCTGCAGGCGCCGGCCAAGCGCCGCACACTCGGCCGGCGTGGCCGCGTATGAGAAAGTGCGCGGCTCCCCCGGCTCGATCGCCTCGATCTCGATGACGCGCGAGAATTCGGGGGTCTGAGCGCTGGTGGTATCGGTGCCGGTCATGAGCGTCGGTCGTCCTTGGAACGCGAAATGCCGGGCCCAGCCGGGCCCGTGGCGGCGCACCCTACTCCATCAGCCCGGGTTTCGCCAGCCCCGGCAATGTGTTGGGTCATGTGCAGGGATCAATCCCCACCGGCGTCGGACGCATCCTCGCGCTCTGCCGACGGCACCGGCAGTGCGGCATAGGCGGCGCGGCCGTCCAGAAGGTCTGCCGCCGGCTGCCCATCCAACGCGCGGATGCTGGCGAGTACATAGGATGCAAGCGCCCCAAGCACGACGCCTGAGGGTCGTACGGCCCCCTCGCCCTCCACACCGAACACGTTGCGGGCGATGGCGTCGCCGAGTTCGGCACCGCCATCGGCTGCCGAGGCCTCGATGGCGGCGTCATAGCTTTTGATCCGGCCGTAGAAGGCCTCTCCCATCCGTTTGACATGCTTGCCGACGCTGAGGTCGCCGACGCCCATCTCCCGCAGCGAGCGGTCCATGTCGGCGAACATCCGGTCGAACAGCGCCTGCCCGGTACGGCGCCCGGCTTCCCCTTCCCGCTTCAGACGGTGCAGGACCATAAAGACGTGCAGCACCAGCATGTCGAACCGGCCGTCCACCGTGTCCGGTACGCCGAAGTCGCGATAAAAGGTCACCGACCGCGCCTGGGCGACCGCCGTATCATAGAGCGCTTCAGCGGCAGCACGGGGCCCCGTGCGACCGAACAGCCTGTCGAGAAACATCGGGCCTGGACCTCCTCTTTCGACCATCTGCAGGCCGGTGATACCAGAACGGCCGCCGGTCCGATTGACACCCCGCATCACGGAATGCAATCTTGGGCCGCCCGCCAGCAGACGGGCCGTCGCATCCCCGCCGTCCTGGGCTTTCCGACGCGCTGCTCTCTGACGCCCGATGGTCGGCGTCGTTCCGTGCAGATGCCGGTTCGTCCAGGTGGTTATGGAGGCGACGCCCCACAGCGTCAACGGTGACATCGCCAAGATGATCCGGTCAGCGCCCCGGCGCCGCCCCATTTTCCCGTCCGTCACCCGCCCCGCGCCGATGGTCGCGGTGGTCCTTGCCGGCCTCGCCCTCGGCGCCTGCCAGCCGGTGATCCGTACCCACGGCTTCATGCCGTCGAAGGACGAGATCGCCCAGCTGCAGCCCGGCGTCCAGACCCGCGAGGATGTCCGCGCCATCCTGGGCGCGCCGGCCACGACGGGCACCTTCGAAACCGACACCTGGTATTACATTCAGAGACGGACCAGCACGGTCGCCTTCTATTCGGCCGACGTCACGGAGCAGGACGTTCTTGGGCTGCGTTTCGGCACAGACGGCAGGCTGGCCGATGTGCTGCGCTTCGGCCTGGATGACGCCCGCCAGGTGAGCTATGTCGACCGGATCACGCCGACCTCCGGCAACGAACTGACCGTGCTGGAGCAGTTCATCGGCAATATCGGCCGGTTCAACTCCGACCCCTCGGCCACCAACCCGGGCAACCCGTCGGGTATGGGCAGGCCGCGCTGACGACCGGCAGGCCGTACTGCAGACGACAGAAAAGGGGTCGATCACTCGACCCCTTCTTCATGTGCGGCCGGCCCTTTCGGCAAGCCGTCAATTGATCTTCTGTGCCGCCACATCGCTGGTCCGCTGGATCAGGACATCCGCAATGATCTCGCGTCCGAACCAGTCATTGGCCGCATCGGTAAGGCCGACCTTGATCTCGTCGAGCGTCGGCTCACGCCCCAGGCGGTCGGCCGTGGTCGAGACATGCTGGGCAGCGCCGGTCAGCACCGGACGCAGGCGCTCGATACCGTTCGATACCTCGTCGTCATCCGCTCCGGGGACGAGTTCAAGCACCAGGTCCAGCATGAGATAACGATAGACCACACCGTGGCGGATCATGGGGACACCCACACCGGTCATCCCCACGAACACCGGTGCAGGTATGGCGGCGGGGGCGCGCAAATGGTGCCCGAAGACGCCGAAAGGGTCATCCCGGTAGATCAGCCATCCGCCACCGCCCGCGACCACGAGCAGCACGGAGACGATGAAGATCAGCAGGACTCTCATTCTGGCGGACCGTCAGGATGGGGCGCGAAGGCGCCGGGCTTCCGGTCAGCCACGGCCTCCCGGTTCTGAGAAGTGCAGCACTTCGTAGGTATTCACGCAATCGGATTGCGCGCCCACTGCCGCATTCCGCGAGGCAGCCTCATCACACCAAAGGCTGTAGCGGACCAGTTCCCACCGATCGGCGTCGAGCGCGATCGAATGGGCATAGAGGCCCGGCTTCGTCAGCATCTGTGCCTGAAGCGCCGCCTCGCGCTCACGCACCGCTTCGAGCGGCGTCTCGGGTGCGATCACATCCACTTCACGCACGGCGAAGCGCGGCTGATCGGTGCAGGCACCATGGCCGAAGCCGAGCACGAACCAGGTTCGCACGCGCGGCCGACCGAAAGCCGCAGCCAGATTGGCGAACAGATCACCGAAGACGAACTGCTTCCAGTCCTCTTCCGAGCGCCAGATGTAGAACGGTGCATAGACCTGATCCTCCTCGTTCAGGAGGAAGGACTTCATCACCAGTCCCGGATGATTGTCGTAGAGCGATCCGCGTTCGGCCACGCGACGGCGGATCATGTCCGCGTCCACGTCGGCCTTCAGACGGACTGTGTATTGCAGCGCCAGCATCGTCTGCGTTCGTCCCCCCGCGATCGATGGGCCCCCGCCGCGGCGCTGATGCACGCAATCGGCGGGCTGGATATCCCCGGCGGCACGCGGCCCCGCGTGGCCCGAGGGTGTATCCGCGGACGTTACGCCATCGTTGCCGTCGCGAGAACGGTCATTCACGCATGACGCCCATGCAAGCTGCGTCAGAAATGCACATGTCCGGCCCGATCGGCCGCAATGATACGCCCGTCTGCGTTGATCAGCACCGTCCGACCCCTGTCCGCCGCCTTGGGAACGATGCGTCCGACGCGGCTGACATGAATGCCTTCGCGTGCTGACAGCGCCGTGATGGCGTGGGCGGCGGCGGGCGGCGCCGTGAAGACGAGTTCATAATCGTCGCCACCCGTCCAGACGATCGGCCCAAGATCGGGGCGGGCAGCCACCACCCGCCCGGCCGCAGCCGAGCGGGGCACGAGATCGACGCGCAATTCGGCATCGACCTCGGACGTCTCGGCAATGTGCCCCAGATCCGCCGGCAGGCCGTCCGAGACATCCGCGCAGGCCGTGGCCAGCCCCACCAGCATACGCCCCAGCGCCAGTCGCGGCTCCGGCAGTTGCCGCCGTGCTTCCAGCCCTGCGATTTCCTCGGCAGAGAGGCCGAGGGCGGCGGGGTCGAAGCGGCCATACCCCGCCTCGACCGACAGCGCTGCGTCGCCGATCGTGCCCGAGACCCAGACATCGTCGCCCGGCCGGGCCCCGCCGCGGGTGAGCAGGGCCGATGGCGCCGGGGCATGGCCAAGCAGCGTAAGACTGGCCATGGCCGGCCCGTCGGTGCCCACCGTGTCACCACCCAGTACCGCCACGCCATAGCGGCCCTGATCGGCACCGAGCCCCTCTGTGAAGCGCCGGATCCAGTCTCCGGCATCGGGGCCCGGAACCGCCAGTGCCAGCAGATAGGCGACAGGCGTTGCGCCCATCGCCGCCAGATCCGACAGGTTCACACGAAGCAGCTTGCGCGCCACCAGTTCCGGCGGTTCCCCTGGGAACCAGTGCCGTCCCTCGACCATCGCATCCTTGGCGGCGACCAGGATCCGCCCGGGTGGCAGGGCGAGCCAGCCGGCATCATCGGTCAGGTCGAGTGCGCCCGGCAAAGACCGGGCAAGCGGCCGCAGCCAGCGTTCAATGGCGCCGAACTCGCCGAGCGGCGCCTCCGGGGCGGTCTCGTCCGGCGCCTTGCCTGTCACTTGCGGGGGGCCCCGCCGGCAGGTTTGCCGCCGCGGTGGTCGGCACGCAGATGCCCCGCCAGCCGATCCAGAATCCCGTTCACGAAGCCCGGTTCCGAGCCCGAGAAAAAGGCATGGGCCACATTGACGTATTCATTGATGATCACGGCCGTCGGCACGTCGGTGCGTGCCGTCAGCTCGTAGGCGCCGGCACGCAGGATCGCGCGCAGCGTCTGCTCAACCCGCTCCAGCCGCCAGCCCTCGGCCAGCGAGGATTCGAGCATCGGATCGATCTCGGCCTGGGCCGCGGCGACACCGGTCACGATGTCGCGGAAATGGTCGCGATCGGCGTCCAGCTCCAGCCCGTCATCGATCACCTTGCCGATGCGATGGTTCAGGAACTCGGCGATGACCGCCTCGGCCCGGGCCGCATTGAAATCGATCTGATAGAGCGCCTGAACGGCGGCCAGACGCGCCGCCGTCCGGCGGGCCATGCCGGCCTCGCGGCCGGGGCGCGGGGCGCCGCTGCGCTTGCCCGCCCGTGCAGCGGGTTTCGCATCCGTCTTGGCTCCCGGTTTCGCCGGGGCGGCGTCACGCGGCTTGTCGGTCATGGCAATTCCTGGTCCTTCAGCCCTGCTGGAACTGGCGCTTGATTTCGATCATGCGCAGGCAGGCACTGGCCACGTCGGCGCCCTTGTTGGCCCGGTCGGCGCGTGCGCGGGCCCAGGCCTGCTCGCGGTTCTCGACGGTCAGGATGCCATAGCCGATGCAGGCCTTGCGATCGATCGCAAGCTGGTTGAGCCCGCGGGCGCTTTCGCCGCAGACGTAATCATAATGGGTGGTATCGCCGCGGATCACGCAGCCCAGCGCGACGAAACCGTCATAGCGGCCGCTGTCGAGCGCGAAACGGATCGCCGCCGGAATCTCGAAGGCGCCCGGCACGGCCAGGCGCTCGACCTGGGCCCCTGCGGCTTCCAGCACGCCCATGGCGCCGTCGACCAGCGCATCGGCGATGTCTTCGTAGAAGCGCGCCTCGACGATCAGGATGCGCAGATCGGAAGTGGTGACGGTGGCCATGGGTGTCTCAGACCTTCTCGATGATCAGCGGGGCATGCCCGGTGATGTGGAGGCCGTAGCCGTCCAGCCCCACCACCGTCTGCCGCGAATTGCTCAGCAGGATCATGTTGCGCACGCCCAGGTCCAGCAGGATCTGGGCGCCGGTGCCATAGTCGCGCAGCGTCGAGGCCGCCTGCGGGCTTTCCAGCCGGGCCCGTGCGAGATCCGACAGGCCGGTCGGCCGCGGCTCGCGCAGCAGGACCAGCACGCCACGGCCGGCACGATCGATCTGCTCCATGGCGGCACGCACCGCACCGGCACGGCCGCTGCTGCGATCACCCAGAAGATCGTCGAAGGCGTTGACGACATGCATGCGCACCAGCACCGACTGATCGCCCGCAGCCGCCAGATCGCCCTTCACCAGCGCCATATGTTCCGAGCCGTCGATCTTGCTGGCATAGACGATCATCCGCCACTCGCCACCGAAATGGCTGCGGAACAGGCCGTCGGTCAGGCGCTCGACCAGCTTCTCGGTGCGGCGGCGATAGGCGATCAGATCGGCGATCGTGCCGATCTTCAGCCCGTGCAGCTGGGCGAAAGGCACCAGATCCGGCATCCGCGCCATGGTGCCGTCGTCGTTCATGATCTCGCAGATCACGCCGGACGGGTTCATGCCGGCCAGCCGTGCGATATCGACCGCAGCTTCGGTATGCCCTGCCCGGACAAGCACGCCGCCATCGCGGGCGCGGAGGGGGAAGATGTGGCCGGGGGTGACGACGTCGCGGGCGCCCTTGGCCGGATCGATCGCAACCTGCACGGTATGGGCGCGGTCGGCGGCCGAGATGCCGGTGGTCACGCCGTCGCGCGCCTCGATCGACAGGGTGAAATTGGTGTGGTGCCGGGAGGCGTTGCGCTGGGTCATCAGCGGCAGGTTCAGTTCCTCGACCCGCTCTCCGGTCAGGGTCAGGCAGATCAGCCCGCGGCCGTATTTGGCCATGAAGTTGATCACTTCGGGCGTCACCATCTCGGCCGGAATGACCAGATCGCCCTCGTTCTCGCGATCCTCGTCATCGACCAGCACCACCATGCGGCCGTTGCGGGCGTCCTCGATCACCTCTTCGATGCTCGAGATATAGCCGCGGACATCGTCGGCGCCGCCCTCGTCCTTGATCACCGTCATGGTCTTCCTCTCCTCAGGGCCGCCTTCGGACCGGGCGGCCTCCCGCTGATCAGCCGCGGATGCCCGCCTGCCACTCGTTCAACCGCGCCACATAGCGCGCAAGCACGTCGATCTCAAGGTTAATCGCATCGCCGGGCCTGCGATCGCACAGTGTTGTGTGGGTCCAGGTGTGGGGAATGATGTTCACGCCGAAGCGGGTGCCGTCGACTTCGTTCACCGTCAGCGAAATGCCGTCGATCGTCACCGAGCCCTTGGGCGCGATGAAGCCGGCAAGCTCTGCCGGCGCCTCGAACACCAGTCGGTGAGAGCCGCCTTCGGGCGTCATCGAGACCAGACGGCCCAACCCGTCGACATGGCCCAGCACGACATGGCCGCCCAGCTCGTCGCCGACTTTCGCCGCCCGCTCCAGATTGATCCGCCGGCCGGCACCCCAGCCGCCGAGCGTGGTCTTGGAGAGGGTCTCACCCGACGCCTCGACCAGGAACCAGCCCTGCCCTGCCCCGTCGCGGCCACGTTCGATCACCGTCAGGCAGCAGCCGGAGCAGGCGATGGAGGCGCCGATATCGATACCGTCGGGGTCATAGGACGTCCGGATCGTCAGCCGGCGGTCTTCCGCCGCCCCGGCTTCGGGCGCCTGGACGGAGACGATTTCGCCGATGTCGGTGATGATGCCGGTGAACATGGAACACGACCTTCTGCCGGGGGAGCGCGGCCGGAACACGCGCGGGATGTTCAAAAGACAACGTCGAAAGATGCAGGGTTCAGCCGCCGGGCGTGACCACGGCGGTGCCCGCGTAAAGCTCGTAAAGGTCGGGGCCGAGCTGTCGGGTATCGAGCCGGACGAAGGCTGCCATGTCCACCAGCTCCTGCACACCATAGGATCGTGCCGCAGGCACACCGTCGCCCCCCATCACGGCGGGCGCACGGAACCAGTGGATGCGATCGACCAGCCGGTCACGCAGCAGGGAAGCGGCCAGTTCTCCGCCGCCCTCGACCAGCACCCGGGTGATGCCCCGATCGCCCAGCGCCTCGGTCAGCCGCAACGGATCGGGGCGGCCGTCGGCCCCGTGCGGCACCTCGATCACGGTGATGCCGGCGGCGGCCAGTGCGTCATGGCGGTTGCGGTCGCAGTCGGTGCGGGTGACGACCCAGACCGGCGGATGGCCGCCTTCGCAGGCTTCGCGTACCAGTGTGTGCGTCAAGGGCAGGCGCAGGCGGCTGTCGATCACAACCCTTACCGGAGAACGTTCCTCAAGCCCGGGCACACGCACATTCAGGCGCGGATTGTCGGCAAGGGCCGTGCCGACCCCAACCATGATCGCATCATGGCTCGCGCGCAGCATATGGCCCATGGCCCGGGCCTCGGGTCCGGTGATCCACTGGCTCTCGCCGGCTACGGTCGCGATGCGCCCATCCAGGGTGGTCGCGACCTTCCAGGCGACCAGCGGTCGGCCCTTCAGGATGCGGGAAAAAAAGCCGGCATTGAGCGCGCCGGCTTCCGCCGCCATCAGGCCGAGATCGACGGTCACACCGGCGGCCGTCATCCGATCCAGCCCCCGGCCACTGACCCGGGGGTCGGGGTCACCTGTGGCCACCACCGCCCGGGCCACACCGGCCGCCACCAGCGCATCGGCACAGGGCGGCGTCTTGCCCCAATGGGCGCAGGGTTCAAGGCTGACATAGGCCGTGGCGCCGCGCGCCGCCTCGCCCGCCGCGGCCAGGGCCATGGCCTCGCCATGGGGGCGGCCGCCGGGCTGGGTCCAGCCACGGCCGACGATCCGACCATCCGCCGACACCAGAACACAGCCGACGGCGGGGGTCGGCCAGACCCGGCCCAGGCCGCGCCGGGCCAGGGTCAGGGCGTGGGCCATATGGCGACGGTCGGCCTCGCTCCAGATCACCGGTTCAGCCATCCTTGGCCTGCCCCGGGTCGCCGCCGCCAAGGCTGCCGATCAGCGCCTGGAAGTCGTCGACCTCGCGGAAATCCTTGTAGACCGAGGCGAAGCGGACATAGGCGATCTTGTCGACGCCCATCAGCGCCTCCATCACCGCCTCGCCGATCCGGCCGGTTTCGATCTCGGTCTCACCCAGCCCTTCCAGCCTGCGGTGAATGGCACTCACCATCCGCTCCACCTGCTCGGCCTCAACCGGGCGCTTGCGGACGGCGATGCGGATCGACCGGGCCAGCTTCTCCCGGTCGAAGGGCTCGCGCGTACCGTCCTTCTTCACCACCACCAGTTCGCGGAGTTGAACGCGCTCGAAGGTGGTGAAGCGGGCGCCACAGGCAGCACAATGCCGACGCCGCCGGATGGCGGAGCCTTCCTCCGCCGGCCGGCTGTCCTTCACCTGGGTCTCTTCGTTGCCGCAGAACGGGCAGCGCATTTCACCTCCGCAAACCGGGCGTCATGAACCGGGGAGAGCCGCATGCCCGCCCCCCTGTCGCGGGAGGCGGGCATACCGATCACAGGGCCGGGTAGATCGGGAAGCGGTCGCAGAGCGCCTTGACCTCGGCCCGCACGGCCGCCTCCACCTCGGCGTCGCCTTCGGGCTTCGCCGCCAGCGCATCGAGCACGCGGACGATCATCTCGCCCACCTGGCGGAATTCGGCCTCGCCGAAGCCGCGGGTCGTGGCAGCCGGGGTGCCGAGACGGATGCCCGAGGTCACCATCGGCTTCTCGGGGTCGAAGGGGATGGCGTTCTTGTTGCAGGTCATGCCCGTGCGCTCAAGCGCATGCTCGGTGGCATTGCCCTTAAGACCCTTCGGACGAAGATCGACCAGCATCAGGTGATTGTCGGTGCCGCCGGTGACGATGTCGAGACCGCCGGCCACCAGCGTCTCGGCCAGCACCTGGGCATTCGCCACGACCTGGCGGGCATAGGCCTTGAATTCCGGACGCAGCGCCTCGCCGAAGGCAACCGCCTTGCCGGCGATGACATGCATCAGCGGGCCACCCTGCAGACCGGGGAAGACGGCCGAGTTGATCTTCTTGGCCAGCGCCTCGTCATTGGTCAGCACCATGCCACCGCGCGGACCACGCAGGGTCTTGTGGGTGGTGGTGGTGACGACATGGGCATGCGGCAGCGGCGACGGATGGGCGCCGGCGGCCACCAGACCCGCGAAATGGGCCATATCGACCATCAGATAGGCACCGACCTCGTCCGCGATCGCACGGAAGCGCGCGAAGTCGAAGACGCGACTATAGGCCGACCCGCCGGCGATGATCAGCTTCGGCTTGCTTTCCTTCGCCAGCCGCTCGACCTCGTCCATGTCGATGCGGCCGTCCTCAGGGCGGACACCATACTGAACCGCATGGAACCATTTGCCCGACTGGTTCGGCGCCGCACCATGGGTCAGATGGCCGCCGGCCGCCAGCGACAGGCCCAGAATGGTGTCGCCCGGCTGCAGCAGGGCCTGGAACACCGCCTGGTTGGCCTGGGCACCCGAATGGGGCTGAACATTCGCAAAGCCACAACCAAACAGGGCACAGGCACGCTCGATCGCCAGCTTTTCGGCGACGTCGACATATTCGCAGCCGCCATAATAGCGCTTGCCCGGATAGCCCTCGGCATATTTGTTGGTCAGCACCGTGCCCTGGGCTGCGATCACCGCCGGGCTTGCAATGTTCTCGGAAGCGATCAGCTCGATCTGGTCACGCTGCCGGGCAAGTTCGTCGTTGATCGAGCGCATCAGCTCGGCGTCATCGGCGAGAGCCGCGCGGAAGAAGGCCGCGGCACTGTAGCTGGGGGTCTGATCGGTCATCGGTCGGCACTTTCTGACGGGGTCGCGCTCGTGCGGGACAAGACGCTGAGACCGGGACGGTCGAAACGACCTCATGCGGTCGGATACTGGAACGGCGGCGGCGGCACCCCGCACACACCGGAGCACCGCCGCCGTCACGAACGGATCTGTGCGGTCAGCCGAGCTTGTCGACCCGCCGCTGATGGCGACCGCCTTCGAAGGGCGTATCCAGGAAGACCCGGAGCGCGTCCCGTGCGGTCTCGACGCCGGTCACGCGGGCCCCGAAGGCCACGACATTGGCATCATTGTGCTCGCGGCAAAGCCTGGCGGTGAGCGCGTCGTGGACCAGGGCGGCCCGGATATGGGGATGACGGTTGGCAGCGATCGAGATGCCGATGCCGGATCCGCAGATCAGCACGCCCCGTGCCGCGCGCCCCTCGGCCAGGGCGGCCGCCAGTGCATTGGCGAAATCGGGATAGTCCACCGAAGCGGATCCATCGGTCCCGAGGTCCAGGACCTCCAGACCTCGGGCGGCGAGATCTTCCTTCAGGACCGTTTTGAGGTCGACGCCGCCGTGATCACAGGCGATCGCCACGATACGGGTGCTGTCCTCGGACATTCCGACCCCTTCCATCGCATCGAGACCCAGGCGACCGGCCCGATGACCGGGGTTCCGGTGCCGGATATCCGGCGTCGGAGCCCGGTTCCGGAAGCCCGGTCGCGGCGCCCCTCTCCCTTAACACAACCCGCCTGCCGCGCCAACTGCGGTACACACATGGCCCATCGTCGGCGCATGCATGGTCACGGACCCCTGTCGCCCGCCGTACCGGATGCATCCCCCATTTTCCAAATCCACCGCCGTCGATTGTGGACCAATACTGATAAAGTCACCACCTCCCGCCATATTTCTGTTGTGGTATCTGTGGGTGCAAGTCATCATGCGGCGAGGGATATTTGCAGGGCGCCCGTGCACCCCAACCGGACCAAGTTCCGGACGTGGTTCTATCCGGAGCGACGCCGGTTCGATATGATCTGGAAGTCGTGCGGACTGTCCTGCGGCAACACATTGTGCGGCGACTACAACGGCTGCCAGCCATCGGAAAGCGAGCGCTCCATGTCGGATAGTTCCGAAAACCCCACCATCGCCCATGACAAGCTGCTGAGCATGGCCGCGCAGATCGTCGCGGCCTATGTCAGCCACAACAGCCTGCCGGCCCAGCAACTGCCCGAGATTATTCAGACGGTTTACGGGGCGCTGAACGACCAGCAGAACGGCACGGCGACCGCACAGGAAGTCGTGCGCGAAGAAGCGCAGAAGCCTGCGGTTCCGGTGCGGAAGTCGATCACGCCGGACTACATCGTCTGCCTGGAAGACGGCAAGAAGCTGAAGATGCTGAAGCGGCATCTGCGTGCCAATTATGGCATGACGCCCGAGGAATACCGTGCCAAATGGGGCCTGGCGCCGGATTATCCGATGGTCGCGCCCAATTATGCGCGCCAGCGGTCGGACTTCGCCAAGAAGATCGGCCTGGGTCGTGCGACCAATGCGCCGCGGGCCCGGGGCGGCCGGCGGGCTGCGCAGGCCTGAAAACCGGCATCGCGTTCACGCGGGACAGCGTTGAACGATCGTCAGACGATTTAAACGAACGGGGCGCCGCAAGATCTGCGGCGCCCCGTTCGTATTCAGGCGCCACGCACCCATAGATAAATTTTCCTAAATTTAAATAAAATACTTTCTTTGAGATCGTCACTCCGGGGCGCCGTGCCAGAGCCGGGCTCCCAGATAGATCTTTGCCGCCGGACCACCGGTGGCCGGCAGCAGCTTGGCATGGCTGATCCCGACCAGGATCGCCGCGGCAGGAATACGGGCGAAGAGACGGTGGCGCCCGACGGACCGCAGGACGCTCTCGGCCAGTTGTGGATGGGCCGCCCCCGCCTCGCCCATCAGCTCGAAGAATTGCGGCCAGGCTCCGGGGCGCCCCATATAGAAGCGGGCATCATCGTTGATCTCGATGCCGACCCGTGGCGAGATCCCGGCCGGCGTGAGATCGACGGAGAGCGCCAGCGCTCCCCCCGCCCGCTGCAGGCGATCGGAAAGCGGCAGGATGGACCCCAGCACCTGATCCCGTACCTCCGGATCCATTTCTCCGGCCAGCAGCGGCGGAATGGCGTCGGGTCGCAGGCGGCGGATCACCACCCGCAGGGTTTCGGCCCCCTCGGCCCGACCGATCATCCGGCCGGCCTGGAAGACTTCGGCCCAGGGTGGCAACCGGTCGAGCAGACGCCTGAAGGTCGCGTGGACCCCGGGCCTGATCTCGCCTGACAGGCTGCAAAGCGGTGCAAAGCCAACCGACGGATCCGCGTGGAAGCAGTTGGTCGGCGCCCTCTCAGGGGTCTCGTCGGCAAGATCGACCGGTGCGGTGAACACGCCCGCATCCCGTGCCCCGGGCGTGCCGGTGTCGAATTCCAGAAGCAGATCCCGCAGCCGGGGAAACATCCCTCCCCGCCATGCGTCAATCGTCTGAACCACCCGCCCCCAGGCTTCATCCGACCAGAGCCGCCGCCAGGGGCCATCGGCCGCCGCACAGGCGGGGTCCGCCACCTCCTGCCGGGTCATCGCGACACAGAGATCGACGGGTCCGCCATCCGGCGCATCGGCACGCAGTTCGACACCGAAAGAATTGCGCGCCAGGGCAGCCGGTATCGCCGCAGCGACATCCATGATCCGCCGGCGATCTTCCGGGGGAACCAGATCGCGCCCCATTACGCCCAGCAGCGCCTGAATGGCCGGCCCCATCCCCTGACCATGATGAAGACGGTCGTCATCCGAACCAAAGACCGTCATATGCCGCCCCCTCGCCTCCGCGCGCGTGCCAACGCCCCCAACGTCAATGCCGTTGCCAATGCGTCCGAGCGATAGTGGCAGCCGGGCGGTGCAGGTGGGGTGACACCCAGATAGATCGTGTCCGAGCGACAGTATCCATGCGTGACGACCTCGCGGACCAGCAGGGCAATCGCGCGGTCCCTGACAGGCAGCGGCAGCATGTCCAGGGCGTCGGCAACATCCAGAGCCTGCGCCAGACGAAGGGGCGGTGCACCATCATCCTCCAGCACCTGGGCCGCCATCCTGGAGACGTCCCGCAGTGCTGGCCGCAGGCTATCTGTGCCCCGACGAACGGCACGGGCGACCGCCTGGGCCAGATCGATGGGATGGTCGTAAAAGACCAGCGCCTCCCGCGCAGATCCCGAACAGGCTGCGATCACGAAATCGGCCGCGGCCCGGCATTCGACGGCATCGCCCAACCAGCCGATCATGTTGGCATTGACCACGGCGTCGATGTCCAGATCGGCTCTCGGCCCCGCCATCCAGGTTCTGAAGCGGCCATCCGGCACCCGCGCTGCAAACCCCAGAGTGCGATTGCGGCCGGATGCGATCCAGGGATGGGCGCCGGAGAGTGCCATGGAGGCACAGGCGGTGTCGTCGCAATCGGGCACGAAGCCCTCAAGATAGGCCCAGAGCCCGGGTGCGCGCATGGTGCGCACAAGAAACCCGCGCGAGCGGTCGATCAGTGCGGCACTCTCTGTCTGGTCCGGATCTGCAAGCCCCCCAAGCGCCAGAAGCCCTACCGCCGTCACGAAGGGGGTGCGCTCGTCGATCGCGGAACCGACGGGATCATCGGGCGGGCCCGGCACACGCTGCGAGGGCCAGCAGCCGTCGGCGGCAACCGCGTGGTTCAGCCAGTCCAGGGCCAGACCGAGGGCGTGATCGATCTCCGCCATCCGTCACCGCATGTTGCCGAGCAGCGGAGACTGCGGGGCGTTCAGCCACGGCGTCAGGTCGAGATTGCCGCGCAACGCCAGAAACTGCGCCAGGGCCTGCTGAATCTCGGCATCGGTAAAGCCGCCGGTCCCACCTGCGACGCGATCCAGCGCGTCGTCGTCCAACGCCCCGTCCTCCATGGCGGGCGCCGCCCGGAAGATCTGTGTGACCGCTGACTTCGGGTCGCTCTCCAGAAGGGCCGCCAGCTCCGGCTTCTCCTGAACGGCCGCTGCAATCCGGGCCAGAATCTCGTCCATGCTCATAAGAATTCCCTCTCCCCCAGCGCCACCGACGACGGATTGGCGTTACATCGGGAAGTTGAGGTTATTCCAGTCGACAGTGCCGCCCGACACCACTTCCAGGGACGCGTCGTCCAGTGCATCGCCGGCCGGCGGCAGCACGATGTGCAGGCGCGACGGGGTTTCTTCATGCACCACGACCTCCAGCGCCGTCGGCAGTTCGATCCCGAGCAGCGTGGAAATCGCAGCCTTCGGATCGCGAAGCATTGTCTCGCGAAATCCCGGGTCGGCAGTTGCGCAGTCGAGAATGCGGTTCAGAGCGTCATCGCGGGACAGCATGCGATCTCACCTTTCAGGGATGATGCACGGCAGCGGCGGCCCCGAAGGGCGATCCTGCTGACCGGGTGATCATTCCCTGCGGCGGGCACTCGGGCAATCCGCACCGGCAGACATGTCAACCGGCATTGAACCATGTCCTGTCCCCGATCCTGAAATGACGAAGCCGGCCGTGCCCGTCTGATATGGGGCAGGGCCGGCCTCGTACAGGCAGGGGTGGCGGCAGTTATGGTCAGGCCTCGGCAGCCGGCGCGGCATCTCCGGCAGGCTTTTCGGCCTTCACCACCTTGGGCGGCAGGACCACGCGCAGGTGCAGTTCCTTCAACTGCTCAGGCGTCGCCTCGTGCGGCGCGTTCATCATCGGGTCCTGGGCCTGCTGGTTCATCGGGAAGGCCACGACCTCGCGGATGTTCGGCTGATCGGCCAGCAGCATGACGATGCGGTCGACACCCGGCGCGATACCGCCATGCGGCGGGGCGCCGAAGCGGAAGGCGTTCAGCATCCCGCCGAACTTGTCCTCGACCACCTCGGGACCATAGCCGGCGATCTCGAAGGCCCGGTACATGATCTCGGGCTTGTGGTTACGAATCGCGCCCGAAGAGAGTTCCACGCCGTTGCAGACGATGTCGTACTGATAGGCGTTGATCTCCAGCGGATCCTTGGTGTTCAGCGCCTCGAGCCCGCCCTGCGGCATCGAGAACGGGTTGTGGCTGAACACGATCTGGTTGAGCTTCTCGTCGAACTCGTACATCGGGAAGTCGACGATCCAGCAGAGCCGGAAGACGTCGGGCTCGATCAGGTTGAGCTCGGCGCCAAGCTTGAGGCGGGCGGCACCGGCCAGCTTCGCGGCCTTGTCTGCCACGTCGGTGGCGAAGAACACGCCGTCGCCATCCCCAAGGCCCAGCTGTGCCTTCATCTCCGCCAGACGCTCATCGCCCAGATTCTTGGCGATCGGGCCCTTGCCGCCGCCATTCTCGAAGGCGATCCAGCCCATGCCCGGGGCACCCTGCTCGCGGGCCCAGTCGTTCATCTTGTCGAAGAAGCTGCGCGGCCGGTCGGCGACGTTCTTCACCGGCACCGCACGCACCACCTTGCCGGCCTCGACCGCCTTGGCGAAAACACCGAAGCCGGACCCGCGGAAGATCTCCGACACATCGGCAATCTCGATCGGGATGCGCAGATCGGGCTTGTCGGAGCCGTATTTCAGCATGGCTTCGGCAAAGGGAATGCGCGGGAACGGCCCGGTGGGCACATGGCGAGTGCCGCCGAATTCCTCGAACACACCCCGCAGCACCGGCTCGATCGCCTGGAAGACGTCTTCCTGGGTCACGAAGGACATCTCGATATCGAGCTGATAGAACTCGCCCGGGCTGCGATCGGCGCGGGCATCCTCGTCGCGGAAACAGGGGGCGATCTGGAAGTAGCGATCGAAGCCCGCCACCATCAGCAGCTGCTTGAACTGCTGCGGCGCCTGCGGCAGGGCGTAGAACTTGCCCGGATGGATACGGCTCGGCACCAGGAAGTCACGGGCACCTTCAGGGCTCGACGCGGTCAGGATCGGGGTCTGGAACTCCATGAAACCCTGATCGGTCATCCGCCGGCGCAGCGACGAAATCACCTGAGAGCGCAGCACGATGTTCTTGTGAACATGCTCGCGGCGCAGATCCAGATAGCGATAGCGCAGCCGGGTGTCTTCCGGATAGTCGCGGTCGCTGTTGACCTGCAGCGGCAGCGGGTCCGCAGCCGACTGCAGCGACAGCTCCTCGACCCGGACCTCGATCTCGCCGGTGGCCATGCCGGCATTGACCGTGTCGGGGCTACGGGCGACGACCCGGCCGGTCGCGGTGATCACGCTCTCGTTCTTCAGCTCTTCCGCCAGCTTGAAGGCGGCGCTGTCGACGTCGACCACGATCTGGGTCAGGCCGTAATGGTCGCGCAGGTCGATGAACAGCAGATTGCCGTGATCGCGCTTGCGATGCACCCAGCCCGAAAGCCGGACGGTCTGGCCCTCATGGGCGAGCGTCAGTTCATTGCAGGTATGCGAGCGATAGGCATGCATCGGTTCGGGCCTGTTCGTCAGCGGGCGGGTCGAGACTGTGGGTGCGGCGACCGGGTGCGGCAGCGCACGCGAAGGCCCCGCGACGAAAGGCTTTCCGCGCGGGACCGGTTCGGAACAACGCACGGATGCCGCCGGATTGTCAAGCCATGCCGCCGTGCATCCCAGGGCAATCGGGTGAAACTGTGCGTGACAGGACGGAAAAAGTCTGAATCTCTCGTTGTCGACGTTGCTGGCTTGGGAGGGATGAATGGAACCGTGTG
>NZ_NYWI01000013.1:0-121688 GCF_002684955.1 Tistrella sp. | reverse complement strand
TTCCGTCGTCCACATTCTGTCCGCTCCCATTTCCTCTGGCGCGGCATAGAATCACAACGGATTCACCGGATTCAATAACCTTCCGGACGGGCTCTTACCTGCCGCCCGACTGAACTGCCGGAGCTGGTCGGCGTGCGCGTAGCTCCGTCGATCCTGCGGATCCGTGACGCGGTCAGCGGACATCTGGGGCGGACCCCGCTCGGCTTTGAAAGCCTGGCCGACTACTACCTCAAGATCGTGCGGGTCGGATATATGCGCAATTTCACCGGCTATTTCCGTGCGGCCATTCTGTCCGAAGGCTTGGATGGGGATGTTTCAGCGGCGTTTCCCAGAGCTGCAACGACCACCGGCATAATCTCTTCCTCGACCGCCGCGGCAACATCTGCCCGATGATTCAGGAAAGTCAGGACCGGCGCCAGGCGGCGGCGGTCCACCTCTGCGACGACCCTGCGGAAGCAGTCGAGCAAGGGGCCGATATGGGCCCGGTCCTCGTAGAAATGTCGGGCTTCGGTGCGGGCCTCGATCCGCGCCAGGGCCAGTTCCGCGTCGACATCGACATAGAGCAGCAGATCTGGCATGCGGGTACCGGCATGCAGATGCCGCTCCAGTGTCGTCATGGCCGGAATGTCGAGCAGAACCTCGTGATACACGGCGTCGCTGAAGACATATCGATCCGACAGCACGCTGACCCGATCGAGCGCCGGTGCGATCACCCGGGTCGCGATGACCTGTTTGTCGCGGAACCATGCATCGGAGACGGCGGCCGGTTCGACCGGACCGCGGCGTTCGCGAAAGGCGACGATCCTGCGGCCGGCATCGACGTCCAGCCAGGCATGAGGTCCGGTGATGCTGCAGGGATGACCGGCGCGGATCATCGCGCGACTGAGCGCATTGCGCACCGTGGTCTTGCCGGCGCCGTCGACGCCTTCTATGGCGATGTGCAGGGTCGCTGGCATGGTCTCTCTCCTGAAGGAGGGCTGCGTCGCGGCAAGGTTACGGCATATGCGTGCCGGCCAGGGCCCGACCGATGCCCCGGCTGACCGCAGCCGAAGCCGCCTGCTTCAGATCAGGGGAAAGCGGCAGGGCCTTGGCGTGGTCGAAAACGGTATCGAACATGAAGACATGACCGCCCCAGTGCGGGTAAAGGCAGGCGGTCGCCTCGCAAAGCAGGGGCAGGCTGTCCCGAAGCCGGTGGAGCAGGTCGGCAAAATCCGACGGCGCCGGCAGAGCGACGGCTGCCCGTTCTGCCGATGCCGCCGCGCCGGAGGCAGGATCGGGGCGGAGCCGATATGCGGCTTCGACGGCGGCTGCTGCGGCAAAGCAGGCGACGAGTGCCGCTGCTTCCGCAGAGGCCGCCTCTCCTGCGGGCATCGGCCTGCCGTCCTCAGCCGCCATGATGGCACGCGCCCAACAGCCGGCGGCGACTTCGGCCACACGAACCGGATCAATGTCGATGGCGGAAGCCGCCTGCAGTCGGGCGAGTTCCGGCGGGTCGTGCCGGCTGTCGCCCGGCGTCGTATCGATCGCCCCCATGGCCAGTTCGATATGGTGGCCGAACCCTGCTTCTCTGAGGCTGGCCACTGCCTTGGCCACTGCCCTCTGCAGATCCGGACTGCAGCCGGTACCGAGCAGGGCCGGCCCCTCGGCCTGGCGGGGCACGTCGCGACCGCTCAGACCGGCCAGGCGGTTGCGAGGATGACACAGCCGATGCCGGCCGCCGGTCGCGCCCATGTCGCTGCTGGCAGCCACGCGCGCCGGCTCGACCAGAAGCAGCCAGAGATAGATCGAACGACCGTCGATGATCGGCCGATACAGCGGACGCATCGCCGTCCAGTGTGTGATGTCGGCGGGCGGCGTTGCGATGACGGTCATGGCCGCACCTCCAGGATCATTTTGAAGGGCGTTCGTGCAATGGTCTCCACATGCGAAAAACCCGCCTCCGCAAAAATCGGTACAAGCCGGCTGAGACCGGCCTGGGCCCCCAACACCGGCCCGTCGGGGTGGGTGGCCGCCGCCGCCTGAACACAGACGGCGGTCGATACGGCATAGAACATCTGGGCCGCGATCCCGACGTTCTGGTCCAACCGGTCGCCGGCTGCCGGCTCTACCAGCAGCCAGCTGCCGTTATCCGACAGCGCGTCGCGGACGGCACGTGCGACGGCGACCGGATCGCCCATGTCGTGGAAGCAGTCCAGGCAGGTCACGAGATCGAACGGCCCATCATGCAGTTCTGCCGCTTCGGCCATAATGAAGGTGGCGTTTCCGATGCCGGCCGCTTCGGCGGCAGCGTTGGCGTCGGCGATCGACTCCGGATGATTGTCGAACCCGGTGACCCTGGCTGCGGGAAACGCCGCAGCCATCTGCAGCGCCGCCGCGCCGCGGCCGCAACCGATATCGGCGATCCGTCCGCCGGCCGTCAGGCACTGCATCATCCGCGGTCCCAGAGCCGGTATCCATTTGGGGACCAGGTTGTTTCCGTAACCCGGGCGGATGAACCGGTCCAACCCTTCAAACAGCAGCGGGTCCTGTTCGTGCCAGCCGACGGCATGCCCCGTCCGGAAGGCATGCTCCAGACGGTCGATCGAGCGGGACAGGGCGACGACAATCTGATGGGCGCCGGGAATGAAGATCGGGCTATCGTCAAGCGCCAGACCCAGGGCGGGGTGATCCTCAAGCCGGTACCGACCTGTCTCAGGGATATAGGTCAGATGACCGGCGGCACATCCCGCAGCGAGCCATTCGGATAGAAAGCGGGGATGGGTGGCGCTGGCGGATGCCAGTTCTTCAAGAGACATCGCCTCTTCTGCCGCCAGCAGCCGATACAGCCCCAGGCGGTCACCGAGGACGATCAATGGTGACATCAGAGCGGCGACGGCGGGCTCCAGAAGGCGATCCTGGAAATAGGCCTTGGCGCTGTCCTCGTATTCTATCCGGCGGGACATGGGCGGATCCTCCGTCGCCGAAGGCGGCCCCGGGAAGGTCGGGGTCCGCAAGGGATGCGCGGCGCAGTGTCTGTCGACGGTGGGGCGCACCCTTCGATTGAACACCGCCTTGCCATCAGTATGAACCTACGCGGATCCGTAGGGCGCCTTGTTGACTGCGCCGTGGTTGCATGGTCCGGGGGGCCATGCAGGGACCCCCTCTTCAATCGGGGGTGCCGGATGGATCGTGTAGCAGCGACGGGGGCGCAGCCTGCCAGTGGACGGGCAGATCGGCTGACGCCGGGGCGCGGGCGGCGTTGTGACGCCACCGTGATGTTGTGCGATCTGCACGGTTTCCGCCGGACGGCGGCGGCACTCGATCCTGATCTGGTGATGGAGTTCGTTGGGGGCTATCAGACCCGCGTGGCAGCCGCGGTCGTTGCGGCGGGGGGGCATGCCGACAGATTCTTCGCCGATGGCATGCTCGCATCATTCGGAACCCCCACCGGGCATTCCGGCCGAGGTGATCATGCGCTTGCGGCAATGGCGGCGGCGATCCGCATTCTCTCCGTTCTTGGCCAATGGGGGCGTGAACGCGGTGAAAAGGTGACGTGCGGCATCATTCTCTCCACCGGTCCGGTAATCTACGGCCTGGCGGCGGCCCTCCCTGGAGATCCTCGCCAAGAGGTCGTGATCGTGGGGCCACCGGTTGAGGATGTTCTCCGGCTCGACGGTCACGCGCTTCTCAAGCAGGCCGACATCGTCTGTACCGCGGCGGTGTGGGAGAGGATCGGTCGCGTGGGCGGTCTGCCCGTCGATCACCTGGACATTCGCCGCCAGGCCGATCCGGCAGGCGGTGACCTGGTGGCGGTTTCGATGACAGGATATCAACTATAAGTAATTTTATGGTCGCATTGACAACTCTCGGTGTCTTTTGCAGCATTGTTGCAAAAATATTTCACGAGCCGGCGGCTGCCGGTGGGGGGATCATGAACCGGATCATCGGAAGGGAGGTCGTCGTCTCGCGTCGCCGTGAGACATCTGCAACCGAGCGCCTTCAGGCGCTTCCGCGACTGTCGCGACGAGAGCGGGAATGTCTGGAATGGGCGGCACGGGGCAAGACGAATCTGGACATCGCAGTGATTCTCGGGATTTCGGGCCACACGGTCGATTTCCACATGCGTGGTGCCATGAACAAGCTGGGTGTCAGCAACCGCATCGTGGCGGTGGTCATGGCGATGCGGGCCGAGGCGATCGATCCCTGAGGTCTCTGATCCGGGCGTTCAGCTTCGGCCGCCGGCAGGTGCGCATCGGTTGCCCAGAACCAGAAAGCCCGTGGCCATCACTGCGGAAACGCCGGCCAGAACCAGAAAGCTGCCGGCCGGGCCGGCCGTGGCGGAGAGGGTGCGCGTGATCGCCGGGGCGGACAGATGTCCCAGATACATCGCAGCACCCAGCCCGCCCATGGCCCTGCCGCGCAGGGTGTGCGGTACCCGTGTGAACAGCAGAGTTGCGCAATTGGGGAAGAAGGCGCCGAAGCCGATCCCGGAGATCGCCGACCCCACGGCCATGCCGGCAAAGCCGCCGGCATGGCCGATGAGCAGATAGCCTGCCGCGGTAAATGCAAAACAGGCCACGAAGACCGCCCGCGCGCCCGCCCGGTCCCGTATGCGGCCGAAGCTTGCTGCAACCAGGCCGGATGTCAGCGTCGACAGGGCAATGGCTCCGCCGATCGCGGCCGTGTCGGTGATGCCCGCCTCGTGAAGCAGGAAGGGGAGCTGAACGGGGACGGCGTAAAACGTGGCCATGCCCAGCGTCATGACAGGATAGATCCAGGCCAGTGTCTTCCAAGGCAACGGCGCCCGCTCCGTGGCCGTCGGTCGCGGGCGGACGGTTTCGCGGCGCAGCCCGGCCATGACGAGCGGCAGCATCGGGACCGCAACCAGATAGAGCAGGAAAGGCATACGCCAGCCATCACGCGCAGCCAGCCCACCGAGGCCGAGGAAGACGACACCGCCGACGCACATTGCCACCACCTGCAGGCCGGTGATGCGTGCGCGATCGTCGTCGTCGAACCGGGTGCCGATTGCCGTGGTGCAGCCGGCAAGCAGCATGCCGACGGCAATGCCGAGGCCCAGTCGGCTGACCAGCAGCGAGAGGATATCGTCGAGATAGAAGCCGGCTGTTCCGGCGAGCGCGAACAGGACCAGCCCGATCAGGATGACCGGGCGGCAGCCGGTGCGGTCGATGGCGATGCCGATGAACCAGCTGGTCGCCACGATCGCCAGGGCCGGAGCCGCCAGCACCTGACGAACCAGCAGGCCGGCTTCAGGCACCTCGGCAAAATGCTGCGCCATGCCGGGCAGGGCGGGAGAGATGGCCGCCCCAGACATCACGGTCAGGGTGCTTGCGGCCAGCAGAGCGATCATGTCGAGGCGCAGTGCCATCAAAATCCCGTTCCGGATGCCTGTGTGCGCCGCAATTTACGCACAGCGTTTGCGGAACGACAAGCCGGGGTATCGGGGGCCTGCGGTCGCTATCGGCCTTGCGGGGGGTATACCTCGTGGACGACATCGTCGATCACATAGGTGTCGAGCCCCTCGGGGCTCAGCAGGCGCGACTCGACCGTGCCGTCCTCGTCCAGCAGGTGCAGCGTCGCCCCCAGCCGCTTTTCGCCCGGAATATCGGCCGGGGCGAGCTTGTCGACGATGAAGCCCGAGGACGCGCCGAAGGCGAAGACCGTGCCGTCGCGACGGAAGATCCGGGCGGTGTGGAGATGGCCCGAGGCGACCAGCTTCACCGTGCCCCGGCGGATCGCCTCCACATAGGGGCCGCGTGCTCGGCCAGGCACGCTCCAATAGCCGCGGTCGTCTTCGTCGGGGTCGTTCAGGAACAGCGGCTTGTGCAGAAAAAGCGCCACGGGGCGGCCGGTGGCCTCGGCCTCGGCCAGCACCTCGCCGGCCCAGTCCGCCTGCTCGGCCTCACGCGGGTGGCCCGATCCCATCAGCATGGCGTTCAGCCCGATCAGCCGCCACGGCCCGGCATCGCGCAGCCAGCGGTCCGGGCCGAAATGGGCTTCCCAGCGCGAGATGCGGAGATCGTTCACCGCCTGGATATGGTCGGGGTTCTCGCTGCCGACATCGTGATTGCCGGGCACGGCCGCCCAGGGCAGTTCCAGCCCGTCCATCAGCCAGCGGCAATGGGCCAGATCCTCCACCATATCGGCGCCGTCGACGGTCACGTCACCGGTGTGGACCACCAGATCCGGTGCAATCGCCCGCGCCAGCGCCGCGACCGGCGCCCAGTTCGACGCGAAATGCGGCTTGGTGGGGCTGATATGGGTATCGGTGATCTGGAGGATGCGCAGCATGCGGGTGTCATCCGTGGCCATGGGCGGGACGGAAGACAGTAGCATGGATGCGTGGCAGCTTCGCGACGGCGATACGTCTGGCGATGGAAGATCCGGCGGCGCCGGATCAGCCTGCAACACCCGATTTACGCTCGGCGATCCGGCGGTTTGCCTTCTCCATTGCGTTCATATCTGTCGTCGTATGCAGCTGAAACTAATCCTTCACCGGCTTCCAGATCGCCTGCCCCGATCCCGGCAGCCCCAGCTTCGGCCAGATCTGGTCGATCCGGTCGATGACCGCCTGGTCCATGCGCAGTTCCCTGCCCCATTCGCGCTTCGTCTCGGGCGGCCATTTATTGGTGGCATCCAGGCCGATCTTGGAGCCGAGGCCGGATTCGGGGCTTGCGAAGTCCAGATAGTCGATGGGGGTGTTCTCGATGACGGTGATGTCGCGCGCCGGGTCCATGCGGGTCGACATCGCCCACATCACGTCCTTCCAGTCGCGCGCATTGATGTCGTCATCCACCACGATCACCCATTTGGTGTACATGAACTGGCGCAGATACGACCACACCCCCATCATCACCCGCTTGGCATGGCCGGGATAGGCCTTGCGCATCGACACCACGGCGATGCGGTAGGAACAGCCCTCGGGCGGCAGCCAGAAGTCGATGATTTCCGGGAATTGCTGGCGGATCAGCGGGATGAACACCTCGTTCAGCGCCTCGCCCAGCACCGAGGGCTCGTCCGGCGGCCGGCCGGTGAAGGTGGAGAGATAGATCGGCTGGCGGCGCATGGTCACCGCCGTCACCCGGAAGACCGGGAAGGGCTCGACATTGTTGTAATAGCCGGTGTGGTCGCCATAGGGCCCCTCGTCGCCGTAATCGTCGAGGCTGACCTCGCCTTCCAGCACGATTTCGGCCGTGGCCGGCACCTTCAGCGGCTGGCTGACCGCATCGACCAGCTCCACCTTGCGGCCGCGCAGCAGGCCGGCGAACTGGTATTCCGACAGCGTGTCGGGCACGGGCGTCACGGCGGCCAGGATCGTGCCCGGATCGGCGCCGATCACCGCCGCGGCCGGCAGCGGCTCGCGCTTGCTCAGCCCCCAGCGGCGATGATGCTGGGCGCCGCCGCGGTGGCGCAGCCAGCGCATCAGCGTGCGGTCTCGCCCCAGCACCTGCATGCGGTAGATGCCGAGATTGTAGCCGTCGGTCTTCTCGCCCCCGGGGCCGCGGGTCACCACCAGTGGCCAGGTGATCAGCGGTGCCGGCTCCCCCGGCCAGCAGGTCTGGACCGGCAGGCGGGTGAGGTCGATCTCGTCGCCGCGCAGGACCCCCTCCTGCACCGGCGCGCGCGAGACCGTCTTCGGCCGCATCGCCATCACCGTCTTCATCAGCGGCAGCATGTCCAGCGCCTCGCGCCAGCCGCCCGGCGGTTCGGGCTGGCGCAGGAAGGCCAGCGTCTCGCCCACGCCGCGCAGCTGCGGCGGTTCCCGGTCCATGCCCCAGGCGACCCGTTCCACCGTACCGAACAGATTGACCAGCACCGGTATGGTCGAGAGGCTGCCATCCGGCATCACCGGCTTTTCGAACAGCACCGCCGGCCCGCCCTCGGCCAGCAGCCGGGTCTGGATCTCGGTCATCTCGAGCACGGTGGAGACCGGCTCGCGAACCCGGACCAGACGGCCGGTGGCCTCTAGACGGGCCATGAAGTCGCGCAGGCTGTCATAGGGCATCGGTGGCGGCCTCGCTTCGGCTTTCGGGGGTGTGCGGACTTGACCCGTCCCGGGGGCCGCGGTCAAGTGCAGAGGCGATGTTCAGATGGTCATGGAGCAGATGATGGCGGCGAAGGATCCCGAGACAAGTCCCGGCGCCCCGGCCGGCTTCAAAGGATGGCTGCGGGGCATCTGGGCGCGGTTCGATCTGATCGACCGCCAGCTGGTCAAGGTGGCGGGTGCCGTTCTGGTCATCCTGATCCTGCGCCCGTTCCTGCCGCCGGCGGTCGACATGCCGGCCGGTGCCTGGATCCTGGCCCTCGCCCTGCTTCTGGCCCGGCCGCTCGCCCGGCTCATCCGCCGAGGGGGACCTGGCGGGCCAGGATGATGGTGGCGAGCAGGATCAGCCCCATATCGCGGTTGGACTTGAACAGTTTCAGGCACAGCGCCGGATCGTCGATGTCGAGCCTGCGGATCTGCCAGAAGAGGTGAGAGCCGGTGAAGGCCATGGCCAGCACCCAGCCGGCGCCGAAACCGGCCTTGAGCCCGGCGGCGACCGTGAAGCCCCAGAAGATCAGATAGAACACCGCCACCGCCGGCTTCGTGCGCCGGCCCAGGGCGAGGGCGGTGGATTTCACGCCCACCAGCAGATCGTCCTCGCGGTCCTGATGGGCATAGATCGTATCGTAGCCGAGCGTCCAGAAGATGCCGCCCGCATAGAGCAGCAGGCCCGGTGTCATGGCTGCCAGGTCCCCGGCCCCGCTGGCCGCCGCCCAGCCGACCAGGGCTGCCCAGTTGAAGGTGAGGCCCAGCCAGGCCTGCGGCCAGTAGGTGATCCGTTTCATGAACGGATAGGGCACGATCAGTGCCAGCGAGGCGAGGCCGATGACGATCGCCGGCACCGGCAGCATCACCAGCACCGCAAGGCCCACCAGCCCCTGCGGCACCAGGAAGAGCAGCGCCTGCAGCGGCGTCACCCGGCCGCTCGGGATCGGCCGGCTGCGGGTGCGTTCCACCTTCGCATCGTAATGCCGGTCGGCCAGATCGTTGATCGTGCAGCCGAAACCGCGCATGGCCACGGCGCCGACCAGAAAGGCCGCCATCAGCAGCAGGTCGGGCAGGCCGCCCTGGGGGGATGCCAGCGCAATCGCCCACCAGCCGGGCAGCAGCAGCAGCCACCAGCCGATGGGCCGGTCCCAGCGCGCCAGCAGCGCATAGGGCTTCAGCCCCTCGGGCAGAAGGCGCATCAGCCCCTTGTCGGCGTGGATGTCGGTATGACCGGTCCTGGACTTCGCGGCCGGTTCGGCCATGGCGCTGGCTCCTCGGGCTCTGGCTCCTCATGCCGGTTTATCCGTTGGGCGCAGGGTTGCCAAGCGCGGCAATGCACCGGCTTGGGCTTCAAACCCGTGATCAGGGGCGCTATAGCTCTTGGGGAGAAGAGCCGATACGGAGATCCCATGGCCGCCGATGCGCCCCGCCTCTACCTCGATCCCGACCGTCTGACCGGGCCCATGACCCCCGGGGGCGAACTGCTGCTCGACGAGGATCAGGCCCATTATCTTCGGGCGGTGATGCGGCGCGAGACCGGGGCGGCGCTTGCCCTGTTCAACGGCCGGGACGGCGAATGGGCGGCGGAGCTGGTGGCGGTGGGCAAGCGCGGTGCGGCCGCGCGTCTGGTGGCGCAGCACCGTCTGCCGGCGCCCGAACGGCGGCTGGAACTGGTGATGGCCCCGGTCAAGCGCGGCCCGGTGGAGTTTGCGGTCGAAAAGGCGACCGAGCTTGGCGTCACCGCGATCCGGTTCGCGGTCACCCGCCGCACCGTGGTCGACCGGCTGCGCATGGACCGGCTTGCCGCCATCGCGCGCGAAGCCGCCGAGCAGTGCGAACGGCTGACCGTGCCCTCTATCCATGCCCCGGAACCGCTGGATACCGTGCTGGACCGTCTGGACGACCTGCCGGTCGTCTTCGGCGACGAGACCGGGGCCGGGCGTCCGGCCGCGGCCGTCGCGGCCATGCTGGGCGATGGTCCGGCCGGGCTGCTGACGGGGCCCGAGGGCGGCTTCGATCCGGCCGAGCTTGACCGGCTTCGTGCCCGGCCCCATCTGACCGCGATCGGCCTGGGCCCGCGCGTGCTCAGGGCGGAAACCGCGGTCATCGCGGGGCTTGCCGTCCTGCAGGCCCTGGCGCCGGATGGCGGTGGCGCCCGCCACCGACCCGGGCCGCCGACTTCCCTGCCGGGCTGACGCCCGGCCGGGAGACCCGTTTCAGGGGCGCCCTGCATGCGGCGCCCCCGGTGCCGCCGAAGGCGGTGCCGTCCGGTCCGGTCCTGCCGGGCCGCATGCCCCGCCGGCCGGTCATCACGATCAGGGTGGCGGGCGCTCTTCCCGCCGACAGACGCCCGTCTGCCGGATCCGACACCCGGAGGCCGCCCGTCCCATGCAGACGCTCATTCTGCCGCTTCTCGACGACATCCTTGCGTCCCAGGCCGACAAGGTCACCGCCTGGTTCGACGCCCGGTTCGCAGAGACCCCGGCACTTCCCTATGCCTCGGTCGATCTGCGCCATTCGGGCGTCAAGATCGCCCCGGTCGACACCAACCTGTTCTCGGCCGGGTTCAACAATATTTCTCGCGCCGCCCGCGGCCGGGCATCCGAACGGTTCAAGACCCATCTGGCGCGGGTGGCGCCCGATGGCCGGCGGCTGCTGATCGTGCCCGAGAACCACACCCGCAATCTGCACTACCTTGAAAACGTGCGGGTGCTGGCCGGGATCATCGAACAGGCCGGCTGGGAGGTCCGTCTCGGCAGCCTGATGTACGACCTGGACGAAGCGATGGTGCTGGAGACGGCGACCGGTGCCGATATCCGGGTCGAGCCGCTGCGCCGCGAGGACGGCCGGATCGGCACCGCCGACGGTTTCGTGCCCGATGTGGTGCTGATGAACAACGACATGACCGCGGGCGCGCCCTCGATCCTGGTCGATCTGGAACAGCCGGTGATCCCGCCGCTGTCGCTCGGCTGGTATCGCCGGCGCAAGAGCGGCCATTTCTCGGCCTATGCCCAGGTCGCCGACGCCTTCGCCGAAGAGTTCGACGTCGATCCCTGGCTGATCCAGGCGCTGTGGCACCAGTGCGGCCAGATCAATTTCCGCGAGAAGGCGGGGCTCGGCTGTGTCGCCCGCGGCGTGGACAAGGTGCTGCACCTGACCCGCGAGAAGTACCGGCAATACGGCATCGAAAGCGACCCCTATGTCTTCGTGAAGGCCGACAGCGGCACCTATGGCATGGGTGTCATGACCGCGCGGTCGGGCGAGGACATCCTGGAGATGAACAAGAAGACCCGGCATAAGATGAACGTCATCAAGGAAGGTGCCCTCAACACCGAGGTCATCGTCCAGGAGGGGGTGCCGACGGTCGACCTGATCGAGGGTGAAAGCGCCGAGCCGGTGATCTATCTGGTCGACGGCCGGGCGGTCGGCGGGTTCTACCGGGTCAACAAGGGCCGGGGCGAGTATGACAGCCTGAACGCCATGGGCGCCTATTTCACCCAGATGTGCGACGAGGTCGAGCCGCGGATCGAGCCTGCGGGCAATGGCGGCGACGCGCCCTGTCCCTTCCGGGTTTTCGGGGTACTGGGTAGTCTGGCGGCGCTGGCTGCGGCGCGCGAGCAGGTCATCTGACCCGTCCTGACACGGCTGTCGGAGGAACACGGGGGCCGTCGGGCCCCCGTGATTCGTTTCAGCCGCCGATGAAACATATGCAACATTCATGTTTCAGTAAAACGGACGTTGCATCCACGATTTCAGCGGCCTAGCATCATCCGGACCCCCCGCATCATCCGGATGAGACGCCATGTCCGAGATCCCGCTGCGCCGCAACCGCGCCCAGTCCCGCGTGCTTCACCGGGCTTCCGCCGCCGAGCCTGCCGTCGCCGTGGGCGGCGAGGGCTGCTGGCTGATCGACCAGGACGGCCGCCGCTATCTGGATGCCTCGGGCGGGGCCGCCGTCTCGTGTCTCGGCCATGGCGATCCGCGGGTGCGTGCTGCGATCCTGGCCCAGCTGGACCGGGTCGCCTTCGCCCATACCGGCTTCTTCACCAACGAGCCCATGGAGCGCCTGGCCGATCTGCTGTCCGAGGCGGCACCTGAAGGCTTCGGCAAGGTCTGTTTCGTCTCGGGCGGGTCCGAGGCGATCGAGAGCGCGCTCAAGATCGCCCGGCAGCATGCGGTGGAGCGGGGCGATCCGGCCCGCACCCGGGTGATCGCTCGCCGGCAGAGCTATCACGGCAACACGCTGGGGGCCCTGTCCGCCACCGGCAATGTCGGCCGGCGCCGGCCCTTTCTGCCCTGGGTGATGGGCGATGTGGTCCATGTCGCCCCCTGCCATGCCTATCGCTATCGCCTGCCCGGAGAGAGCGACACCGAATACGGCGCCCGGCTGGCGGCGGAATTCGAGCGTGAGCTGCTGATCCAGGGGCCCGAGACCGTGCTCGCCTTCCTGGCCGAGCCGGTGGTCGGCGCGACGCTTGGTGCCGTCGCGGCGGTCGAGGGCTATTTCAAGGCCATCCGCGAGATCTGCACCCGCCATGGTGTGCTGCTGATCCTCGACGAGGTGATGTGCGGCATGGGGCGTACCGGTCATACCTTCGCCTGCGAGGCCGACGGCATCGCCCCCGACATCATCGTCATGGCCAAGGGGCTGGGGGCCGGCTACCAGCCGATCGGCGCGGTGCTGGTGTCGGACGAGATCGCCCGGGTGATCGAAACCGGCCGGCTGGGTCTGACCACCGGCCATACCTATATGGGCCATCCGGTCGCCTGCGCCGCGGCGCTGGCGGTGCAGGAGGCGATCCGCGACGACGGGCTGGTGGCCCGGGTCCGCGAGATGGGCCCGGTTTTCGAGCGGCTGCTGCGCGAGGGGCTGGGCGACCGCCCCTATGTCGGCGACATCCGCGGCCGCGGCTTTTTCCGCGGCATCGAACTGGTCGCCGATCGCGAGAGCAGGGCGCCGTTCCCGGCCGGCGCGGGGCTGTGGAAAAAGATCAAGGAAGAGGCCTTCGCCCGCGGGCTGATCTGCTATCCGGGCGGCGGCACCGTCGACGGGCTCTCGGGCGATCATGTGCTGCTGGCGCCGCCCTTCATCGCGACGGAAGAGGAGCTGGCGCTCGCCGTCGACCGGCTGGGGGCGGCGATCGATGCCGCCCTGGCCGCCACTGGCCTTGCGGCCGCCTGAACCAGAGGGGCAGATGAGCGGAGCGGCGGGCGCGGACGAGGTGCTGCAGCGGATCGAGGCCGGCATGGACGGTCTCAGCCCGCAGCTGCGCCGCGCGGCGCGCCATCTGCTCGACCATCCCGACCGCGTGCCGCTGGTGTCGATGCGCCGCCTTGCCGACGAAGCGGGGGTGACGCCCGCCACCTTCGTGCGCCTGGCCGAAAAGCTGGGCTATGCCGGCTTCACCGAACTGGGGGCGCTGTTCCGCGACCGGCTGGCCGGAGGCGGCGACGGCCGCTATGCCGACCGCTCGCGCCGGCTGCAGCGTCTGGGCGCCGGTGCCGGCCCTGCCGGGCTGGTCGCCGACTTTCTGGCGGCCGACCGGGCCAATCTGGACCAGAGCCTCGGGGCCGATGCGGCCCCGGCGCTGGCGGCAGCCGCCGGGGCGATCGTGGCCGCCCGCCGGGTGGTGGTGATCGGCCAGCGCAAATGCCACACCCTCGGCTTCTTCCTGGCCTATGCACTCGATCTGGTCCGGCCCGGCGTCACGCTTGCCGGCGATGCGGCAGGGCTCTTGCCCGACCGGCTGCGGGATCTGGGGCCGGGCGACGTGCTGATCGCGGCGACCATCACCCGCTATGCCCGGGCGACCCGCGATGCGGTGGTCTTTGCCGCCGGTGCCGGGGCGACGGTGGTGGTGCTGACCGACGACCGCGACGGCCCGGTCGCCGCCTATGCCGATCATGTCCTGCTGCTGGCCCATGACGGGCCTGGCATCTTCCGCTCCCTGACCGGCGGGCTGGCCCTTGCCCAGGCCCTGGTCGGGCTGGTGGCGGTGGGCATCGGCGCGCCTGCCGACGACCGTGTGGCCCGGGCCGAAGCCCATCTCGACGGATTTCGCACATTGCTCGACGGTCCGGCGCAACGACGTTCCATCGCACCCCGCGGATCGCGAAAAGATCGCTCAACTTCGAAGCCCGGTGCGATCACGGGCAGACAAGGCGGGGTCGATGATGGATGATCGGCGGAGCATCTTGTCCGCCCCCAGCAAGAGGCAGCGTTGATGACGACGGCTTATGACACGCCAGCGGTTCTGGCGGTGGCACCCAATGGTGCGCGCCGCGGCAAGGTCGATCATGCCGCCCTGCCGCTGACGCCGGCCGAGCTGGCGCAGGCCGCCGCCGATGCCGTGGCGGCAGGGGCGTCGATGATCCATCTGCATGTCCGCGATGCCGATGGCCGGCACAGCCTGGACGCCGATCTCTACCGTGCGGCCATCGCCGCGGTGGAAGACGCCACCGGCGACCGGTTGCTGATCCAGGTGACCAGCGAGGCGGCGGGCGTCTACGACGCGCCGGCGCAGATTGCCGCGATGCGGGCGCTGAAACCCGGCTTCTGTTCGCTGGGGCTGAAGGAATTCCTGCCCGAGGGGGCCGGGCGTGCGGCCGAGACCGATCTCTACCGGCTGCTGGACGATCTGGCCGCGGCGGGTGGCCGCTGGCAGTGGATCCTCTATGATGCGCACGAGGTGGAGCGTCTGGCCCGCCTGCGCGACCGGGGCATCCTGCCGGTGGCCGGCGGGCTGGATGGCGGTGCGGCGCCGGTGCTGTATGTGCTGGGGCGCTATGCCCCGGGTGGCGGCCGGCCGGGGGATCTGGTCGGCTTTCTGGCCGCCCGTGCCGAGACGGGGTTCGAGGACCCCTGGATGGTCTGCGCCTTCGGGCCCGCGGAACTGGCGGCGACCGGTGCGGCGCTGTCGCTGGGCGGCCATGCGCGGCTCGGCTTCGAGAACAACATGACCTTGCGCGACGGGGCCCCCGCCCCGGACAACGCCGCACTGATCGGCCAGGCGGCCGGGGTGGCGGCGGCGCTGGGGCGGCCCGTCGCCGATGCGGCGACGGCGCGTGCCCTGTTCGGGATCGGCTGAGGCCGGGCCCCGGAAACTTCCAACGACCGAGTAACGAGGGGAAAGGGAGAGCGATGTTCGTTCGCAAAACGGCCCTTGCGGCCACCGTCTTCGCCGCGGGTCTGGCGGGCGCCACGGTTCCGGCCGCGGCGGCCACCGACATTCTGATCGGCGGCGGTGCGGTCACCGGCGTCTATTATCAGGTGGCGCTGCAGGCCTGTGCCATCATCAACAAGCAGGCGGCCGACAAGCTGAACTGCGTCGGCCGTCCGGCGCTGGGGTCGGTGTTCAACGTCAATGCCGTCAGCCGCGGCCTGCTCGACTTCGGCGTCGCGCAGTCCGACGCCAACTACAATGCCTGGAGCGGTGCGGCCGACTGGGACGGCAAGAAGGTCGAGAACCTGCGCAGCGTGTTCTCGGTCCACCCCGAGACCGTGCTGCTGGTCACCCGCAAGGAGACCGGCATCAAGTCGGTCGAGGATCTGAAGGGCAAGACCGTCAACATCGGCAATCCGGGCTCGGGCCAGCGCGGCAATGCCATGGACGTGCTGGACCTTTACGGCATCAATCCGGACGCGGATCTGAACGCCCAGGGCCTGCAGCAGGGTGAGGCCTCGCGCGCCCTGGTCGACAGCAAGATCGACGCCTTCTTCTACACCGTCGGCAACCCGTCGGCGGCGATCGAGGATCCGGCGAACTCGACCGAGATCGACCTGATCAACGTCAACTCCGACGCGATCAAGAAGTTCGTCGGCGAGCGGCCCTATTACGTGATGACCAGCATCCCGGCCAACACCTATCGCGGCGTCGATCATCCGACCGAGACCTATGCGGTCAAGGCGACGATGATCACCAGCTCCGACGTCTCGGAAGACACGGTCTACACCTTCGTGAAGACCTTCTTCGAGAACTTCGATGCCTTCAAGGCGTCGAATGCCGCCTTCCGCGACCTGGAGCCCAAGCAGATGCTGGAGGGTCTGACCGCTCCGCTGCATCCGGGCGCCGAGAAGTACTACAAGGAGAAGGGCTGGATGTAATCCGGCCGTGATGCCGCCGCCCGGTTGGGGAACCGGGCGGCGGCATCGTCTTTTCAGATCTGGTTCACGAGGTTTCATGCGCATTCCGAGCCGCGCCTGCGGCGAATGCCGGGGAGGAGGGGCCTGATGGCTGCATCGCAAACGGGGGGCCGCGCTGCGCCCCCGAAGGGTGAGGGCGAGGGCGACATCGCGGCGGCCGAGGCCCTGGTCGCGCAGGTCGAAGCGGGGGCGCGCGCGCCGACAAGCTCGGTGATGCGCTGGCTGATCGTCGCCCTCTGCCTCGGCTGGTCGGCCTTTCAGCTCTATATCGCCTATGTGCCCTTCGACCAGTTCCTGGCGCGGGTGTTCCACCTGACCTTCGCCCTGCTGCTCGCCTTCCTGTGCTACCCGGCCTATCGCGAGCCCGATGGCCGCCTGGCGAAACTGCTCGACCGCCTGTCCGGGGGGCCGCGGTCGGCATTGACCAGGGTGCCGGTCTACGACCTGGTGCTGGCGGTGGTGGCTGCGGTTGCGGTCCTCTATCTCTGGTGGGATTACGAAGAGATCGTCATGCGTGCGGGCCTGCCGCTTCAGCGTGACATCTGGTTCGGTCTCGTCACCATCATCCTGCTGCTCGAAGCCGCCCGGCGCACGCTTGGGCCGGCGCTCGCGATCCTGGCGATCGTGTTCCTCGGCTATTGCATCGTCGGCCCCTGGCTGCCCGGCATCATCCGCCATCCGGGCGTGCCGCTCGACTTCCTGATGAGCGACATGTACCTCAGCGACACCGGCATTTTCGGTGTGCCGATCGGCGTGTCGGTCAGCTTCGTCTTCCTGTTCGTGCTGTTCGGCGCGCTGCTCGATCGGGCGGGCGCCGGGCGCTATTTCATCGACGTCGCCTTCTCGCTGCTCGGCCATCTGCGCGGCGGGCCGGCCAAGGCGGCCGTGGTCGCCTCGGGGCTGACCGGGCTGGTGTCGGGCTCGTCGATCGCCAACACCGTCACCACCGGCACCTTCACCATCCCGCTGATGAAGAAGGTCGGCCTGCCCGCCCACAAGGCCGGCGCGGTCGAGGTCGCGGCTTCCACCAACGGCCAGCTGATGCCGCCGGTGATGGGCGCTGCCGCCTTCATCATGGCGGAAATCCTGGGCATTCCCTATCTGGACGTGGTGCGCGCCGCCCTGATCCCGGCGGTGATCTCGTATCTGGCGCTGCTCTATGTCGTCCATCTCGAAGCCTGCAAGCTGGACCTGAAGCCGGTGCCGCGCTCGGAACTGCCGCGCTTCCGCCAGACCTTCTTCGCCGGGCTGCACTTCCTGATCCCGGTGGTGGTGCTGGTCTGGTATCTGGTGGTGTTGCAGCGCTCGGCCACGCTGTCGGTGCTGCTGGCGATCGAGGCCATGGCCGTGATCATGATCGTGCAGCGGCCGATCCTGGCCTGGCTGACCCGCGAACCGGGCACGCCCATGGGGCAGATCCTGCGCGACGGCGTCGCCCAGGGGCTGCAGGACATCTTCGAAGGGCTGATCAACGGGGCCCGTAACATGGTGGCGGTGGGCGTCGCCACCGCGGCCGCCGGGATCATCGTGGGCGCCGTCACCATCACCGGCCTGGTCGGGCGGTTCGTCACCCTCATCGACGTGATCAGCTTCGGCAACATCTATCTGATGCTGGTGCTGACCGCGATCACCTCGATCATCCTGGGCATGGGCCTGCCGACCACGGCCAACTACATCATCATGGCGACGCTGACCGCGCCGGTGATCGTGCAGCTGGGCGGCGATGCCGGGCTGATCTTCCCGTTGATCGCGGCGCATCTCTTCGTGTTCTATTTCGGCATCCTGGCCGACGACACGCCACCGGTCGGGCTCGCCGCCTATGCCGCCGCAGCCATCGCCCGCGCCGACCCGATCAAAACCGGCGTCCAGGGCTTCACCTACGACATGCGGACGGCGATCCTGCCCTTCATCTTCCTGTTCAACACCGATCTGCTGATGATCTCGGGCGTCGACGATGCCGGGCGGGCGGTGTGGATCGACGATCCGATCCATCTGGCCTGGATCTCGATCTGTGCGGTCGCGGCGATGTTCGCCTTCGCCGCCGGGCTGCAGGGCTGGTTCGCCCGGGCCTGCAAGGGCTGGGAGCGGCTGGCGCTGTTCGCCGTCGCCTTCGCCATGTTCCGGCCGGGCTTCCTGGCGCCCTATATCCCCTTGATGGGGCGGATCGAGGTGCAGGCCCTGGCCCTGGCGCTGCTGGCCGTGATCTATCTCTGGCAGCGGCGTACCGCCGGGCCGGACCGCAGGCCGGCTGCGGCCCGCTGATCTGCGGCACCGGGCCGACACGCAAAACCCCCGCCGGGCAGGCCGCCCGGCGGGGGTTTTTCAGTCGGTCGCTTGTGGATCAGGCGGCGATTTCGGTGCCGCCCACCGTCAGCCCGTCGATGCGCAGGGTCGGCTGGCCCACGCCCACCGGCACCCACTGGCCGTCCTTGCCGCACGAGCCGATGCCGCCGTCGAGCGCCATGTCGTTGCCGATCATCGACACCCGCTTGAGCACGTCGGGGCCGTTGCCGATCAGGGTGGCGCCCTTCACCGGCCGGGTGATCTTCCCGTCCTCGATCAGATAGGCGAGCGAGGCCGAGAAGGTGAACTTGCCCGAGGTGATGTCGACCTGGCCGCCGCCGAATTCCTTGGCATAGAGGCCGCGCTTGACCGAGGCGATGATCTCGGCCGGATCCTTGTCGCCGCCCAGCATGTAGGTGTTGGTCATCCGCGGCAGCGGCTGGTGGGCATAGCTTTCGCGGCGGCCGTTGCCGGTGACCGGCACGCCCATCAGCCGGGCATTCATCCGGTCCTGCATATAGCCCTTCAGGATGCCGTCCTCGATCAGCACGGTGCGGGACGAGGGCGTGCCCTCGTCGTCGATGGTGAGCGAGCCGCGCCGGTCGGGCAGGGTGCCGTCGTCGACCACGGTGACGCCGGGGGCGGCCACACGCTCGCCGATGAGCCCCGAGAAGGCCGAGAGCCTGCGGCGGTTGAAATCGCCTTCCAGCCCGTGGCCCACGGCTTCATGCAGCAGGATGCCGGGCCAGCCGGAGCCCAGCACCACGGTCATCTCGCCGGCGGGGGCGGGGGCGGCTTCCAGATTGATCAGCGCCTGCGACAGCGCCTCTTCGACCAGCGCCTGCCAGCGTTCCGGCGCCACCCAGGCGGTATAGCCGGCGCGGCCGCCGGCGCCGGCATAGCCGCTTTCCTGGCGGTCGCCTTCGCCCACCAGCAGCGAAACACCGATGCGGACCAGCGGCCGCACGTCGCGGGCGGAGCTGCCGTCGGGGCGCAGGATCTCGACCCCCTGCCAGTTGGCCGACAGCGTGGCGCTGACCTGGCGGACCCGGTTGTCGCGGGCCCGCGCCCAGGCATCGATCTCGGCCAGCAGCTTCACCTTGTCGGCAAAGGGCATCGCATCCAGCGGGTTGCCCGGCTGGTAGAGCGCCGGGCCGGGCTTTGCGGGCGCCAGATCCAGCGTGCCGCCATGGCCGCGCAGCACCGCGCCGACCGTGTCGGCGGCACGCGCCAGCGCGTCGTCGTCGATCTGGCTGGCATGGGCATAGGCGACGGTATCGCCGGCCACGGCCCGCATGCCGAAACCCTGGACGGTGTCGAAGGTGGCGGAGCGCAGATGGCCGTCGTCGAAGCCCAGCACTTCGGATTGCCGGTATTCGAGGAAGAGTTCGCCGTCATCCGCCCCCGCGAGCGCCTCGGCGACCTGGCGTTCCAGGCGCGAGCGGTCGAGTGCCCCCGAGGCGAAGAAGGGATCGGTGGCGGTGAGCTTGGCGGTATCGGGCATGGATTGCGGGCCTTACCTGGTCGGACGGGCGGGGCGAAACTTCAAGACGAGGCGGACGGTTGCCCCGGCATGTGGCAGGCCGTGGGACCAGCCAGAGGGTTGGACGTCGGCCTGCCGTTCATGCATGGTATATGGAGCGGTCGGCCGGGGGATATAAGGGATCGTGCGCGCGACGCTCTGCTTCCGCCCGTTTCAGCCCTCGCCGGCATCGTCGTTCCTTCCGGATCGCCATGGGAGCATGCCGGACGGAAGGGCCCGCCGAATGGACCGGACCGCATGGCGGATTCGCCTCCAGGTTCTGTGCGACAAGTTGTCGCATTTTTCCCGAGCGGACTCCGCTTCAGCCTAAGAAGCACAGAAAAACCGCGGAGACTCCAACCGTGGTTGAGCTGCATGGACACCATATCCGTGCGGCTTGTTAGACTTACGGGCGTCGTGTAGCCTTGGTCGCAGCCAATGCGGCCAATTGCCACACGAAGGCGAACTGAGGACGTGGTCTAACGCCGTCCGGCAGAAGACGGGCGGAGCCATCCGCAGGGGGAAGGCCCAAGAATGAGGTCCAAGGATCTAGTCTCTTCGCTGATCGCGGTCTGCGCCGTCCTGTTCGGGACGGCCGGGGCGGCGTTCGCGGAAGGAGTTGCCCATGACTGGCAGCTCAATCTCCAGGCGCCGGCGACGCCTGTCATGGAGCGGGTCGTCGATCTGCATGACATCCTGCTCTACATCTGCTTCGGCGTGTCGATTTTCGTGCTCGCCCTGCTGGTCGTCGTCGTCCTTCGCTTCAATCGGAAGTCCAACCCGACTCCGTCGAAGCGCTCGCACCACACCCTGCTCGAGATCGGCTGGACCGTCGCCCCGATCCTGATCCTGGTCGTGATCGCGATCCCCTCTTTCCGCCTGATCTATTTCGAGAACAAGGTGGAAGAGGCCGATCTGACCATCAAGGCGATCGGGCATCAGTGGTACTGGTCCTACGAATACCCGGACAACGGCAACTTCACCTTCATCAGCAACCTGCTGGAAGGTGACGCGCTCCCGGCCGGCGGTCATCGCCTGCTGGAGGTCGACAACCGGGTCGTCGTGCCGGCCGGAAAGACCATCCGCCTGCTGATCACCAGCGAGGACGTGCTGCACAGCTTCGCGATGCCGTCCTTCGGCGTGAAGATGGACGCCGTGCCGGGCCGGCTGAACGAGACCTGGTTCCGGGTCGAAAAGCCGGGTGTGTATTACGGCCAGTGCTCTGAAATCTGCGGCGTGCGGCACGGCTTCATGCCGATCGTGATCGAGGCGCGGGCCGAGGGCGATTTCGAAAACTGGGTGACCGAAGCACAGGGCAGGTTCGCCCGCGTCGACGGGACCGACGAGGTCCGGGTCGCGCTGGCGGGCCGGTGAGCTTCCGCGGGCACATCCGATAACGAGAGGGATTGGTTATGGCACACGCGGGCGCACATGACGCTCACGGCGCACACCATCCGACGGGCTGGAAGCGGTGGGTCTTCTCCACGAACCACAAGGACATCGGCGTGATGTACCTTGTGTTCGCGGTGGTCGCGGGTCTGATCGGCGGTTTCTTTTCGATGCTGATCCGGGCCGAGCTGGCGTCTCCGGGCGACCAGATTTTCGGCGGCGACTATCAGTTCTACAACGTGGTCATCACCGCGCATGGCCTGATCATGATCTTCTTCGTGGTCATGCCGGCGCTCATCGGCGGGTTCGGCAACTTCTTCGTGCCGCTGATGATCGGGGCGCCCGACATGGCGTTCCCGCGGATGAACAACATCTCCTTCTGGCTGCTGCCGCCGTCCTTCGCGCTGCTGCTGGGCTCCGCCTTCGTCGATGGCGGTGCGGGCACGGGCTGGACGATCTATCCGCCATTGTCGGGCAATGTGTCCCATGGCGGCGCGGCGGTGGACATGGCGATCTTCTCGCTGCATCTCTCGGGTGCGGCGTCGATCCTGGGCGCCATCAACTTCATCGTCACCATCCTGAACATGCGCGCCCCGGGCATGACGCTGCACAAGATGCCGCTGTTCGCCTGGTCGATGCTGGTGACGGCCTTCCTGCTGGTGCTGTCGCTGCCGGTGCTGGCCGGCGCCATCACCATGCTGCTCACCGACCGCAATTTCGGCACGGCGTTCTTCGACCCGGCCAAGGGCGGTGACCCGATCCTGTTCCAGCATCTGTTCTGGTTCTTCGGGCATCCCGAAGTCTACATCATGATCCTGCCGGGCTTCGGCATCATCAGCCACGTGATCTCGACCTTCTCCCGCAAGCCGATCTTCGGCTATCTGGGCATGGCCTATGCCATGGTCGCGATCGGTGTCGTGGGCTTCGTGGTCTGGGCGCACCACATGTTCACGGTCGGCCTCGACGTCGACACCCGCGCCTATTTCACCGCGGCGACCATGGTCATCGCGGTGCCGACCGGCATCAAGATCTTCTCGTGGATCGCCACCGCCTGGGGCGGCTCCATCGAGTTCAAGACCCCGATGCTGTTCGCGATCGGCTTCATCTTCCTGTTCACCGTCGGCGGCGTGACCGGTGTCGTGTTGTCGAATGCAGGGGTGGACACGGTGCTTCACGACACCTATTACGTTGTGGCGCACTTCCACTACGTGCTGTCGCTGGGCGCACTGTTCGCCATCTTCGCCGGGTTCTACTACTGGATCGGCAAGATGTCGGGCCGGCAGTATCCCGAGACGCTGGGCAAGATCCACTTCTGGCTCACCTTCATCGGCGTGAACCTGACCTTCTTCCCGATGCACTTCCTGGGGCTGGCCGGCATGCCGCGCCGTATCCCCGACTATCCGGACGTGTATGCGGGCTGGAACCACGTCGCCTCGATGGGTGCCTATATCTCGGGCTTCGCCGCGCTGTTCTTCATCTTCGTGGTGTTCCGCACGTTGACCGCCGGTCAGAAGTGCGCCGACAATCCGTGGGGCGAGGGTGCAACCACCCTCGAATGGACGGTGACCTCGCCGCCGCCCTTCCACACCTTCGAGGACGGCCTGCCGCGCGTGAAGTGACGGCAGCCTGACCGAGACCGGTCCTTCGGGGCCGTGGCCGGCGGCATCCACACCGCCGGCCACGGCCCCGAAACCGCCCGACCCCGTTCCGACCCGTCCGGTCGGACCGGCCGGGCAGGTGCCGGAACGGGTGGATCGGGATGCGACGGAACATCCGTCCGACACGCAGCTCATCCAGGTCGGTGCCATCCCCCGCACCGCGTCCAGAAGACCAAGGCCCACGCCCGTGACCGACTCCGTCTACACCTCCACCGCCGTTGCCGCAGATGCCGCGTCCCCCGCGGCCGATCCGTCGGTGCGGGATTTCATCGCCCTTCTCAAGCCGCGCGTCATGTCGCTGGTGGTGTTCACGGGCGCCGTCGGCATCTATCTGGCGCCCGGCCATCTGCATCCGGTGCTCGCCTTCGTGGCGCTGCTGTGCATCGCGGTCGGTGCCGGGGCGTCGGGGGCGATCAACATGTGGTACGACCGCGATATCGACGCGGTCATGGCCCGCACCGTCGACCGGCCAATTCCGGCCGGGCGCATGGAGCCTGAAACCGCGCTCGCCTTCGGCGTAGCGCTGGCGGTGGCCTCGGTGGTGGTGATGGGCCTTGCGGTCAATCCGGTGGCGGCGGCGCTGCTGGCGCTGACCATCGGCTTCTACGTCTTCATCTACACCATGTGGCTGAAGCGCAGCACGCCCCAGAACATCGTCATCGGCGGTGCCGCCGGCGCCTTCCCGCCCATGGTCGGCTGGGCGGCGGTCAGCGGCGACGTGTCGCTGGGCGGTCTGGTGCTGTTCGCGCTGATCTTCATGTGGACCCCGCCGCATTTCTGGGCGCTGGCGCTCTACCGCGCCGGCGACTATGCGCGCGCGGGCGTGCCGATGCTGCCGGTCGTGGCCGGCCGGCGCGAAACCAAGAAGCAGATCCTGATCTACACCGTGGCGCTGATCCCGCTGTCGGTGGTGCCCTGGGCGATGGGCCTGGCCAGCGTCTGGTACGGTCTGGCGGCCGGCGGGCTCAGCCTCATCTTCCTCGGCCATGCGATCCGCGTGGCCAAGAGCGAAGGCGATCGGGCCCCCAAGGCGATGTTCGGTTTTTCGATCCTCTACCTGTTCGCGCTGTTCGCCCTGATGGTGGTGGACAAGGCGGCTGGTCTGGGGGGCTGGTCATGACGCCTGCCGATACCCGCAACGGTCCCGTCGATCACCATGACGCGGCGGAATACGATCCGCAGCGCGCCGAGGTGGAAGAGCGGATCGACCCCGCCTCGGCCGAGGCGAAGGACCGGATGCGGCGCATGCGGCAGCGCAACTGGGCGCTCTTTGCCCTGCTCTGGGCGATGGTGGCGCTGTTCTTCGCCATCACCATCGCGAAGATGAGCTGACGAAGGGGTATCGGGTCGTGAGCGAGGCGGACGGACGGGAGGATATGGCGATCGAGCGGGCGCGGCGGCAGCGGCGCGGCAAGCTCGGCACCCTGATCGGCGTCGGCGTGCTGCTGGGCGGCATGACCGTGCTGACCTCGTATTCGACCACGATCTACAACCTGTTCTGCCAGGTCACCGGCTATGGCGGCACCACCCAGGTCGCGGATGCGACCGAGGTGCCGGTGCTCGACCGCGAGATGAAGGTCCGCTTCAACGCCGATACCGCCCGCGGCATGCCCTGGGGCTTCTTCCCCGAGCAGCGCGAAATGGTGGTGAAGGTGGGCGAGCGCCATCTCGCCTTCTACAAGGCGGTCAACAACAGCGACCGTCCGGTGCTGGGCCAGGCCGCCTACAACGTGACGCCCCAGAAGATGGGGCTCTATTTCGACAAGATCGACTGCTTCTGCTTCACCGAGCAGCTGCTCATGCCGGGGCAGTCGATCGACATGCCGGTCAGCTTCTACATCGATCCGAAGATGGCGGATGACCGCAATGTCGACGAGGTTCGTACCGTGACGCTCTCTTACACCTTCTTCGATCTGGGGGAAGAGGGGCTGCAGAGCTATCTGGAGCGGACCGGCCGGAAGCTTGAGGATTTTGCGACCGTAACGCCCGGCACCATACTGGCGGACGGCGCCCGAACCGGAGGCCAGACCCGCCCTGCGGGTGGTTGAGGCTCCTGGTCGGAGACTGACAAAAGGGAAGGAAACGCCCGGACCATCCCTGCGGTCCGGTGCAGGGAAGCTGCCGGGGGCGGGGGTGCGCCCCGTCCCCGGGCCGACGGCCGACGCCGGACGAGGGCGACTGCCAGGGGTCATGCGGCATCGGCCTTGAGGAGGAGTGTAGAATGAGCGAAGCACACGCCGCGCACACCAAAGTGCACGATTATCATCTCGTCGACCCGAGCCCGTGGCCCTTCCTGGGGGCCATGGCCGGCCTGCTGATGGCGGTCGGCGGGGTCATGTTCATGCACGACAACCCGGTGGGCTGGCTGGTCCTGCTGGTGGGCTTCCTCTGCGTGCTGGGCGTGATGGCCGGCTGGTGGCGGGACGTCATCAAGGAATCGGTGCAGCACAAGGCCCATACCGGCGTGGTCCAGATCGGCCTGCGCATGGGCATGGTGCTGTTCATCGCCTCGGAGGTGATGTTCTTCGTCGCCTTCTTCTGGGCCTATTTCAACGCCTCGCTGTTCCCGACCGCAGCGGTCGGCGGGGTCTGGCCGCCCGAGGGCATCGAGACCTTCGATCCCTGGCATCTGCCGCTGATGAACACCACCATCCTGCTGCTGTCGGGCACCACGGTGACCTGGGCCCATCATGCGCTGCGCGAGGGCGACAACCGCACCACCGTGCAGATGCTGGCGATCACCGTCGGCCTCGGCGTGTTCTTCTCCTGCGTCCAGGCCTATGAATACAGCCACGCCACCTTCGCCTTCACCGATGGCGTCTATGCCTCCACCTTCTACATGGCGACCGGTTTCCACGGCTTCCATGTGCTGGTCGGCACCATCTTCCTGGCCGTCTGCCTGCGCCGGGCGATCGCCCGCCAGTTCAGCCCCCAGAAGCATATCGGCTTCGAGGCGGCGGCCTGGTACTGGCACTTCGTCGACGTGGTCTGGCTGTTCCTGTTCGTCGCGATCTACGTCTGGGGCCGCTGATGACCGATCGGCAGGGCGGAGGCGGGGACTGGCCGGCGGTTAACCCGCTGGTCGCCGGCCTCCGCTGCCGCTGTCCACGCTGCGGCGAGGGGCGCCTGTTCCGGGGGCTTCTCGCCGTTCGTGATTCCTGCGACCGCTGCGGCCTGGACCTGCGGGACGTGGCGAGCGAGGACGGCCCGGCCGCTTTCGTGATCCTGATCGCCGGCTTCATCCTGATGGCGCTGGTGCTCTGGGTGGAACTCACCTGGGCGCCGCCGATCTGGTTGCATCTCGTGATCTGGCTGCCGCTGGCGGTTGTCCTGTCGATCGGCCTGCTCCGGCCGATGAAGGCATGGATGGTCGCCCAGCAATACCGCCACCGCATCCTCGGCCTCGGCCTGGATGCGGACGGCACCACCGGAGACTGACACCCCATCATGCCCGCTGCCGATCCGTCGCCGTCCGGTTCCCCGCGTGCCGGCCGCGCCGGCCGCCCCGCCGACAGAAAGCCTGAACGGGCCGGACTTCTGCTCGTCCTCGTGGTGCTGGCCGTGGCGGCCATGCTCGGCCTCGGCACCTGGCAGGTGCAGCGCCTGGCCTGGAAGACCGACCTGATCGAGCAGCGTGCGGCAAGCCTCGCCGCCGATCCGGTCGCGCTCCCGGTCTTCGGCCCGGCCGCCACGCCCGAAGAGCTGGCCGAATGGTCCTTCCGCCGGGTGCGGATGACCGGCCATTTCCGCCACGACAAGGAACTCTATCAGGCGGCCAAATCGCTCAACGGCAATTCCGGCTACCACATCCTGACGCCGTTCGAGCGCACCGACCTGCCCGAAGGCACGGCGCAGACCGTGCTGGTCAGCCGCGGCTGGGTGCCGCTCGACCACAAGGATCCGGCCACCCGTGCCGCCGGCCAGATCCCGGGCGAGGTGACCGTCACCGGCGTCGCCCGTGTGCCCCGAACCACCGCCTGGGTGGTGCCCGACAACCGGCCGTCCGAGAATTTCTGGTTCACCATCGACACCAAGGTGATGGGGGATTTCGTCGGCGAGACCCTGGCACCGGTCTATGTCGAGGCCGATGCGACCCCGATCCCGGGCGACCTGCCCAAAGGGGGCCAGACCCGGTCGGAGCTGCCCAACGACCATCTTCAGTACGCGATCACCTGGTATGCGCTGGCGATCTCGCTGATCGTGATCTATGTCGTCTACAGGCGGCGGCGTTGATCCGCCCGCCTGCGGCCGATCGCCTGCCGCCTGCCGCCGCCTGATCGCTCTCTGACCCGAACCGTTACGGCCGTCCGATGAAACCCTCTATCCGTCGCTTCCGTGCCGTCGCCGGCATCGCCATCGTCGCCACCTTCGTGCTGATCGTTCTGGGTGCCGTCATCCGCGCGACCAATTCCGGGCTGTCCTGCCCCGATTGGCCGCATTGCTACGGCTTCTGGGTGCCGACGCCGGCCAAGCTCGCGACCGTGCCCGGAATCGACTACACCTTCACCCAGGTGATGTATGAATGGGTGCACCGCTTCATCGCCGGCATCATCGTCGGGCCGCTGACCCTGATCCTGGCGGTCTGGGCGCTGATCATGCGGCGTGAAAACCTGCGGCCGGCCCTGTTCGGCATCGCCGCTCTGGCGCTGCTGCTGGTGCAGGGCCTGCTCGGCGGATTGACGGTGCTGGACCGGAACTCTCCCTGGAGCGTCGCGGTTCACCTCTCCAACGCCCAGCTGGTGCTGGCGATGCTGATCGGCATGTATGTCTCGGCCGGCCGTCCGGCACAGAGCGCGCTGGTCTGGACCGAGCCTGTCGCCCGCGGTGCCCGGCTCGCCGTTTTCGCGGTGGCCCTGCTTGCGCTCTCGACCATCGCCGCCGGGGCGATGATGGCCAAGAACGGTGCCTCGCTCGCCTGCTCGACCTGGCCGCTCTGCGATGGCGCGGTGGTGCCGCCGCTCGACGATCCGCTGATCGCACTGCACTTCACCCACCGGGTGCTGGCCGGCGTCACGGCGCTCGCCATCCTGGGCCTGTTCCTCTGGGCGCGCCGCACCCGGCGCCGGGCGCCGGGCTTTGCCCGCGACATGCACCGCACCATGGGCCTGGTCGCGCTTCAGGTCGGTGTCGGCGCGGCGGTCATCTTCCTGCAGGTGCCGGTCTGGACGGCCGCCACCCATCAGGGCATGGGCGTGCTGGTGCTGGCCTCGCTGGTCGTGACCCTGCTGCATCTGGCCTTCGGCCCCGGCACCGCGGTGCCTCGCGGCCGGCCGGAGCCTGCCGCCGGCCAGGCCGTGCCCGCGCGTGGCGCCTGACCACCCCTGATCCGCTCACAAGGACGTCTCCGCCGATGCCGGCCATGACCGAACTCGAGGCGCGCTTCCGCCGCCTGTCGCATATCGAGGGCGCCGAGGGCGTGCTCAGCTGGGATTGGGCGGTGAACATGCCCAAGGGCGGTGCCACGGTGCGCGCGGCCCAGATGGCGACCCTGGCCGAGATCGGCCACGACATCCTGACGGCCCCGGATCTGCCGGCGCTGTTCGACGATGCCGCGGCCGAGCTGGCGGCGGCTGCCCCCGCCGATCAGGCGGCCGCCGATCGCCTGGGCTGGCAGCAGGCCAATCTGGCCGAGATGCGCCGCCGCCATGCCCATGCCACCGCCCTGCCGGCCGATCTGGTCCGGCGGCGGGCGGAAGCGGCCTCGACCTCCGAGATGATCTGGCGCGAGGCCCGGGCGGCCGATGATTTCGCCCGCTTTGCGCCGGCGCTTGCCCAGGTGCTGAAGCTGGAGCGCGAGGCCGCCGCCGCCAAGGGCGCCGCACTCGACCTGCCGCCCTACGAGGCGCTGCTCGACGCCTATGATCCCGGCCGCCGCACGGCCGATATCGACCGGATCTTCGCGCGGCTGGAGGCGGAACTGCCGGTGATCCGCGATGCCGCACTCGCAGCCCAGGCCGCGCGTCCCCAGCCGGTGCGGCCGCAGGGGCCGTTCCCGGTGGCGGCGCAGCGCGCGCTCGGCATCCGGCTGATGACCATGGCGGGCTTTCCCTTCGATCATGGCCGGCTGGATGTCAGCCACCACCCGTTTTCGGGCGGCGTGCCCGATGATCTGCGCATCACCACCCGCTATGACGAGGCCGATTTCGCCGAAAGCGCCATGGCGGTTCTGCACGAAACCGGCCATGCGCTCTACGAGCACGGCCTGCCCCGCGACTGGCGCGACCAGCCGGTGGGGCTTGCCCGCGGCATGACCATTCATGAAAGTCAGTCGCTGCTGACCGAGATGCAGGCCAGCCGCAGCCGGCCCTTCATGACCGCCTTTGCCGCCGCGGCGCGCGAGGCCTTCGGTGCCGACGCCGATGATCCGGCCTATGACGCCGACAATCTTCATGCGCTGATGGTGCGGGTGCGGCCGGGCTTCATCCGGGTCAATGCCGACGAGGTGACCTATCCCGGCCATGTCATGCTGCGCTATGGGCTGGAGCGGGCGATGATCGCCGGAGACCTCGCCGTGGACGACCTGCCCGGCGCCTGGCGCGAGGGCATGGCCCGGCTGGTCGGCGTGGTGCCCGATACCGATCGCGACGGCTGCCTGCAGGACATCCACTGGCCGAGCGGCGCCTTCGGCTATTTCCCGACCTATTCGCTGGGCGCGATGGCGGCGGCACAGCTGTTCCAGGCCGCCCGCCGGGCGCTGCCGGCGCTCGACGACGATCTGGCGCGCGGCGATTTCTCGGGCCTGCTCGGCTGGCTGCGCACCCATGTCCACGGCCAGGGCTGCCGCTGGTCGGCCGACGAGCTGATCGAGCGGGCGACCGGCGCGCCGCTCTCCGCCGATGCCTTCCTCGGCCATCTGCGCCGCCGCTATCTGGGCGAAGGCCCGGCCTGACCACGGTCCCGGCGCCGGGGCGGACAGGTCCACATGGCTGACCGGCGGCGCTGGTCGATTGATCGGGCGCGCCGGTCCCGGTAGTCTCGGCGCGTCCGGGCTTTTCCGGCCGGTCGCGCCCCCTCTTCTGCCCCCCCTCTTCTGCCTCCTACGACGAAGGTTGACCTCCGTGCAGTACATCAGCACCCGCGGCCGCGCGCCGCGGCTCGATTTCGGTCAGGTTCTCCTCGACGGTCTCGCCCGCGACGGCGGCCTCTATCTGCCCGAGAGCTGGCCCCGGGTCGAGCCGGCCACCATGCGGGCCTGGCGGGGGCTGGACTATGCGGGCCTTGCGAAGCAGGTGATGCGGCTTTTCGTCGGCACGACCATTGCGCCGGCCGATCTGGACCGGATGATCGACGACACCTATGCCGGCTTCGGCCACAGGGCGGTGGCGCCGCTGAAGCAGCTGGGCGCCAATGAATGGGTGATGGAGCTGTTCCACGGCCCGACCCTCGCTTTCAAGGATTTCGCCCTGCAGCTGCTGGGCCGGCTGTTCGATCATGCGCTGGACCGGTCCGACCGGCGCGGCGTGATCCTGGGCGCCACCTCGGGCGATACCGGCTCGGCGGCGATCGAGGCCTGCCGCGACCGCGCGCGGCTGGACGTGTTCATCCTGCATCCCTTGGGCCGCACCTCCGAGGTGCAGCGCCGGCAGATGACCACCGTGCTGTCGCCCAATGTCCACAACATCGCCATCCGCGGCACCTTCGACGATGCCCAGGACATGGTGAAGGCGGCTTTCGGTGACGAGGCCTTCCGCGACCAGGTCGGGCTGACCGCGATCAACTCGATCAACTGGGCCCGCATCGCCGCGCAGGTGGTCTATTACTTCCATGCGGCTCTGGCCCTTGGGGCGCCCGATCGCGAGGTCGCCTTCGCCGTGCCGACCGGCAATTTCGGCGACGTCTATGCCGGCTATATCGCGGCCTCGATGGGCCTGCCGGTGGCGAAGCTGATCGTCGCCACCAACGAGAACGACATCCTGGCGCGGTTCTTCCGCAATGGCGACTATTCCTCGGCCGGCGTGCGGCCGACCTGGAGCCCGTCGATGGACATCCAGGTCGCCAGCAATTTCGAGCGGCTGCTCTTCGATCTGAAGGGCCGCGACGGCGAGGCCACCGCGGCTGCGATCCGCACCTTCCGCGAAACCGGCAGCCTGCCGATCAGCGATGCCGAGATCGCCAAGGCCCGGCTGCTCTTCGATGCCGGTGCTGCCGACGACGCCCGCACCATCGACACCATCGCCCGTGTCTTCACCGAGACCGGCGAGATCCTGGATCCGCACACCGCCGTGGGCGTGGCGGTGGCCCGCGACCGCCGCGAGGGCGTGCCGGCCGGCACGCCGGTGGTGGTGCTGGCGACCGCCCATCCGGCCAAGTTCCCGGATGCGGTGGAAAAGGCGATCGGCCGTCGTCCGGCCCTGCCTGCGCGCATGGCAGACCTGATGGAGCGGCCGGAGCGATATGACACGCTGGAGGCTGACGTTTCGGTCCTGACCTCCCATATCCTGTCGCACCGCCGCAACGTCTGACCGCTCCGGTCGGGCACGATCCGCCGGTTACATCTCCGACAGAAGGGCAGAAGACGCCATCATGAGTCTCGACGGTTCCAGCATCCGCATCACCACCCTGCCCAACGGCATGCGTGTGGCCACCGACAGCATGGCCCATGTCGAGACCGTGACCGTGGGGGTCTGGGTGCATGCGGGCACACGCCACGAGCCGGCGGAGATCAACGGCGTCTCGCATCTGCTCGAGCATATGGCCTTCAAGGGCACCGAGCGGCGCACCGCCCAGGGCCTGGCGGAAGAGGTCGAGGCGGTGGGCGGCTATATGAACGCCTATACCTCGCGCGAGCAGACGGTCTATTACCTGAAGCTGATGGCCGACGATCTGGAGCTGGGCGTCGACGTGCTCGCCGACATCCTGCAGCATTCGGTCTTCGACCCGGACGAGCTGGAGCGCGAGCGCTCGGTGGTGGTGCAGGAGATCCTGTCGGCCGACGACATGCCGGAAGATGTGGTCTTCGACCATTTCCAGATCGCAGCCTATCCCGATCAGGGGCTGGGCCGGCCGATCCTGGGCCCGGTCGACATCGTGCGCGGCATGCCGCGCCAGGCCATCGCCGGCTATATGCGCCGCCAGTATGCCGCCGGCCGCATGGTGCTGGCGGCGGCGGGCAAGGTGGATCACGACCGGCTGGTCGATCTGGCGACCCGCTTCTTCGACGCCCTGCCCGCGACCGAGCCGCGCGACATCGACCCCGCCGCCTATGTCGGCGGCGATCTGCGCCGGCGCAAGGATCATCTGGGCCAGGTGCATCTGACGCTGGGCTTCCCCGGCATCGGCTATGCCCACGAGGACTATCACGCCTCGCAGCTGCTGGCCACGCTGCTGGGCGGCGGCATGTCCTCGCGCCTGTTCCAGGAGGTGCGCGAGAAGCGCGGCCTCTGCTACAACGTCTATTCCTTCGCAAGCCCGTTCGAGGATCACGGCCTGTTCGGCATCTATGTCGCGGCCGCCGAGGACGAGATCGCCGAGGCGATGCCGGTGATCGTGGACGAGACCCTGGGCGTTGCCGACCGGGTGGGCGAGGAAGAGCTTCGCCGCTCGTTCGCGCAGCTGAAGGCCGGGCTGCTGATGGGGCTGGAAAGCACCACCGCGCGCGCCGAACGCCTTGCCCAGTCGCTGATCATCCACGGCCGGGCGCAGTCGGTGGCCGAAACGGTGGCCGAGCTGCAGATGGTGACGCCCGATCAGGTGTCGCGGCTGGCGGCCCGGCTGCTGGGGGGCGGGGCGCCGACCCTGGCGGCGCTGGGGCCGATCGCCCGGGTGCAATCCTACGACGATCTCCGCCGTCGCTTCGGCTGACGGCAGGGCCCAGGATCCGACCGCAGGCAGGAGACGGCATGACGGCAGGACGAAGCATGCAGGCGGGCACCACCGGGGCGGGAGAGCCGCAGTCCCCAGGCAATTTCCAGGCCCCAGGCAATCCCCAGGCCCCAGCCAATCCCCAGGCCCCGGGCAATCCCGACGGGCCGGTCGCCCTGGTGGTCGATGCCGAGGGGCTGGTCTGCCCCTGGCCGGTGCTGAAGGCCCGCAAGGCGCTGAACACCCTGGCCGCCGGTGCGGTGATCGAGGTGATCGCCACCGATCCCGCCTCCTATATCGACATTCCGGCCTTCTGCGACACCGGCGGCCATGTCCTGCTCGACCAGCGCCGCGACGGTCCCCGTTTCGTCTACCGCGTCCGCAAGGGCGCGGGCGACTGACCGGCCGGCGGACGGGGAGGCATCCGGAATGTGGCCTTTTGCCTCGATGGATGGCGGCGATCGGCCGCGGATCATCACGCCGCGGGTGGTGATGCGCCCCGCGCGTCTGGTCGACTATCGCGAATGGGCAGAGGTGCGCGAGGCCTCGCGGGAGTTTCTGGAGCGCTGGGAGCCGTCCTGGGGCAATGATCCCTTGAGCCGCGGGGCCTATCGCCGCCGGGTCGGCCACTATCGCATGATTGCCCGCCGGGGCATGGGGCTCGCCTTCCACGTCTTCGTCCGTGACGCGGGCGACGGCCGCAGCGAAGGGCGCGAGGCGTTGAGCCTGGCCGGCGGGCTCACCCTCAACAACATCCGCTATGGCGTGGTCCAGTCGTGCAATGTCGGCTACTGGATCGGCGCGCATGTCGCCCGCAAGGGCTATATGACCGAGGCCCTGGCCGGGGCTGCCGATTTCGTCTTCGACACGCTGGGGCTGCACCGGCTGGAAGCGGCCTGCCTGCCTGAAAACCATCGCAGCATCGGCTTGCTGGAAAAGCTCGGTTTCGAATCCGAAGGCTATGCGCGCGAATATCTGCTGATCGACGGCCGCTGGACCGATCATCGCCTGTTCGGCCTGATCGCGACCGACTGGCGCCGCCGCCGGCCGCTGCCGCCGGCGGTGATCGACGCCGGCTGAACCCGCCGCCCCCCTTCTGCTACCCTTCTGCTACTCTGAAGCGAACCGCGCTTCGCAGAAGGGGAGGGCATGATGACGATCGAGACGCAGGAAACGGCCGGTCCGCGACCGGTGGTGGTCTATCCGAACGGCAGCCTGCCCGCCCCCGACATGGCGGCGCTGGAGGCGGCGCGGGCGGGGATGGAGAAGATCGACGAGCTGGTCGTGCCGCCCCGCGACGGGCGGGCCTTCCGGGTGCCCCGGGGCCATTTCTTCCGCATCCTCTCGATCGAGGGGCCGCAGGTCGGCGATCTCAATCTCTGGAATGCCCACGACCTGTCGGAGCGCTTCTTCAGCGGCAAGACAAGGGCGCTGCACGCCACTCATGTCACCACCGGCCATCGGCTGTGGAGCACGCTGCCGGCCCTGCGGCCGATGGCGACCATCAGCCACGACACCCTCGGCTGGTATGGCTGGGATGCCGATGGCGGCGGGGTGCACGACGTGATCGGCACGCGCTGCGACCCCTATACCAACCGGCTGCTGACCGGCACCGATTATCACCACTGCTGCCATTCCAATCTCTGCCGCGCGCTCGCCGCGGCTGCCGGCCTCAGCCCGCGGGCGGCGGAGCCCCATGTCCACGACGTGCTCAACGTCTTCATGTGCACCGGCTTCACCCGCGACACGCACCAGTATTTCATGAAGGCGAGCCCGGTCCGCCCCGGCGACTTTCTGGAACTCTTCGCCGAGATCGACCTGCTGGCGGCGCTCTCCGCCTGTCCCGGCGGCGATTGCAGCGCCAGCCATTCAAGCGATGCGGCGCGCTGCTACCCGCTGAAGGTGGAGATCTTCCGGCCCGATCCCGCCCCGCTCGCCGCCTGGCCCTGGCCGGCGCCGAACGGCTATGACGGGCTCTGAGCCGCCCCCGCGGGGTCCCGGGAGTCGCCCCGAAAAAAAATGCCGGCCAGGGAGTGCCTGGCCGGCAAAGTCGCGTGTGTGAGGACGAGTCGTGCGAAACGGGAATGAAACGTTTGCACGCCGTTGATAATATGAGATTGAGAATGATTCGCAATACTGAATCGACAAAGCCTGCAAAGTTTTTTCCCGACCAGGGCAGGTCTCACACAAAATCAATGGGTTGTGCAGGCGAGGCACAGGGGCCGGGCGAGGCCGTGCCACGCCGGTGCACGTCGCCGCATCGCGGTCAGGCGTGACCGCCTTCGCCGGAAAGATGGCCGAGGTCCACGCCCAGACGGCCGATCGCCTCGCGCCACTTGCCCTCGACATCGCCTTCGAACAGCAGTTCGGCATCGGCGTCGACCACCAGCCAGCTGTTGCTCTGGATCTCGGTCTCCAGCTGGCCGGGGCCCCAGCCGGCATAGCCGAGGGCGACGAGCGTGCGATCGGGGCCGTGGCCTTCGGTCATCGCCTTCAGCACGTCGAGCGTGGCGGTCAGCGCCACGCCGTCATCGATGCGCAGGCTGGTGGCGAGCACGTAATCGGTCGAATGCAGCACGAAGCCGCGGCCGGTTTCGACCGGCCCGCCGAAATGGACCTTCACCGTCGCCGCTTCGGGGCTGCAATCCAGGCCGAGCTGCGACAGAAGTTCGGGGAAGTCGACCGTGTCGAGCACCCGGTTGACCACCAGCCCCATTGCGCCGTCGTCGGAATGGGCGCAGAGATAGATCACCGTCTTGGTGAACCACGGATCCTCCAGCCGGGGCATCGCGATCAGCACCTTGCCGGTCAGGCCCTCGGGGCCCGACATCTCGAAAGGCGTGGTGGTTGCTGCCGCCATGGGGCGGTCTGCCCGCATCCCTGCCATTGCCCGACTACCTTCTCGCCCGTGTTGTCGCGGTCGCCCGCTGTGGGGAAGCGCACGAAGGATCATCACAATCACGTGGTCGCCGCCACATGACGCCCTGTCGCATGTCCTTCCGGCGCCATGCCGCCTATAGTTACGTCTGGATTAGGTAGGCTGGCGCCGGAGCATGCGCAAGGGCACATCTGTTCGCCCCGCGAGCGGCCGGCCGCTGCCGCCCCAGCCCGGGAACCCATGGGACCGCCGCATGCATATCCGCCGCACAGACCGCCAGACCCTCCGGCAGAAGGCCATAGCCGCCTTCGGTTCGGGCATCATGCTGGCCTTCGCCTGTCTGACGATGATGGCGCCCGGCCTGGCGGCAGAGGCGCCGCGCGGCTGGATCGGCCCCTGGGCGGAGGGGCAGCGCTCGGCGGTGCGGCTGGTGGCGGCGCCGCAGACCCCGGATGAGGCGGCGCGGGGGGAGCTGTCGCTCGGTCTGGATTTCCGGATGGAGCCGGGGTGGAAGCTCTACTGGCGCTCGCCCGGCGATGCGGGCCTGCCGCCCGCGATCGATGGGGCCAGCCCCTCGATCGCCGACGGGCAGATCGCCGCCACGCAGATCCACTGGCCGCTGCCCGGGCGTTTCACCGCCTTCGAGACCATCCACACCTATGCCTATGCCGACCATGTCCTGCTGCCGGTGACGGCGCAGCTGGCCCCGGAGGCGGCCTCCCCGCCCGGCAGCGTGACCGGCCCCATCCGTCTGAGGCCCGTCCGTCTCAAGGTCGACTATCAGGTCTGCGAGGCGCTGTGCATTCCGGTGACCGCCGATCTGGCGCTCGACGTGCCGGCGGGGCCGGCCGATCCGCTCGACCGCACCGCGGCCGAGGCCGAAGCCGCGATCAACACTGCCCGGGCAGCGGTGCCGGCGGTCGTCTCAGACCTCGCCGCCGCCCCCTTTGCGGCGGTCTCGGCCGGCTGGATTGCGGCCGAGGGCGACGGCCCCGCCCGGCTGGTGGTGGAGGCGAAGAGCGATGCGCCCTTCGGCCCCACGGCCGATGTCTTCATCGAGGGGCCGGACGGCTTCGCCTTCTCGCCGCCCGATGCCCGGCGGCTCGACGACGGCCGGCGGATCCGCTTCGTCGCCGATGTGGCACCCCCCACCGCCGATGCCCGGCTTCTGGGAGAGGCGGTGCGGCTCACGCTGGTCGATGATGCGCCGGGTGCGGGGCTGCGTGCGGTAGAGACCACCGCCCAGGTGGTGCCGGCGCCGGCAACCCTGCTCGGCCCCGAAGGCGGGCTGGTTGCCGCCCTGCTGATCGGCCTGCTCGGCGGGCTGATCCTGAACGTCATGCCCTGCGTGCTGCCGGTGCTGTCGATCAAGCTGATGGGATTGGTTGCGACCCGCGGCCTCGGCCGCGGCGATGTCAGGGCCAGCCTGCTGGCGACGGCCGCCGGCATCCTGTTGTCCTTCCTGGCGCTGGCGCTGGCGGCGGCCGGGCTGAAACTGGCCGGCGTTGCGGTCGGCTGGGGCATCCAGTTCCAGCAGCCGGCCTTCATCGGCGTGATGATCGTGATCATGGCGCTGTTCGCGGCCTCGCAGCTTGGGGTCTTCACCATCCGGGCCCCCGTGCTGTCGGGCGGGCTCGCCCGCGATGCGGTGCCCGAGGCGGGCGGGCGGCCGAAGCTCGGCCGCGCGATGATGAGCGGCGTGGTGGCGACCCTGCTCGCCACCCCCTGTTCGGCGCCCTTCGTCGGTACGGCGCTGGGCTTTGCGCTCGCCGGCGGCACGGCCGACATCCTGGCGGTCTTCGCCGCCATGGGGCTGGGCATGGCGCTGCCCTATCTGGCGATCGCGGCGGTGCCCTCGGCGATCCGCCTGCTGCCCCGGCCGGGGCGCTGGATGGTCTGGGTCAAGGTCGCGATGGGCCTGGCGCTGGCGGGGACCGCGCTCTGGCTCACTCTGGTGCTCAGCCGCCTGGTCCAGCCGGGTGCGGCCGCGGCGGTGGCGGTGCTGGCGGCGCTCGCCGCCCTGCTGCCGCTGGTCATCACCAAGGCCCGGCTGCTGCGCTGGGCCGGTGTCGGCGGTCTGGCGGTGGCGGCGGTCGCAACCGCGGTTCTGGCCTCGCCCCCGTCCGGCCGCGGCCTGCAGGCGATTGCGGCCGAGGGGCCCTGGACGCCCTTCGAGGCCGGGGCGATCGCCGCCGAGGTGGCGAAGGGCCGGGTGGTGTTCGTCGACGTCACCGCCAGCTGGTGCGTCACCTGCATCGTGAACGAGGAACGGGTGCTGGCGGTGGATCCGGTGGCGGGCCGCCTGGCCACACCCGATGTGGTGGCGATGAAGGCCGACTGGACCCGGCCCGATCCGGCGATCGCCGACTATCTGGCGGGCTTCGGCCGCTATGGCATTCCGTTCAACGTGGTCTACGGCCCGGCGGCGCCGCAGGGGCTGGTGCTGCCCGAACTGCTGACCGCCGATGCCGTGACCCGGGCGCTGGATCAGGCGCGCGGCAACGGCGCCGGCTGAGGGCGCGCCTTCCGCGCGAAAACCCGCGCCCGCGGACTTGCGCCCGTCACCGGAACCGGCCTTAAATGGCGGCGATCCGGAGGGCCGGCCACACCGACAGGGCTGCCCCCGCAGACGAGACGCGAGTTCCGAGCCAGGAGAGCGAGATCATGACCATTTCCATCGGCGACAAGATTCCGGCAGCCACCCTGGTCGAGATGACCGCGGACGGCCCGAACAAGGTGTCCACCGACGAGCTGTTCGCCGGCCGCACCGTGGCGGTCTTCGCCGTGCCCGGCGCCTTCACCCCCACCTGCTCGGCCCGTCATCTGCCGGGCTTCGTTGAGCAGGCCGATCAGATCGCCGCCAAGGGCGTCGACGAGATCGTCTGCATCTCGGTCAACGACGCCTTCGTGATGGGCGCCTGGGGCAAGGCCCAGGGCGTCGACGGCAAGGTCCGCCTGCTGGCCGACGGCAATGGCGACCTGACCAAGGCGCTGGGCCTGACGCTCGACGGCACGGGCTTCGGCATGGGCCTGCGCTCGCAGCGCTATTCGATGCTGGTCAAGGACGACGTCGTCACCCAGCTGAACGTCGAAAAGCCCGGCGCTTTCGAGGTGAGCGACGCCGGCACCCTGCTCGGCCAGCTCTGATCCTGCCGCGGAGCCTTCGGGCTCCGCATGCTGCATCGGCGGCGCGGCTGGCATCCCGTCCCGGGTGCCGGCCGTATCGCCGTACCGGCATCTTTTCAACGCCCGCCCAGCCATCGCGGAGCCGATATGACCAAGACCCCCACCGACCACCGCGACCTGGCCGCGCGTTTCCCCAACCTGCATGTGCTCGACCATCCGCTGATCCTGCACAAGCTCAGCCATATGCGGAACCAGGCGACATCGACCAAGACCTTCCGCCAGCTGCTGCGCGAAATCGCCCTGCTGATGGGCTACGAGATCACCCGCAGCCTGCCGATCACCCATGAAGAGCTGGAGACGCCGCTCGAACGCGTGGCGGTGCCGGTGATCGAGGGCAAGAAGGTCGCGGTGGTGCCGATCCTGCGTGCCGGCCTCGGCATGGCCGACGGCCTGACCGAGCTGATGCCCTCGGCCCGCATCGGCCATGTCGGCCTCTATCGCGACGAAGAGACCAAAGAGCCGGTCGAGTATCTGGTGAAGCTGCCCAAGGCCGATGGCCGGACCTTCATCCTGGTCGACCCGATGCTTGCCACCGGCAATTCGGCGGTGCATGCGGTCGACGTGCTGAACCGCTATGGGGTCGCCGACGACCAGATCCGCTTCATGGCCCTGATCGCGGCCCCCGAAGGCCTGGAGGTCTTCACCCGCGCCCATCCGCAGGTGAAGGTCTATGTCGCCGCCGTCGACCGCTGCCTCGACGAAAACGCCTATATCCGCCCGGGCCTGGGCGATGCCGGCGACCGGCTGTTCGGGACGCGGTGATCTCGCCGCCTCTCGCGACCTGACATAAGGGACCCTGCAGTGACGAAGACCTACCGCAGTGAGGCCCTGGCCGCGATCCACGAGACGGCGTCGGATCTGCACGATGTGGGCCTGCTCGACAAACAGACCATGCGCCAGTTCGACGCCCTTGCCCTGGCACCGGTGGCGCCTGAGCGTTCGGATGCCATCCCGACGTGACCACCGGCCTTATCAGCCAGTGGGAGCGGGGCGAGAAACGACCGGCGGGTGCGTCGCTCAAACTTCTGTCATTGGTTGAACGTCACGGCCTGGGCGTGCTGGCTTGATGTGAGGTTCCGGCGTCCCTCTCAGCCCCGCTTCGGAATCCCGGCGCGCGCCAGCGCGTCGGCGCGTTCGTTTTCGGGGTGGCCGGCATGGCCGCGGACCCATTCCCATTCCACCGTATGGCCGCGGACCAGCCCGTCCAGTTCCTGCCAGAGATCGGCGTTCTTGACCGGATCCTTGGACGCGGTCTTCCAGCCGTTGCGCTTCCAGCCATGGATCCATTTGGTGATGCCGTCGCGCACATAGGTGCTGTCGGTGCAGATCCGGATCGTGGTCGGGCGTTTCAGCGCGCGCAGCGCCTCGATCGCCGCGGTCAGCTCCATGCGGTTGTTGGTGGTGAGCGGCTCGCCGCCGCTCATCTCGCGTTCCAGCTCTCCCCAGCGCAGCAGCACGCCCCAGCCGCCGGGGCCGGGATTGCCCGAACAGGCGCCGTCGGTGAAGGCTTCGACGATCTTCTTCGGTGCGTCAGTCGAGGCCATAGGCGCCCGGTCCCGTAACGCTGCGATGGAAGCGCAGCCTGTGGAGGTATTCGAGCGGATCCTTGGGCTTCACCAGCGCCCCTTCCACCCGGTTCAGCCAGTCATAGGCGCGGGTGAGCAGGAAGCGCAGCGCCGCCCCTTCGCAGAGCAGCGGCAGGGCCGCCAGCTCGGCGTCGGAGAACGGCCGGACCTTGCGATAGGCGCCCAGCATCAGCCGGGCCTTGGTCACGTTGAACTGCCCGTCCGGCTCGAAGCACCAGGCATTGATGCAGATCGCGATTTCGTAGGCGAAGGCGTCGGAGCAGGCGAAGTAGAAATCGATCAGCCCCGACACCCGGTCCGGCCGCTCGTAGAACACATTGTCGGGGAAGAGATCGGCATGGATCGTGCCCGCGGGCAGATCGGCCGGCCAGGCCGTGGCCAGCCGGTCCAGCGTGTCGGCGATCTCGGCGGCAAGGCCCGGCACGATCTCGTCGGCGCGGCCGCCGATGCGGGCGGCGAGCCCTTGCCAGCCGGGCAGGGCCAGCGCATTGGGGCGCCGGCCGGTGAAATCCGCGGTCGCAAGATGCAGTTCGGCCAGCGCCGTGCCCAGCGCCCGGCAATGGGCGGGCAGGATCCGGCCGGGGCCGCGGCCGGGCAGGAAGGTGAAGATCGCCGCCGGCTTGCCGGCCAGTTCCACCAGCGCCCGGCCCGACCGGTCGTGCACCGGTTCCGGGCAGCGGATGCCGCGCCGGGTGAGGTGCTCCATGAGGTTCAGGAAATAGGGCAGATCCGCGGGGTCGACCCGCTTCTCATAGACCGTCAGCACATAGCGCCGGCCGCCGGCGTCGAGAAACCAGTTGGAGTTCTCCACCCCCTGCTGGATGCCCTGCAACCGCTCGAAGGGGCCGATATCATAGCCGCTGAGCAGTGCACGCATGTCGTCGTCGTCGACCGCCGTATAGACCGCCATTCCGGTCGATGCCTCCTGTTGCGCCCGGGCGGATCCCGTGGCGCGTCTCCTCTGGTTGCGGGTGGTGGTCCGGGGGAACCGTTCAGTGATTGAGTTCGGGCGGCAGCTTGAACACCACCCGTTCCTCGGCCGTGGTCACCCGTTCGATCGAGACCGGGCCGCGGGCGCGGAAGGCCGCGATGACCTCGTCCACCAGCACTTCGGGGGCAGAGGCGCCGGCGGTGATGCCGATCCGGGTCACCCCTTCCAGCCGCGACCAGTCGATCTCGGCCGCGGTCTGGATCAGCCTGGCATTGGCGCAGCCCGCCACCGCCGCCGTTTCGACCAGCCGGCGGGAGTTCGAGGAATTCGGCGCCCCGATCACCAGCACCGCCTGAACCTCGGCCGCGATGCGGGCGACGGCCTCCTGGCGGTTGGTGGTGGCATAGCAGATATCTTCGCGCCGGGGGCCGGCAATCTCGGGAAAGCGGCGGCGCAGCACCTCGATGATGCCCGAGGTATCGGCCACCGACAGGGTGGTCTGGGTCGCGAAGGCAAGCTCCAGCCCGGGGCGCGGCGGCTGATAGGCCTCGGCATCGGCGATGCTCTCGATCAGGTCGACGGCGCCCTCGGGCAGCTGGCCCATGGTGCCGATCACCTCGGGGTGGCCGGCATGGCCGATCAGCAGCACATGGCGTCCCTCGCCGTGATGGCGCTCGGCCTCTCGATGAACCTTGGAGACCAGCGGGCAGGTGGCGTCGATCGCGTGCAGCTCCCGCCGTGCGGCCTCGGCCGGCACCGATTTGGGCACGCCATGGGCCGAAAAGATCACCGGCACCCCGTCCGGCACCTCGTCCAGCTCCTCCACGAACACCGCGCCCTTGGCTGCCAGATCCTGCACCACGGTCTTGTTGTGGACGATCTCGTGGCGGACATAGACCGGCGCGCCGAAGCGTTCGATCGCCCTCTCGACGATCTGGATCGCCCGGTCGACCCCGGCGCAGAAACCGCGGGGTTCGGCCAGCACGATGGTGACCGCGGCAGGGGATGCCGCTTTTGGGGAGGTCGGGGCCGCCTTGGTCATCGCGTCGGCTCTCCGGGCTGAAGGATCCGGCAGGCGGATCCGGGGAGGGTGGCTCGCATAGGGTGCGGTATGGCACGGGCAGCGCCCGAGTTCAACACCGGGCGCACGCATCCCGTTGCCTTGAAAGAACGATCCCGGCCCTTGCCCGCGGCGATTCCCCGCCACTACACTCATGGATGCCTGTTCCGGAAATAAAGCAATCAAGGCGCGCATTGCGCCGACGGGGCGGCACCGAGGCACGAGTTGATGACCGATCGGCCGATCCGGCCGGCAAGAGACGGGAAGGGTCAGGACATGACGATGGAAAACGACGCCACGCCGCCGGCCGCGGCACCGGTGGTGGCACAGGCGGAGCCCTTTGAGGTGGCGGTGAAGGCGGGGCGGACCTATTGGTGGTGCTCCTGCGGGCTGAGCACGAAACAGCCTTTCTGCGACGGCACCCACAAGGGCACCGGGCTCAGCCCCCAGGCCTGGAAGGCCGAAGAGGACGGCACGGTCTGGTTCTGCGGCTGCAAGCAGACCGGTGCGGGCCCCATGTGTGACGGCAGTCACGAAAGATTGTGACCCGGGGGACGCGGCCCCAGGAGGTGACACGGACACGCGCGGGCGGCGGCATTGCGTGCCCGCGCGCCATCGCTATAAAGTGGCGCTTGTCTCAGCCGGCCGCCCGGTCCCCCGGGCGATCCGGCGATAAACGATCACGGAGCGCTTCGTCGTGGCACAGTCCCATTCCGCGTCCGGTCCCGAAACGGCAATGAACAGGACGGCGACGCGGGCGGCCCTGCGTCGCCGGGCGGCCCTGGCCCTGGCCGCGTCGGGTGTGGCGCTCGTCGTCTCCGGCTGCGGTGCCTTCTCGCGCGCCGAGCCGCCGGTCTGCCCCCGCGTGGTGGTGCTGCGCGACACCGCCCAGGCGGTGCAGATCGAACCGGGTGCGAAGGACGTGACCGGCGTGCGTTTCCTGGGCCGGATCGCCGATGCCCAGTGGACCTGCGATGCCGATACCGACGACGGCAAGCGCTATCTGGATGTGGCGCTGACCGTGGTGATCGATGCCGAACGCGGCCCGGCCGCCCCCGATGCCACCGCAACCGCCTTCGACTATTACGTGGCGGTGGCCGATCGTCAGCAGACCATTCTGAACAAGCAGGTCTTCCGGTCGGATCTGCCCTTCCCGGCCAGCCGGCTGAAGGCCGGGTCGAAGGAAGAGCTCAGCATCCGCGTGCCGCTGCCCGGCACCAGCACCGGTGCCGACTATGCCCTGCTGATCGGCTTCCAGCTCGATCGCGAGCAGCTGGAGTTCCAGCGCGGCCACAGCCGGTAAGAGCACAGCAGGACCCCGGGGGGACGCGCTGCCCGGGCCGGAACCATCCCGGTCCGGATCGTGATCCGTTGACGCGAGAGGGCTGCGGGCCGGATTGTGCCCTGCGGCCCTCTCGTGTATCCTGGCCGCGCTCGGAGGCTACGTGACAGACGAACCCTGTGGGAGAGCGCGCTGCGCGACACCCGGCCGGTCGACGGCCGGGAGACAGTCGAGGCAGTGCCGCCGAAGGAGCAACCGGCCCCGGTAAACTCTCAGGCACCAGGGACCGCAGGGGAATGTCACTCTGGAAAGCAGGCGGCGCGGAAGATCGCGGCGTCTCACCGAAGGGGTAAGTGCGACGGCGGCCACCGCATCCGCGGGGGTATGGCGGCGCACAATCTTTCAGGTCCGAAGACAGAGCGGGGCCATCTCCGGGGACGGAACGTCGGATCGACCGGCGGCGCCGGACCTGGGAGATGCGCGGCCGCAATCCTGTTTTCTCGGAGCGACCCGATGTCCGGTCCGGACCAGCCGACCCAGGGCGGTACCCCCGCCGATCTTCTGAAGACCCCGCTTTACGATCTGCATCTGGCGCAGGGCGGCAAGATGGTGCCCTTTGCGGGCTATCTGATGCCGGTCCAGTATCCCATGGGCATCAAGGGCGAGCATCTGCATACCCGCACCCATGCGGGGCTGTTCGACGTCTCGCATATGGGCCAGGCACGGATCACCGGGCCGGATGCCGCGGCGGCGCTCGAAGCCCTGGTGCCGGGCGACATCACCGGCCTCGGCCTCGGCCGGATGCGCTATACCCAGCTCACCACCGATGACGGCGGCATCCGCGACGACCTGATGGCGACGCGGTTCGACGGCCATGTCTTCCTGGTGGTGAACGCCGCCTGCAAGGCCGATGATTTTGCCCATATCGCGGCGCATCTGCCGGCCGGCCACAGCCTCGACATCCTGGATGATCGCGCTCTGCTGGCCCTGCAGGGGCCCGAGGCGGCAGCTGTGCTGGCGGCGCTGGCGCCCGCGGCGGCCGAGATGGCCTTCATGTCGATGCAGCCGCTCGACATCGCCGGCATTCCCTGCCTGGTCAGCCGGTCCGGCTATACCGGCGAGGACGGCTACGAGATTTCGGTCCCGGCCGATCAGGCGGAAAGCCTGGCCGGCAAGCTGCTGGCCGATCAGCGGGTGGCGCCGATCGGTCTCGGCGCCCGCGACAGCCTGCGCCTCGAAGCCGGGCTCTGCCTTTACGGCCACGATATCGACCTCTCGACCAATCCGGTCGAAGCCGGGCTCGGCTGGTCGATCGCGAAGCGCCGCCGCACCGCCGATGCCGGCTATCCCGGGGCGGCGGTGATCGCCGCCGCCTTTGCCGAGGGCCCGGCGCGCAAGCGCGTCGGCCTTGTTCCCGAGGGCAAGGTGATCGCGCGCGAAGGCACCGACGTGATCGACCCTGCAACCGGCGAGACCGTCGGCCGTGTCACCAGCGGCGGCTTCGGCCCCAGCGTCGACGGGCCGGTGGCCATGGCCTGGGTCCGCGCCGATCTGGCCGCCCCCGGCACCGCCCTTGCCCTCGACGTCCGCGGGAAATCCCGCCCGGCGACCGTCGCCCCCATGCCTTTCGCGCCGCATCGCTACCGGCGCTGACCTGCAACACTCCCGCCCCATCAGGGAACAGCGAGCTTCCTCATGAGCACTCTGCGTTTCACCAAAGACCATGAATGGATCGACCTCGACGGCGAGGTTGCAACCGTCGGCATCACCGATTACGCCCAGGGACAGCTGGGCGATGTGGTGTTCGTCGAACTGCCCGAGGTCGGGCGGTCTCTGGCCGCCGGCGACGATGCCGCGGTGGTCGAATCGGTCAAGGCCGCGAGCGACGTTTATGCGCCGATCGACGGCGAGGTGGTCGAAGCCAATCAGGCGGTGGTCGACGACCCGAGCCTGGTCAACAGCGACCCTGCGGGCGAGGGCTGGTTCTTCAAGGTCCGCGTCACCGATGCCGGTCAGCTCGACGAGCTGATGGACGAGGACGCCTATGCGTCCTACATCGCGGAGCTGGAGTGATCTTATCATGCGTTATCTGCCCCTGACGGGTGAGGACCGCGCGGAGATGCTCCGCGTGATCGGGGCCCCGTCGATCGATGCCCTGTATTCCGACGTGCCCGCCGACCTGCTTCACGGCCCCGAAGCCTTCCGGGCCGTGGCGCCGGGCAAGAGCGAGCTTCAGGTCGAGCGCGAAATGGCCGCCTATGCCCGCGCCAGCCGGGCCGCCGGTGACGGACCGTTCTTCGTGGGCGGCGGGCTCTACCGCCACCATGTGCCGGCCGCCGTCGACCATCTGATCCAGCGGTCCGAATTCCTGACCGCCTACACCCCCTATCAGCCGGAAATCGCCCAGGGCACCCTGCAGACCCTGTTCGAGTTCCAGACCCAGGTGGCCCTGCTGACCGGCATGGACGTGGCCAATGCCTCGCTCTATGACGGCTCTACCGCCGCGGCCGAAGCGGGCATGATGGCGGTGCGGATCACCCGCCGGAACAAGGTGGTGGTGGCGGGATCCGTCCATCCCCATTACCGCGCCGTGGTGCAGAACCAGCTGGGCTTCGCCGGCATCGAGGTCGACCTCGCCCCGGCCGATCCGACGGCGGAAGACGATGTCGCGGCCCGGGTCGATGCCGGCACCGCGGCGGTGATCGTGCAGAACCCCGGCTTTTTCGGTCAGGTCCGCGACCTGACGGCGCTGGCCCAGGCGGTGCATGCCAAGGGCGCGCTGCTGATCGTGGCGGTGACCGAGGCGGTGTCGCTGGGCGCGGTCGAAAGCCCCGGTGCCATGGGCGCCGATATCGTGGTGGGTGAAGGCCAGAGCTTCGGCAATGCGCTCACCTTCGGCGGGCCGACCGTGGGGCTCTTCGCCACCCGGTCGAAATTCCTCCGCCAGATGCCGGGCCGGCTCTGCGGCGAGACCGTGGATGCCGATGGCCGCCGCGGTTTCGTGCTGACGCTGTCGACCCGCGAGCAGCACATCCGCCGCGACAAGGCGACCAGCAACATCTGCACCTCGGCCGGTCTCTGCGCCTCGGCCTTCACCATTCATCTGGCGATGCTGGGTGAGCAGGGGCTGACCCATCTGGCGGCGCTGAACCATGCGCTGGCGGGTCGTGCCGCCGATCGTCTGGCGGCGGTGCCGGGTCTCAGCCTGGTCAACGACACCTTCTTCAACGAGTTCACCCTCGATCTGGGGCGGCCGGCGGCACCGGTGGTGGAGCGGCTGGCGGCGCGCGGCATTCTGGCCGGCATCGCGCCGGCGGTGCTCGACGGCGTCGAGGCCGATGCGGCGGCGCTGCAGAACCTGCTGGTGGTGGCGGTGACCGAACTCGTCACCGACGAGGATGTCGAGGCGCTGGCCTCGGCGCTGACCGAGGAGCTTTCGGCATGACCGCGATGGACCGTTCCCAGGGCCGGGTCTCGCGCGACGAGACGCCGGAGATCTCGATGATCCCCGAAACCGCGACCGGCAATCGCGGCCTGCAGCTTGAAGAGCCGCTGATCTTCGAACAGGGCACCCCCGGCCGGATCGGTGTCGATCTGGCGCCGGTGCCCGAGACGAAGAGCCGGCTGGGCGGTGTGGTGCGCAAGGCCCCGGTGGGCCTGCCCGACCTGGCCGAGCCGCAGGTGGTGCGCCATTTCGTGCGCCTGTCGCAGAAGAACTACTCGATCGATTCGGGGCTCTTCCCGCTCGGCTCGTGCACCATGAAGTACAATCCGCGCCTGAACGAAAAGGTGGCGCGGATGCCCGGCTTCGCCGATCTGCACCCGCTGCAGCCGGTCTCCACCATCCAGGGCGCGCTCGGCATGATGCACGAGCTGGGCACCTGGCTGACCGAGCTGACCGGCATGACCGAGGTGACGCTGGCCCCTGCCGCCGGCGCCCATGGCGAGCTGGCCGGGCTGATGGCGATCCGTGCCGCCCATGTCGCCCGCGGCGATGCCCGCAGGCGCGTGATCGTGCCCGACAGCGCCCATGGCACCAACCCCGCCTCGGCCGTGCTCTGCGGCTATACCGTGCAGAGCATTCCGGGCACCGATGACGGCCGGGTCGATGTGGCGGCGCTGAAGGCGGCGCTCGGCCCCGATGTCGCGGCGGTGATGCTGACCAACCCCAACACCTGCGGCCTGTTCGAACGGGACGTGAAGGTGATCGCCGATGCGGTGCACGAGGTGGGCGCCTATTTCTACGGCGACGGCGCCAATTTCAACGCCATCGTCGGGCGGGTGAAGCCGGCCGAACTCGGCTTCGACTGCATGCATATCAACCTGCACAAGACCTTCTCCACCCCGCATGGCGGCGGCGGCCCGGGCTCGGGCCCGGTGGTCTTTGCCGAAAGCCTGGCCCATGTGGCGCCGGGCCCGCGCATCCGCCGGCAGGACGATGGCAGCTACACGGTCGAAGCCGTGCCGGGCGGCCCGGCGGTCGGCCGGCTCAAGGCCTTCTTCGGCCAGGCGGGCATGTTCACCCGGGCGCTCGCCTATATGAAGAGCCTGGGCCGCGACGGCCTGCATGCGGCCTCGGGCGATGCGGTGCTGGCGGCCAACTATCTGATGGCCCGGCTCTCGGAAGAGATGACCCCGGCCTTCCCCGGCCCCGCCATGCATGAATGCCTGTTCGACGACGGCTTCCTTGAAGGCACCGGGGTCAGCACGCTCGACTTCGCCAAGGCGATGATCGACGAGGGCTTCCACCCGATGACCATGTACTTCCCGCTGGTGGTGCATGGCGCGATGCTGATCGAGCCGACCGAGACCGAATCGAAGCAGGCGCTGGACCAGCTGGTCGACGCGCTGCTCTCGCTCGCCCGCCGCGCCAAGGCGGGGGAGGCGGAAGCCTTCCATGCCGCCCCGCGCTATGCGCCGCGCCGGCGTCTCGACGAGACGCTCGCCGCCCGCAAGCCGGTGCTGCGCTGGACCCCGCCGGCAGAGGCCCGCGCCGCGGCCGAGTGACCACGGCGAGGCCCGTTACGGACAAGTCTACCGCCCCGGTAGCATCGCTACCGGGGCGGTTCGCGTTTCGGTCGGCAAATCCCGCGATGCGGCATATGGGCGTCAATCCGGGTTGACCTGGGCACAGGAAGCGCGGGCCAAAATCGATACATCCGGGTAGGATGCGGGGAATCCGGCCCCCTTTGGTGGGGATGGTCCTGCATAGCGGAAAATCACTTTCCATGAGCCTCGCCACCCGGGCCCGCGGGCCGATCTTCCGTCTCACCCTTGCCCTGGCGCTGCTGCTGCCGGTGTGCATGGGCATTGCCGGCTTCCTGAACCTCACCGCGCTGAAGCGTGTCGATGCCGAGGCGACCGTCAGCGAGGTGACCGCGATCGGCGGCAAATGGGCCGACCGGTTGCAGGTCGCCGTGCGCTACGGCAAGCCGATCGAGAAATTCTCGGGCCTCGACGACCTGCTCGACGATGTCCGCCAGGACATTCCGCTGGCCGGTCAGGCGGCGGTGGTCGATGTGAAGGGCCATGTGCTGGGCAGCCGCGGCGAAGAGGCGGCGGTGCCGGTGGTCGGCGCGGATCAGGGCGGCCAGGTGGTGGAACGCGTCAATGCCGGCCGCCGCTGGGTGCTGTTCCCGATCCGCGATGCCGGCGGCGCGGTGGTCGCGCATCTGGGTGTGGCGCTGCCCGAAGAGGCCCATACCGCCGAAATCGGCCGCACCGTTCAGGCGATGGTGGCCGCGGCGGCCGCCGCCACCATTCTGGGCGTTCTGGTCACGCTGGGGCTGGGCGTCGTCTCGGCCCGCGGCCGGGCGGCAGATGCGGTGCGGCTGAAGCGGATGCGGGTGGCCGGTATTGCGGTGGTGGTTCTGGCCCAGGCGGGGTTTGCCGCCTATGCGATCGGCGAGTTTCGCAGCGCCGTCGAAACGGCGGCCGCGCGCCAGGGCGAACGCCTGGCCGCCTCGGTCGCCAATGATCTCGACCAGCTGATCAACAAGGGCATCGCGCTCCGCTTCATGGGCCGGATCGAGGACAATTTCGCCCGGTTGATCGATCAGGTGCCGCTGATCGGCGGTGCCGCCCTGGTCGGCCCCGACGGCACGCGCATCGCCGCCGCCGGCGTGACCGGCCCGGATGCCGGGCCGGTGGTGATCCGGGATCTGACCACGGTCGCCGGCAGCGGCGGCCGCCCCGCCGGGCGGATCGAGATCACCCTGTCGGGGGCCGCCATCGCCGACAGCGTCCAGTCCCGCGTGCTCGACGCCGTCACCCTGGCGCTGGTTTCGGCCATGATCGTGGGCGAGGGGCTGATCTTCGTCTTTGCCGCGGTTCGCGGCCGCGCGGGGGCGGGCGGCATTGCCGATTCGCGCTTTGCCCGGCCGATGGCCTTCCTGTTCCTGCTCGCCTGGTCGCTGCCGCTGTCTTTCGTGCCACTGGCCATGCGCCTGCTGGCCGCGGGCGATGGCGCTGCAACCAGCGACATCATGATGGCCGCCCCCGTATCGGCCGAGATGATGTGTGCCCTGGTCACCGCGCTCATCGCGGGGCCGATGGCCGATCGCCGCGGCTGGCAGGTGCCGGTGCTGACCGGCTTCGGCCTTTGCGTGCTGGCCAACATGGTCTCGCTGGTGGTGATGGCGACCCAGACCCACCCCGCGGCCTTCATCGCCGCGCGCGCCCTGGGCGGGCTCGGCTATGGCTTCGCCTGGATGGGCATCCAGAGCCATCTCTACGCCACCACGCTGCCCGAGCGCCGGGCCAGTGCCACGGCCGGGCTGATCGCCGGCATCTTCGTGGGCCAGATGTGCGGCACCGCCATCGGGGCGATGCTGGCCGAGCAGCTGGGCTATGCCAATGTCTTCCTGGTCGCGGCCCTGTTCATGGTCATGCCGCTGGTGGTGGCGCTGGTCGCCGTCAGCGCCGGCCGCGAGCTTGCGGTCGAAACCGACGACAAGCCTGCCGCAGCCGCCCCCGCGCCCGCACCGGCAGAGGCCGGCGGCGGCTGGCGCGGCCTGCTCACCGATCGCACCTTCATGCTGGTGCTGGTCTGCAGCGTGATCCCGTTCTCGATCGCCCAGGTCGGCCTGCTCAACTTCGCGGTGCCGGTCTATCTGGCAGAACAGGGCATCAACCAGTCCGATATCGGCCGCGTGCTGATGGTCAACGGTCTGGCGGTCATCCTGCTCGGCCCGCTTTTCGGCCGGTTGACCGACAAGGTGACCGACAAGCGGCCCTTCATCGTGGCCGGCTCGCTGGCGGCCGCCGCCGCCCTGGTCGTCGCCAGCATCGGCGGCAATCTGATGGCGCTGGTCGCCGCCGTGTTCCTGATCGGCGTCTCGGGCAGCATCGCCGGTGGCGCGCAGAGCGCCCATGGCCTGCAGGGGGCCGGTGTCGCGCGCGCCGGCATCGGCCGGGCGGTCAGCATGAAGCGCTCGGCCGACAAGTTCGGGCAGATGCTGGGGCCGCTGATCGTGGGTGGCCTGTTCGCGGTGGTCGGCACCACGGCGGGGCTGGCGGCCACGGCCGGGCTGATGCTGGCGGCCGGCCTGCTCTTCCTGCTGCTCGACCGTCGCCCCGCCCCGCCTGCGGCGGGGGAGGCGGAGGCCAGCTCATGACCGTCGAGCGCCTGCAGGTGCCGCGCCCGGTCAAGGTCGGGGTGGAGATCGAACTGCCGATCGCCTCGGCCGCGGACGCCACCAGCCTGGCGGTCCCCGACGTGTTCGACCGCCTGGTCGCCGATGGCGAGGCCGAAGGCCGGGCGCCGCAGCCGCTCTGCCTCGGCGGCCGGGTGGTCGGCCTGCGCGATGCCGCGGGCATGATTTCGGTCGACAACGGGTTCAACAATCTCGAAGCCTCGCTCGGGCCGGTCACCGGTCTGGAGCAGCTCGACGACGAGGCGCGCGAGGCGCTGGACCGGGTGGGGGCCGCCGTGGCGGCCTCGGGCGGCATGCTGGTCAATCTGGCCGAGCATCCCTTCCAGCCGGTGTCACAGGCCTTCTATCACGCGACCCGGGCGCCCAAGCCGGTCTATGACTACTGGAACGAGGTGCGGGGCTGGGATCATTCGGCCGGCATCGATGCCAAGGCCCATAACAGCCCCTCGACCGATGTGCCCGTGGATCGCGGCGCCGATGCGGTCAATCTGGTGCTGGGCTTCTCGGCGGCCTTCATCGCCCTCTTTGCCAACAGCCCCTACGAGAACGGCCGCGCGACCGGCTTTAAGGAAAACCGGCTGACTCTCTGGTCGCGGATGTGCGGCGGGGCCCATGCCGCCCGCGATCGCAGCTGTTTCGTGCCGCCGGCCGAGCCCTTTGCCGGGCTTGCCGCCTATATGCGCTGGGCACTGGGGGTGGATGCGCCACTGCCGGCCCTGCCGCACGGGCCTGCGGACCTGGCCCCCACCTCGAAGATCGGCGGCCTGGTAGAGGTCGAGGGCCAGCCGACCCTGCGGGAATTCCTCGGCCACGGCCGCAGCTGGAGCGGCCGGCTGCGCGGCGACGACATGGTGGTGCAGATCCGCCCCTCGGCCACCCATTTCGCGGCGCTGCAATCGTCGAACTTCCTGGATGCCCGGCTGCGCTTCGCCTTTGCCCCCGGCCGCATGCCCGAGCCGGCGACGCTGGCCGCGGTGGTCGACAGCGATGCGGCCCTGGCCCGGCTGATGGCCGAGACCACCTCGGCGGTCTATCTGGAAGGTCGCGCCCCCGGCGCCAATCTGCCCGATCAGGAGCTGATCGATCTGGGCGGCGATGCCGTGGCGGCCAGTGTGGTGAGTGCGGCCGGCGCCCTGCAGAAGGGGCTGCTGGCGGTGATGGACCGGGGCCTGGCCGTCATTGCCCGCCATGGCTGGGCGCGGCTGATGCTGCTGCGCGAACGCGCGATGCGCGACGGGCTGGCGGCCGAGGTCGACGGGTTGACCGCGGCCCGTCTGGCTGCGGAGCTGGTCGATCTGGCTGGGGCCGGGCTCGATGCGCGCGAGGCGCGCTTCCTTGCCTATCCGGCCTTCGTACTCAAGACGGGGCAGAGCGGCGCCGATCGTGCGATCGCGATGGTCGAAGCCGGTAATGGCGACATGGCCGCACGGCTGGCGCGGCTGGTCTTCGCCCGGCGGCATGTCGCGCTCGGCGGGGCGGCGCCCAAGGCGTCCGCCGCCGCCGGGCTCGGTCAGCGGTCGATCTTGCGGTAGATCTCGTCGGCGGCCAGCAGGATGTCGACCGGCGGGTTGAAGCCGATGATCTCCATGGTCTCCAGATTGAGCGCGATCTTGGCCGGCGCCACCCAGCGCTGATCCAGCGCCCAGGGCTCGGCACCGTTGAAGATCCGGCCGATCACCTCGGCATGGAACAGCCCGACATACGAGAAATCGCCCTGGGCGATGCTCATCAGCACGCCCCGGCGCACGTCGCCCGATCCGGCCATCGAAAAGGTCGGCACGCCGGCATCCAGCGCCGCATCGACGATGGCGGCAAGGCTGCTGCTGGTCACGCCGCGATGGACGGTGATGTAAAGCGCGTCGACCTTGGGCGCCAGTTCCTTGTAGCAGCGCACCGCCTCGGCCTTCGCGACCTCTTCCGGCACGCCGTTGAAGGGCGCGAAACAGGTGACGAGGTCGAAGCCGCGGGCGGCCGAGACCGCCTCGACTTCCTCGATCGCGGCGAAGGTGCGGCCTTCCAGCGTGTTCTCGTAGACCACGCCCAGGCGTTTCGCCCGGACGATGTCGTCGAACAGCTCCACCTGGCGGCCATAGCGGCCGGGTTCGACCTTGGCATGCAGGTTGGGGCGGCCGGAATCATCCGGCGACGGAATGATCTTCGAGGCGACGGGGTCCGAGGTGGAGGCGACGACGATCGGCGTGGTGACGGCGTCATTGGCCAGATCCTGGCCCGCCCAGGTGCCCATGGCGATCATCAGGTCGATATCCTGCCGGCCGGTCAGCCGTTCGATGATCTCGGGCCGGACCTGCTTGCGGCGCTCGGGGTCGAAATCGCCGGCGGTGTAATGGGCGTCGCCGACGAATTCGACATGGCCGCCATTGGCATTGGCGACCAGGAACCGCCAGAGGGTGGCGGAATCCGGCACCTGATCCATCGGCGGCAGATCGATCTGCGGCACCCAGCCCAGCTGCATCAGCCCGCGGACGATGGCGGCCAGGATGATCTTGTAGTCGCCGTACTGGCCGCCTTCGTAATAGCCGATGCGGAAGCGCTTTTCGGGGGTTTCGGGCCCCGGCACCGCCGGGATCGCCTCTGCCGCGGCGCGGACCTCGGGCGAGGGCGGGGCGGCATGGGCCGAGGCGGGCACCAGGCCGATCAGCAGTCCGGCCAGCGCCAGGCCGATCAGCAGCGACAGCAGGACACGTCCGAACAGGGTCGCGGGCTTCCAGAGGGTCATCCGATGCTCCGTAGTGCCTCGGGGGCTGCGGTGGTGGCGTCGGCCCCGGGGCCGGCGTAGTGCAGGGCGAAGACGGTGATATCGTCCGACTGGTCGGCACCGGCAACGAAATCGTCGATGTCGTCGAACAGCCGGTCGACGAAGCGCTTCGGATCGGCCGCCATGCCGCCGGCCGACACCCGGAGCAGCCGGTCGTCGCCGTAGAGCGCCTTGTCGGGGTTGTGGGCCTCGGTCACACCGTCGGTATAGACCAGCAGCTCGTCGCCGGCGCAGAGGTCCAGCGACATCGCCCGGTAGGGCATGTCTTCCATCACGCCCAGCGCCGGGCCGCAGACCGTGCTCAGGGCTTCGGGCGCCGTGGCGCCGCGGCGCAGCAGCAGCGGCGGGTTGTGGCCGGCATTGCAGTATTCCAGCTGGCCGGCCGCCAGATCGATCCGGCCGCAGAACAGGGTGACGAACATGGTGTTCGGGTTGTCGCGCGCCAGCATGTCGTTCACCTCGGCCAGCATCTCGGCCGGGGTCAGGCCCTTTTCGGCCGAGGTCTTGAGCAGGGTGCGGGTGATCGCCATGAACAGCGCCGCCGGCACGCCCTTGCCCGAGACGTCGCCGACCACGAAGTAGAAATGGCGGCCTTCGGCGAAATAGAAGTCGAACAGGTCGCCGCCGACCTCCTTCGCCGGCACCAGGCGGGCATGGAGGTTGATTTCGGGCCGGTCGGGGAAGGGCGGGAAGGTCTTGGGCAGCAGGCCTTCCTGAATGTCGCGGGCGGCGGCGAGTTCGCCTTCGATCCTCATGCGCTCTTCCGTCACCCGGATCAGCTCGCGGATCTTGGCGCGGAGCGTTTCGTCCATGAAGGCGAAGGCAGAGGCCAGCCGGCCGATCTCGTCGGCGCGATCGTCGATCATCCGCCGGAGCCCCGGATCGGGCGGCGCATCCTGGGTGAAATCCTGCGAGGCGAGGGCGCGGACCCGCACCTCCAGCCGGCGCAGCGGCCGCACCAGCCAGCCCGACAGCGGATAGGCCGCCAGGAACGACAGCACCAGCACGGAACCCAGCAGCAGCGCCTGATTGCGGGTGACCTCGTGCGCCGGGCCCAGAATGTCGTCGCGCGACAGCAGCATCGTCACCCGCCAGTCCAGCGGCTTGAACAGATGGGCGTAGAGCACGACGTCGTCGGCCCCGGCCGGCGGCGGCACCGCAATCGTGTCCTGGCGGGGCAGGTCCTGCGGCAGCATGGCGAAGGCGCCGGCGCAGCTGTCGACCGCGGTGCTGATCGCCGCACAGGCGGCATCGCCGCCCTGGGGCGGGATCACCAGCCGGCCCTGGCCGTCGAAGATCATCGCCCGGCCGCGATCCCCCAGGCGGAGGGCATGGACGCTGTTGGTCAGGTCCCGGATCATCTGCGCCATCTGGGCATCGGCCGCGCGCTGCACGTCCTCGGCGTCGGCGATCACCGCCACCGTCCAGCCCCAGGGCTCGAAATTGCGGAAATAGCCGAATTTCAGCCGGGTCTCGGTGGCGTCCAGGCTCTGCCAGGGGAAGGTGGAGAAGGTGTCGCCATATTGAAGGACATCCTCCTGCGCGGCCTTGAAGGCCGGGCGGCCCTTCATGTCGCGGCCGTCGATCAGCGTCTGGCCCAGCAGCGAGGCATCCGGGTGGATCAGCACCCGCATCTCGCCGTCATAGACGATGACATAGCGGGCCTCGCTGCGCGGCTGGTCCGACAGCCATTGCAGGGCGGTGTTGCGGGCGGCGGTCTCGCTCATCCCGCCATTGGCGGCCAGGCGGCGAAGGGCCGAGAGCACCGAGACCACCTGGTCGCCCTGGTCGCGCAGCGCCGTCTTGCGCTGTTCGACGGCATCGACCTTCTGGCGGATCAGCGACTGGAAACGCTCGCGCAGGCTGGTGGCGAAAAGATCGATGGGGTTGGTCGCCTCGCGCTCGCGTTCCGAGACGAAGCTCCGCTCCAGCAGGGCGGTGGTCGATGGCAGGATCACGGCGGCGGTGACGCCCAGGATGGCGGCCACGCCCAGAAACACCGCCACTCTCAGTGATCGAAACTGCCGCACGCCCTGTCCCCGTCGCCACATGCCCCGGCCGTCCGGCAGGTCTTCGCCCGGCCGGCCGTCATTTCTCCCGCCGGTGCATCCTGCCTGATCACCGGCCACATGGCGAGCCTCCAGACGCACCGGGTCAACGGTGGGCCACATCGGTGACGAAACATTACATCGACGCCGGACGATCAGTCCGGTGACATGACATTACATCGGCGTCGATATATCAGGCCAGTGACGCGACATTATATTGACGTCGGAGCACCTGCGAGGGCCGGTCCCGAAACGCGAAACGCCCCGCCGGCAAAACCGGCGGGGCGTTTCGGAACTGCCCGGATCGCGGGAGACGCGGATCAGTGCAGGGTCTTGAGGCCGGCGATGGTGTCGTCCACCAGCCTGGCCTGACGGTCGGCCGAGAGCTGGGTGCGCAGCACCTGCTCGGTCGCCGCCATCGCCACATCGACCGCGGTCGCACGGACCTCGGCGATCGCATCGGCTTCCGCCTGGGCGATCTTGGTGGCGGCCATGCGCTCGCGACGCTCGATCGACTGGGCCAGCTGGGTCTGGCCCATTTCGACGATGCGCTTCGCTTCGGTGCGCGCATGGGCGACCATCTGCTCGGCTTCCTGCATCGCCTCGCGCTGCTTGCGCTGATACTGGGCGAGGAGCGCCTGGGCGTCCTCACGCAGCTTCTGCGCGGCATCGAGTTCGGCGCGGATCGCGGCTGCACGGGCGTCGAGCATGCCCCCGATGGCCTTGTGGACCTTCAGGAAGCCAAGCCCGGCGATGCAGAGGACGAAGGCGACGGCGACCCAGAAAGTGGGATCGGAGAACATCGGCCTCACTCCTTCCGCGACGAGGTGGCGGCCAGGGCGGCATCGACGGCGCTGCGGACCGCAGCACCATCGACCGGCGCACCGGCCAGCTTCGCGGTGGCCGCCTCGGCGGTCTCGGTCGCGAGCGACGCGAGATCGGCCATGGCGTCCGCCTTGGCGGCGGCAACGGCGGCTTCGGCCTCGCGGACCTTGGCGGCCAGACGCTCGTCGAGCGCGTCGAGCTGCCGCTGGGCCTCGGCCTGGGCCTGCTCGCCGGCCTGCTCCAGAAGCTTCTGGGCTTCGGCGCGGGCGTTGGCGAGCGCCGCTTCATAGGCCGCACGCGCCTCTTCGGCCTCGCGCTTCAGCGCTTCGGCACGATCGAGATCGGCGGCGATACGGTCCTGGCGCACCTCGAGGATATCGGCGATGCGCGGGAGCGCGATCTTCGACATCAGCAGATAGAGCAGGCCGAAGGACACCACCAGCCAGAAGATCTGCGACGCGAATGTGCTCGGTTCGAACTGAGGCATGGGTCTCCCGGGGCATTTCGTGGACGGGGCCCGGATATGGGCCGTCCGTCATGGCGAAAGTCTGGCGTGGACGGAGGATCGTGCCGTTGCCCGAAGCGGTGCCCCTGGAAGGGTCTCGCCCGGCGGCCGTCTGCCGTCCCCGCCCTCACGAACGCGCCCGAGGCGGTGTTTTCACACCCCTCGGGCCCGCTCGGTACCGGTTCCCGGCCGTCGTGCTGATCAGAACACGAAGAGGATGATCAGCGCGATCAGCAGGGCGAAGAGGCCGACCGCCTCGACCAGCGCGAAGCCGAGCATCGCGAGGGGGAACACGGTGGTGCGGACCGAGGGGTTCCGCGCCAGCGAGCTGACCAGCGAGGAGAAGATGTTGCCGATACCGATACCGACGCCGAACAGCGCAAGCACCGCGAGGCCGGCACCGATCATCTTTGCGGCTTCCAGTTCCATCGCTCAACTTCCTTATCTTGACAAAGGGACTGGTTTTCAGAGAGGCGATCGCCTGATACCTGCCCGTGACCGGGGACCGGCCGGCGACATCGCCGGTCGGTCGGATCCGGTCCCGGATCTCAGTGCAGGTGCAGCGCGTCGTTGAGGTAGATGCAGGTCAGGATCGCGAAGACATAGGCCTGCAGCGCGGCGATGAAGAGTTCGAGGGCGGTGAGGCCCACGACCACCACGAGAGGCGCAATGCCCGCGACACCGAGCGCGACGATGAAGCCGGCCAGCACCTTCAACATCGTGTGCCCGGCAACCATGTTCGCGAACAGTCGCACCGACAGGCTGATCGGACGCGACAGATAGGAGATGATCTCGATCGGCACCACCAGCGGCATCATCCACAGGGGCACGCCCTGGGGAACGAAGAAGCTGAAGAAGTGACCGCCATGCTTCACCAGACCGATCACAGTGGTCAGCAGCCAGACGAACAGCGCCATCGCAAAGGTGACGACGATGTGGCTGGTGGTGGTGAAGCTGTAGGGGAGCATGCCCGCCAGGTTGGCGAACAGGACGAACATGAACAGCGTGAAGATGAAGGGGAAGTACTTCCGGCCTTCCGACCCCACGTTGTCTCGAAGCATGTTCGCGACAAACTCGTAGGACATCTCAGCCATCGACTGTCCGCGGCCCGGAACGAGGGCGCGATTGCGCGAGCCCAGCGTCAGGAACAGCGTAACGGCCGCGATGGCGATGAACATCCACAGCGACGAGTTGGTGAAGGAGATGTCGACGCCGCCGATCTGGAGGTCGACCAGACGCTTGATGTGGAACTGCTCAAGCGGGCTATGTGCTTCCGCCACCGTGGCCCTCGCTCTTCGTTAAGAACTCAACCCTGGCCGGAGCCGTCGGCACCGGGGAGTTCCCGCATGCCGGCCACCTTCCGCACCCTTGCCCGCGGTCGACCCGCAGACCCGTCAATCTTTCCGTCCGGCATCACCGGGGCCGTCCTGCCGTCCCGACCCGTCCCCTTGCGGGGGCCCGGCCGGGCCGTTGCCCTGCGCTTCGCCTTCATCGATCTCGTTCATCGTCCGTTTGGCGAAGGCATAGGCATTGCGTATGCCGGCCGCCGCACCAAATAGAAAGAAGACGAGCATTCCGAAGGGCGCCGTGCCGAGCCAGCGGTCGATGAACCAGCCAAGCCCGAGCCCGACGACGAGAGCCGCCAGGAGGTCCGTCCCGACGCGAGCGGCGAACCCGATGCCCTTCACCGGCTCACGCGAATTCCCCGGACCGTCGCCCGTGCGGCGGCCGGTGGAGGATCGTGCCTGCTTCAGTCGGGCTTCAAGCTCTTTCAGTCCCGAGTCGTCCCGGTCATCCATGAGCGTGGGCCCGCCTTGAGCATCCGGTCGGTGGAAGGCGCCTCTGGATTTCCGGCGCCAGGCGGACCGCATTTCTGCTGCCGCACCTTGGCATCCGGCCATCCGGGCACGCCGGCCGCGCCGCAACAGCGCTGCCGAAGGCGCGTGAACCATACGGGGAAGCCCTATGCGTGTCAAGAATGAAAACCCCTTGCTTTACAAGGGATTGGCTTAGCCAACCCATTGATTTTTCAGCACTCGCCTCTTGGGCTCGTGCCCGCTCGGGCACCCTGTGCCGCGGTGTCGCAGGTGCGGGCGGTGCAACCTCAGGGTATCCGGCGCGGGCATCTGCAGCATGGTGGGGGACAGAGTTCGATGCCCCGGGATGCGTGACGGGACGAATTCTCTCCTGTTGATTGAAAATCGGCGAGGTGTTGCATCCTTCGCGCGGTTGACGCATGGTGGTTGCACAAGGCCGGCCCGATGCGGGACCGGCCACCACGCCCCGGGACGCCAGACGCGACGGGGCTTCGCGGGCGGGATGATCGCCGGCGGACGGGCGGATCCTGGATGGAAGCCCGCGTGGACGATCGCGATGGCATCGCCGCCTGCACCCTGCCGGCGGCGGCGGTTTTCTGCTGCCACGCGACGCCGACGCAGCGCACTTCCTCTCGGTATATATATGTCCCTCGTCCATCGGCCGCTTCCGCACCGACAGCAGTGTGACGGAGGGACGGAACGCGATGTTCGGGCTTGGAGCCGGTCAGGGGTTGATGATCTGCGGCCATGGCAGCCGCGATCAGGGGGCGGTCGACGAATTCGCCGAGCTGGCCATAGAGCTGCGCCGCCGCTTTGCCCCGGTGCCCGTCGAATACGGCTATCTGGAATTCGCCCGCCCGATCATCCGCGACGGCCTGGACCGGCTGCGGGCTCAGGGGGTGCGCGAGGTTCTGGCCGTGCCGGGCATGCTGTTCGCCGCCGGCCATGCCAAGAACGACATCCCCTCGGTGCTGAACACCTATCAGGAAAGCGTGCGGTCGGGCGGCGAGATGGCCGGCGGCCGGGCCGATCCCGGCTTCACCATCCGCTATGGCCGTGAACTGGGCATCGACCCGCGGATGCTGAAGGCGGCGGGAGAGCGGGTAGAGGCGGCCATCGCCCGTGCCGACGCCGCCCGCCCGGCCACCGACCCCATCCCGCGCCACGACACCCTGCTGGTGGTGGTGGGCCGCGGCGCGTCCGACCCGGATGCCAATTCCAATGTCGCCAAGGTCGGCCGCATGCTGTGGGAAGGGCTGGGCCTCGGCTGGGCCGAGACGGCCTATTCGGGCGTCACCTTCCCGCTGACCGAACCGGCACTTCGCCATGCGGTGCGGCTGGGCTTCCGGCGGGTCGTGGTGTTCCCGTATTTCCTGTTCACCGGCATTCTGGTCAACCGGATCTACGACGCCGTCGACCGGGTGGCGGCCGATTTCCCCGAGATCGAATTCGTGAAGGCCCGCTATCTGCGCGACCACCCGCAGGTGGTCGAGACCATGATCGACCGGGGGCAGGAAATCCTGCAGGGCACCGGCAACATGAACTGCCAGATGTGCAAATACCGCGTTCAGGTGCTGGGCTTCGAGGCCGAGCGCGGCCTGCCGCAGGAGAGCCACCACCATCATGTGGAGGGCATCGGCACCGGTGCCGCGGGGCATGATCACGGGCACGACCATCATCACCATGATCACGCCCATGACCACGATCACCATCATGATCATGATCATGATCATGATCATCAGCACGGGCACGAGCACGACCACGGGCACCATCACCATGGGGCCGGCCATGATCATGGCCATCACCACCACCCCTATCCTCATGCCGATCATCCGCTGGGCCCATCCAGCCTGAACAGGGAAGCGGCCAGCCTGAAGAAGGCTTCGGGCGGATGAGCACGGCCTGGCTGCGCCTGCCCGACGAGATCTACGCCCGCTCCTTCGCCATCATCCGGGCCGAGGCGGAGCTTGACCGGCTGCCGCCGGCCCTGGTGCCGCTGGCGCTTCGGGTCGTGCATGCCTGCGGCATGGTCGAAGTGGCTTCCCGGCTTGCCTGGCAGGGGGATCCGGCCGCAGCCGGGCGCACGGCGCTGGCCAGGGGCCGACCGGTGATCGCCGATTGCCGCATGGTCGCCTCGGGCATCATCCGCCGCCGGCTGCCGGCCGGCACCGACATTCTCTGCGGGCTGGACCGTGACGAGACCGCGGCGATCGCGGCGCGCGACGGCACCACCCGCTCGGCCGCGGCGCTCGACGCGCTGGGCGACCGGCTGGCCGGCGCCGTGGTCGCCATCGGCAACGCGCCCACGGCCCTGTTCCGCCTGCTGGAGATCGTCGCCGCCGGCGGGCCGCGCCCGGCGGCGATCCTGGCCTTTCCGGTCGGCTTCGTGGGGGCCGCCGAAAGCAAGCAGGCGCTGATCGAGGCCGGTTGCGGCGTGCCCTTCCTCACCCTGCCGGGGCGGATGGGCGGCAGTGCCATGGCCTCGGCCGCGGTCAACGCCCTCTGGGCCCCCAATGAGGAAGGGGCGGGATGATGGACGGCGCCACCCTGACCACCGCAACCGCCCCCTGGATCACCATCATCGGCATCGGCGAGGATGGCCTGGCCGGTCTCGGCACCGAGGCCCGGGCCGAGGTGGCCGCGGCGGAGCTGCTGATCGGCGGCGACCGCCATCTGGCGATGCTGCCGGACGACGACGCCCGCCCGCGGCTGGCCTGGCCCAGCCCGCTCAAGGATCTGCGGCCGGCGATCGAGGCCGCGCGCGGCCGCCGCCTGGTGGTGCTGGCCAGCGGCGACCCCTTCTGCTGGGGTGTGGGCACCACGCTCGCTCGCTGGTTCGGGGCCGATGCGCTCTGCGTGCACCCGGCCCCCTCGGCCGCAAGCCTGGTCTGTGCCCGGCTGGGCTGGCCGCTGCCCGAGGTGCGGATCATCACCCTGCACGGCCGGCCGCTGGCGCTGCTCGACCGCCATCTTCAGCCCGGCGCGCGTCTCGTTATATATACCGACGACGGCGCGGCCCCGGCGGCGATCGCCGCCCGTCTGGCCGAACGCGGTTTCGGGGCCAGCCCGATGGTCGTGCTCGAATGCCTGGGCGGCCCGCGCGAAGCCCTGCGCCGCGGGACGGCCGGCGATTGGGATCCGCGCCCGGCGGCCGATCTGAACACGGTCGCGGTCGAACTGGTGGCGGCACCCGCGACCGACTGGCTGCCGACCCTTGCCGGGCTCGACGATGATGCCTTCGATCATGACGGCCAGCTGACCAAGCGCGAGGTGCGGGCGATCACCCTGGCCAGGCTGATGCCGGCGCCGGGCGCGCTGCTCTGGGATCTGGGCACCGGCAATGGTTCGGTCGCAATCGAATGGCTGCGGGCCGAGCCGACCGCCCGGGCGATCGGCATCGAACAGCGGCCCGACCGGCTGGATCGGGCGCGGGCCAATGCGCTCAGGCTGGGCGTGCCGGGGCTGACGCTGATCGAGGGCCATCTGCCCGAGGCGCTGGCCGGGTTGCCGGTTCCGGATGCGATCTTCCTGGGCGGCGCCGTGGCGCAGGCGGGGCTGATCGACCATCTGGTCACTCTGCTGCCGCCGGGCGGCCGGCTGGTCGCCAATGCCGTGACCCTGTCGGGAGAGGCGGCGCTGATCGAGGTCCAGGCCCGTCATGGCGGCGATCTGACCCGCATCCAGATCGCCCGCGCCGAACCGGTCGGGCCGCATCTGGGCTGGCGGGCGGCGATGCCGGTCACCCAATGGGCCTGGCGGCGCGCATGAGCGGGGCAGGTTCGACGACCGGCCGGCTGATTGGTCTCGGCCTCGGGCCGGGCGATCCGGAGCTGATCACGCTGAAGGCCGCCCGGCTGCTCGGCAGGCTGGGGGTGATCGCCCATATCCGCGCGGCAGGTGCCGCCCGGGGGATGGCGCTCAGCATCGCGGGCGGGCTGATCGCGCCCGGGGCGGTGCTGGTCGAGATCGAGATGCCGATGCGCGACGACCGCAGCCCCGGGGCTGCCGCCTATGATGCCGGCGCCGCGGCCATCGCCGCCCATCTGGCGGAGGGCCGCGATGTCGGCCTCTTGTGCGAGGGCGACCCGCTCACCTTCGGCTCGTTCATGTATCTGGCAGCCCGCCTCCAGGGCCGCTTTCCGGTCGAGGTGGTGCCGGGCATCACCTCCATGGCCGGGGCGGCGGCGCGGATCGGCCTGCCGCTCGCCGCCCGCACCGACTGTCTGGCGATGATCCCCGCCACCCTGCCCGAGCCGGAGCTTGCGGCGCGGATCGCCGCGGCCGACGGCATGGCCTTCCTCAAGGTCGGCCGGCATCTGCCCAAGCTGCGCCGGGTGCTGGGGGAGGCCGGCCTGCTGGCCCGGGCCTGGTATGTCGAGCGCGCCACCTGGCCGGGGGAGCGCATCCTGAAGCTTGCCGACCTCCCCGACGAGGCGGCGCCCTATTTCAGCCTGATTCTGGTTCACCGGCGCGGCGAGGCGACAGCATGACCGACATCTCTTCCATCGCCGCTCCGGCCGTTCTGATCCTGGGGCCTTCGGGGCTGCCGCTGGCCCGGCGGGTTCAGGCATTGCTGCCCGGCGCCGTGATCACCGGCCCCCATGCCCGGCTTGCGGCGGATGATCGTGCCCTGGTCGTGCCGCTCGATCCCGTGGCCGAGGGGCTGCGCGACCTGTTCCTGGCCGGCCGGCCGATCCTTGGCATTGCGGCTGCCGGCGCGCTGATCCGCATGCTCGCTCCGGTCCTGGCCGACAAGACGGCCGAGCCGCCGGTGCTGGCACTCGCCGAGGACGGCAGTGCGGTCGTGCCGCTTCTGGGCGGCCATCACGGTGCTAATGATCTGGCCCGCCATCTGGCAACGGCGCTGGGGGCGGTGGCCGCTGTCACGACCGCGGGCGATCTGCGCTTCGGCGTCGCGCTCGACGACCCGCCGGCCGGCTGGCGGCTGGCGGCGGGGCTGGATCCGAAACCCGCCATGGCGGCGCTGGTCGCCGGGGCCTCGGTGCGGGGCGAGGCGGATCTTCCCGACTGGCTCGCCCCCCTGCCACAGGCAGCGGAGGGCAGCGTGCCGCTGGTGATCGATCACCGGCTTCGGCAGGTGCCGGCGGGCGGGCTGCTCTATCATCCGGCCCGCCTTGCCGTCGGCATCGGCTGCGAACGCGGTGCCGGGGCCGAGGAGATCGGCGGGCTGATCGACGAGACCCTGGCCGGTGCCGGTCTGGCGCCCGGGGCCGTGGCCCTGATCGCGACCATCGACATCAAGGCCGACGAGGCCGGGATCGCCGCCGCGGCCGCCGCGCGCGGCCTGCCGGTGCGGGTTTTCCCCGCCGCGCGGCTTGCCGAGGAAACCCCGCGGCTTGCAACGCCGTCCGATTATGTCAGGGCGACGGTGGGGGTGGCGGGCGTCGCCGAGGCGGCGGCCCTGGCGGCGGCGGGCCCCGCGGGGGAGTTGATCGTGGCCAAGCGCAAATCGCCGCGCGCGACCTGTGCGGTGGCGCTCGCCCCGGCGCCGATCATCGCGGGCGACGTCGGGCGCGCGCCGGGCATGCTCTATGTCGTCGGCATCGGCCCTGGCCGGCCCGACTGGCGCACGCCCGAGGTCGACCGCATGGTCGCAGAGGCGACCGACCTGGTCGGCTATGGCCTCTATCTGGACCTGCTGGGCCCGGCGGCGGCCGGCAAGCGTCGCCACGGCTACGAGCTGGGCGAAGAGGAACGCCGCGTCGCCGCGGCACTCGATCTGGCGGCGGAGGGGCGGAGCGTGGCTCTGGTCTGTTCGGGCGATGCCGGCATCTATGCCATGGCGGCGCTGGTCTACGAGCTGATCGAGCGCGGCGAGGATCTGGGCGAGCCTCGCCCCGGCTGGGCGCATGTGCCGGTGCAGGTCTCGCCCGGCATCTCGGCGCTCCAGGCCGCAGCGGCACGGGCGGGCGCGCCGCTCGGCCATGATTTCTGCACCATCTCGCTGTCCGATCTGATGACGCCGTTCACGGTGATCGAACGCCGGATCCGGGCCGCGGCCGCCGGTGATTTCGTGGTCGCCTTCTACAACCCGGTCTCGCGCCGCCGACGCCATCAGCTGGCCCGCGCCCGCGAGATCCTGATCGAGGCGCGCGGCGGCGCCACCCCGGTGATCCTGGCCCGCAATCTGGGCCGGCCCGACGAGACGGTGACCATCACCGATCTGGACGGGCTCGCGGTCGATGCCGTGGACATGCTGACCCTGGTGATGGTCGGCGCCCGGGGCAGCCGGCGGCTGGAACTGGGGCAGGGCAGCCGGGTCTACACCCCCCGCGGCTATGGCAGCCGCGGCGAGGACAGTTTTGCAGATGCCGGTTTCGGCCGGACCGGATCAGGGGAGGCCGTGGCGTGACGGTTCATTTCATCGGTGCCGGCCCCGGTGCGGCCGATCTGATCACCATCCGCGGCCGCGACCTGATCGCCGCCGCCCCGGTCTGCCTCTATGCCGGCTCTCTTGTGCCGGCCGAGGTGGTGGCCTGGGCACCGCAGGGCGCCCGGGTGGTCGACACTGCTCCGCTCACCCTCGACGAGATCGTGGAGGAGATGCGGGCGGCGCATGAGCGGGGCGAGGATGTCGCCCGGGTCCATTCCGGCGATCCCTCGATCTATGGGGCGACGGCCGAACAGATGCGCCGGCTGAAGGCGCTGGGCATCCCCTTCGACGTGACCCCGGGGGTGCCTGCCTTCGCCGGTGCCGCGGCGGCGCTGCAAAGCGAGCTGACCCTGCCCGGCATCTCGCAGACGGTGATCGTGACCCGCACCGGCCATGCCTCGTCGCCCATGCCCGAAGGCGAGACGCTGGAAGAGCTGGGCCGGTCGCGGGCGACGCTCGCCATCCATCTGTCGATCCGTTTCCTGCCCCAGATCCACCGGACGCTGGCCCCCTATTACGGCGACGACTGCCCGGTGGTGGTGGTCTATCGGGCGACCTGGCCCGACCAGATGATCATCCGCGGCACGCTGGCCGATATCGCCGCCCGGGTGCGCGCGGCCAAGATCACCCGCACCGCGCTGATCCTGGTCGGCCGGGTCTTCGAGCCCGGCGACTTCGCCGACAGCGCGCTTTATGATCCGGGACATGCGCATGTGCTGCGGCCGGTGCGTGCTGCCCCGAAACGTCCCCGGGGCAGCCTGCCCGACCCCGCGGCCGGCGCTGCCCCCCGCGTCGGGGACGCCGATATCCTCTCCCGCTGAGTGTCATTTCCCACCGGCTCTGGCGCCCCCTCAGACCCCTTCCCGAACCCTGTCCGCACCGGACGTCCCGACGACGGAGACACGATCCCATGTTCCGACGCAGCCTGATCCTGCCGCTGACCGCCGCTGCCGCACTGGTGGCCGGCCCCGCCTTCGCCCATACCGGCCACGAGGTGGCCGGTTTCGCCAGCGGCTTCGCCCATCCGATCGGTGGTCTCGACCATGTTCTGGCCATGCTCGCGGTCGGCTTCTGGGCCGGGCAGACCGGCGGCCGCATGATCTGGGCGGCGCCGCTCGGCTTCATGGCGCTGATGATCGCCGGCGGCGCGCTCGGCATGGCCGGGATCGGCCTGCCGGGGGTGGAACTCGGCATCGTCGCCTCGATCGTGGTCTTCGGCCTGATGATCGCCTTCGCCTTCCGCCCGAACCCGGTGGCGGCGGCCGCCATCGCCGGCGTCTTCGCCCTGTTCCACGGCCATGCCCATGGCACCGAGATGGCGGGCGACGGCTCGGCGGCGCTCTACGCTCTGGGCTTCCTGGCGGCGACCGGCCTGCTGCATCTGGCCGGCATCGGCATCGCCATGGGGCTGCAGAAGCTGCAGGTGGCCAGGGTCGAGCGTCTGATCGGCGCCGGCATCGCCGCCGCCGGTCTGGTGCTTATGGTCGGCTGACCGGGGGGAGCGCCTGGTCTTCCGCCACCGGCCGGGCCAGCCAGTCGACCACCTCGTCGACCCGGCTGGCCCAGAGGCCCGGCGGTGAGGGGGGACGGTCGATCATGAGCACGGCGATGTGGCATTCGCGCGCGACCTGGATCTTGGCCTCGGCACCGGTGCCGCCGGCATTCTTGGCGATCACCGCCGAGACCGCGTGTTCGGTGAAGAAGCCTCGTTCGGCGGCAAGGTCGAAGGGGCCGCGATCGCGGACCAGCGTGACGTCGACCCCGGGCGGCAGCACGGCCACCGGCTCGATCGTGCGGACCACGAAACTGTATTCGGCCCGCGCCGCCAGCAGGTTCAGCCCGCGCCGGCCGGTGGCGACGAAGACCCGCCCGTCCTCGGGCGCTGCCGCGCGCGGCAGGGTCTCCAGCGCCTCGGCCAGATCCGCGACACCGTACCATCGGTCGCCGATGCCGGCGGTCCAGGGCGGGCGGCGGAGCGTGATCCGGGGAACACCCGCGCGCCTTGCGGCTTCGACCGCATTGGCCGATATCGTCTCGGCAAAGGGATGGGTGGCATCGACCAGCCGGTCGAACCCCTCGTCGGCCAGCAGCCGGGTCAGTCCGTCGATACCGCCCAGAGCGCCCGAGACCAGCCGGCCGGCCGGGCGCCGCGGTGTCTGGGTGGCGCCGGCGAGCGAGGTCCAGACCTCGTGGCCGGCGGCGGTGGCGGCCTCGGCCAGGGCGGCGGCTTCGGCCGTGCCGCCGAGGATCAGAAGCTTGAGCGGCTCGACCATCGGCTCAGATCCGGATCCCGGCGGTGGCGGCCACGGGCTTGCCCGCCCGGTCGGCGACCACCACGTCTATGACCACTGCGGCGGGTGCGACCGCGGCGGCGAGCGTCGCCCCGGCCGCCTCGGCCACCGGCCGGGCGATGTCGAGCCCGGCGGCACCGCAGAGGTCGAGCACCTGCTTGGCGGTGTTGGCGGCCGCAATCGTGGCGGTCAGCTCTGCTCCGGCGCCGATGCCGGCGGCAAGCCCCGCAAGACGGCCGAAATCCACCGTCGAACGGCTGGAATGCAGGTCGAGCGCCCCCTGGGCCAGCTTGACCAGCTTGGCGAAGCCGCCGGCCACCACCAGCCGGGGGACCGGGTGGCTGCGGAGATATTTGGCGAGCGCGCCCGCGAAATCGCCCATGTCGATCAGGGCGTGGTCGGGCAGATCGGGCAGCAACCGGCGCAGCATGGCTTCCGAGGTCGACCCGGTGCAGCCGGCGACCATGTCGAGGCCGGTGGCGCGGGCGACATCGACGCCGCGATGGATCGAATGGATCCAGGCGGCGCAGGAATAGGGCACCACCACGCCGGTGGTCCCCAGGATCGAGATCCCGCCCAGGATGCCGAGGCGCGGGTTCCAGGTCCGTTCGGCAAGGGCCGCGCCGCCGGGGACCGAGATGGTGATGGCGACATCGCCCGGATGGTCGAGCAGGGATGCGAGTTCGGCCACGGTCTCGGTCATCATCCGCCGCGGCACCGGGTTGATCGCCGGTTCCCCGGGCGGGATCGGCAGGCCGGGCCGGGTGACGGTGCCGACGCCGGCACCGGCGCGGAAGGTGACGCCCGTCCCGCGGGGGCCCGGGTGCAGCGTTGCCAGGATCAGCGCGCCATGGGTGACGTCGGGGTCGTCGCCGGCATCCTTGACGATGCCGGCGGTCATGGCGCCGTCGGGCTCGACCCGGCGCTCGGCGACATCGAAAACCGGGCGCTGTCCCGTGCGGAGGGTGGCCCTGGGCAGGGTGATCTCCACCCGCTCGGGGAAGCGGCCGGTGGCGAGGGCGGTGAAGGCGGCGGCGGTGGCGGCGGTGGCGCAGGCACCGGTGGTCCAGCCCGAGCGGAGCTCAGGCGCAGCCGGCCCGCCCCCAGGCTTGCGGCCGGAGGTCTGATTGCCGGGCAGGGTTTCCGGTATGGCGCGGGTCGTGGTCATGGCGCGACGATATCATCAAGCGGCGGAAGGGTCATGGGCCCGGCCGTGACAAACGGAGGAATGGCGCGATGAGCGAGGCAGAGGGCAAGGAGATGCCGGGGGCGACCCCGGGTGGTGCCGGCATGGTGCTGCCCGGCCTGCTGGGCCTGCCTGCCTTCGCGCCCGGCCAGGTCTGGCTGGTGGGGGCGGGGCCCGGCGATCCGGCGCTGCTGACGCTGGGGGCGGCCCATGCCATCGCCTCGGCCGATGTCATCGTCTACGACGCCCTGGTGGATGAACGGATCCTGGCCCTGGCCGGGCCCCATGTGCGGCTTGAATATGCCGGCAAGCGCGGCGGCCGGCCCTCTCCGAAACAGGCCGACATCACGCTCAGGATCATCGCACTCGCCCGCGAAGGGCTGCGGGTGCTCAGGCTGAAGGGCGGCGACCCCTTCGTCTTCGGCCGCGGCGGCGAGGAAGGGCTGGCGCTGGTCGAGGCCGGCATTCCCTTCCGGGTGATCCCAGGCGTCACCGCCGGGATCGGCGGCTCGGCCTATGCCGGCATTCCGGTCACCCATCGCGACACCAATCATGTGGTCAGCTTCATCACCGGCCACGACACCACCGGCGGTGTGACCGGCAGCATCGACTGGGCGGCGCTGGCCAAAGGCTCGCCGGTGATCGTGCTCTATATGGGGCTCAAGCATCTGGGCGAGATCTCCAGCCGGCTGATCGCCGGTGGCCGCGACGCAGAAGAGCCGGTGGCGGTGATCAGCCGGGCCACCACCCCGCATCAGCGGGTGCTGGAAACCACGCTCGCCCGCGCCCATGACGATGTGGTGGCGGCCGGGCTGGAGGCGCCGTCGATCGTGGTGATGGGGCCGGTGGTCCGGCTGCGCGCCGCGCTCGACTGGATGGGGGTGCTGGACGGCAGCCGCACGCCCAAGGCCGACCCGCTCGGCACCCGCGGACACAAGGCCGCCTCGTGACCCCGCCGCCGGCGCTGATCCTGGCGGCCCCCGCCTCTTCGGGCGGCAAGACCACCATGACGCTGGGCCTGCTTCGCGCCTTCCGGCGCCGTGGCCTCGGCCCCGTCGCGGCCAAGATCGGGCCCGACTATATCGACCCGGCTTTTCACGAGGTCGCCGCGGGCCGGCCGTCGGTTAATCTCGACGGCTGGGCGATGGCGCCCGGGCGGCTGGCCCGCCTGATCGAGATGCAGGCGCCTGCCGGGCTGCTGGCCATCGAAGGGGTCATGGGGCTGTTCGACGGCGCGCCGGCACCCGGGGCCAGCGGCGACGGGTCGGCGGCGGCGCTGGCGCGCATGTTCAGCCTGCCGGTTCTGCTGGTGGTCGATGCCGGGGCCCAGGCGCGATCGGCGGCGGCGCTGATCCACGGTTTCCGCAGCTTCGATCCGGCGGTTCAGGTGGCGGCGGTGATCTTCAACCGGGTCGGCGGCCCCGGCCACCGGCGCGTGCTGGCGGCGGCTGCCGCCGAGGCGGGGGTGCCGGCGCTGGGCTTCGTGCCCCGCCGGGCCGATATCGCCCTGCCGTCGCGCCATCTGGGGCTGGTGCAGGCCCGCGAGACCACGGATCTGGAGGCGCTGCTCGACCGGCTGGCCGATCTGGTGACGGCCCATGTCGATCTGGATGCCGTGGTGGCGCTGGCCCGCCCGGCGACTCTGAACCAGCTGGCGACCCCGGGCGCCCGGCTGGTGGCGGCGGAACCCGGGCCGGCGGTGCCGCCGCCGGGCGGCCGTATCGCCCTTGCCCGCGACGATGCCTTTGCCTTCATCTACCCGCATCTGCTGGCGGACTGGCACGCGGCGGGGGCCGAGGTGCTGCCCTTCTCGCCGCTGGCGGGCCAGGCGCCGGACCCGTCGGCCGATGCCGTCTGGCTGCCCGGCGGCTATCCCGAGCTGCATGCCGGGCGGCTTGCGACCGGGCGCGCCTGGGTGCGCGGGCTGGTCGCGGCCCGCGACCGGGGAGCGGTGATCTTCGGCGAATGCGGCGGCTATATGGCGCTGGGCCAGGGGCTGACCGATGCCGATGGCCGCGACTGGCCGATGGCCGGGCTGCTGGGGCTTTCCACCAGCTTTGCCGCGCGGCGGCTGCATCTTGGCTATCGCCTGGGCCGGATGGTCGCGGGGCCGCTGGAGGGCAGGCTCTGGCGCGGCCATGAATTCCACTATGCGACCATCACCGCCGAGCGGGGCGATCCGCTCTGGTCGTCGGTGGAGGATGCGACCGGGGCCGCGGTCGAAGGGGCGCAGGGCTTGCGCGCCGGACGGGTCGCCGGCTCGTTCCTGCACCTGATCGCGGCCGGTCAGTCGGTCGCCGGCTGAACCGGGGCAGGGGCGGGGGCGGCCTCGCGCCTGGCGGTCAGCGTGGTGCCGGCCGAGGCCGAGATGATCGCGCCGATCGCCAGCCATTGAAGACCCGACAGCTGCTCGCCCATGAAGACCAGGCCCGACAGGGCGGCCATGGCCGGCTCGACGCTCATCAGAATGCCGAAGGTGCGGGTCGGCAGGCGGGTCAGCGCCATCATTTCCAGCGAATAGGGCAGGGCGGTCGACAGCACCGCGACGACCAGCGCCACTGGCAGGACCGCGGGGTCGATGAGGCCGGTGCCGGCATGCAGGATGCCGAAGGGCATCACCAGCGCCGCCGCAATCAGCGCGCCATAGGCCGAGGTCTGCATGCCGTGGGTGGCGCCGGCCTTCTGGCCGAACAGGATATAGAGTGCCCAGCAGGCCCCGGCCCCCAGCGCATAGGCGGCCCCCAGCGGATCGATGCCGTTTTCCAGCCCGCCTACGGGCAGCAGCAGGACAAGCCCCGCCACCGCCAGCGCTACCCAGAGGAAATCCATCGGCCGGCGGGCACCGGCCAGCGCCACGACCAGCGGGCCGGTGAATTCCAGCGCCACCGCCACGCCCAGCGGCACGGTGCGCAGCGCCATATAGAAGGAGAGGTTCATACCCCCCAGCGCCAGGCCGTAGATCGCGACGGATTTGAGCGCCGAGGTGGTGAAGCGCGCCCGCCAGGGCCGGAACACCGCCATCAGCAGCATCGCGGCGAAGACCAGCCTGAGCGTCACCGCCCCTTGAGCCCCGATCGCGGGGAACAGCGTCTTGGCAAGCGAGGCGCCGCTCTGGATGGAGGTGATCGCGATCAGCAGCAGCCCGACGGGCAGCAGGATCGAGCCCTGATGACGGGAAGACATGGCGCGCAGCGGCTTTCGGGCGGGACGGGGGCGGGGGAGGGCTTCCGATGACCGGAGCATGGTGTAGTATACTGCTCAGAGCGGAGGATATGGGCAATATAATGCACAGTCAAGACGGGGAGCGTCCGCCGATCCTGGAACATGTCGCGGGCAATCTGCGCCGGCTGCGCCAGGAGGCGGGGTTGAGCCAGGAAGCGCTGGCCGTGCGCGCCGGGGTCAGCCGGCGGATGCTGGTGAACATCGAACGCGGCGACGCGAATGTCAGCCTCGCCACCCTCGACCGGCTGGCGGCGGCGCTGGCCGTGCTGTTCGTCGACCTGGTCCGCAGCCCCGACCCGGCGGCGGATCGCGGCCGCATCGCCGCCCTCGCCTGGGCCGGTGCGGCACCCGAAAGCCGCGGCACGCTGCTGACCGGGGTGGCGGCAGCCCAGGCGGCCGAACTCTGGCTCTGGTCGCTCGGCCCCGGCGACCGCTATGCCTCGGGCCCCGACCCCACCGGCTGGCAGGACATGGTCTATGTGCTGGAAGGCCGCCTGACCGTGGAGGTCGACGGCACCACCCGCCTCGTCGAGACGGGCGACTTCCACGCCTTCCCCACCGACCGCCCCTTCGCCTATGTCAACCAGGGCCCGGGCCTGCTGCGCTTTCTGCGCAACGTCGTCTATTGAGCCGGCCCCGCCGGCCGAGGGGCTGGCCCCACGCTTATTTAAGGCGTTTAATCAGCCGGCGGGCTTATTAAAGAAAATCGCGAAAATTTAAATAAGGGGTCTGGGGGGCATGGTGGTCGATCCGAGGCGCCTGGGAGAGCGGGTCCCGATCAGCGTGATGAACGAGCGGGTGTCGGCGTTTATCCCGCCGGCCCTGCCGCCGGTTCCGGCCGTCGATCCGGTTCCCTTCATGGCCCTGCTCGGCCGGGCGGATCGGGCGCTTGGGCGCCTGGACGGCATCGTGTCGATGCGGCCCCGGCGGGAACTCTTTCTCTATCTCTATGTCCGCAAGGAAGCGCTGCTGTCTTCGCAGATCGAGGGCACCCAATCCACGCTGACCGACCTGCTCCGCTTTGAAGCCGCAGCGGAAGCGGGCGTGCCGATCGATGACGTGCGAGAGGTTTCCAACTACGTCGACGCGCTCATCTATGGCGTGGAGCGCCTGCGGGATCTGCCGCTCTCGCTCAGGCTGGTGCGCGAACTGCATGCCCGCCTGCTCAGAAGCGGCCGGGGCGAGGCTGCGGCGCCCGGTGAGTTCCGGCGGACGCAGAACCAGATCGGCGGACTGCGACCGTCGGATGCCATGTTCGTGCCGCCGCCCGTCGACAGGATGCATGCCTGTCTGGATGCGCTGGAGCGCTTCATTCACGCCGACGACAACCTGCCGCCGCTCATCCGCGCCGCCATGCTTCATGTGCAGTTCGAGACGATCCATCCCTTCCTGGACGGCAATGGCCGCGTCGGGCGTCTGCTGGTCATCCTGTATCTGCTGCAGGCCGAAGTCCTTGCCCAGCCGCTGCTCTATCTGAGCCTGTATCTCAAGACCCATCGACGGGCCTATTACGACCATCTCCAGGCTGTGCGGGAAGCCGGCGACTGGGAAGGCTGGATCGCCTTCTTCCTGGAAGGTGTCGCGCAGACCGCAGAACAGGCCTATGGCGCTGCCCAGCGGATTCTCGACCTGCACCGGAACGATCGCGATCGGGTGATGTCCGGGCTGTCGAACCCGAATTCAGCGCTGAGGGTTCTGGACGTCCTGCGGCAGACGCCGTTCGTGACCGCAGCTGGTCTTGTGGCGGCGACGGGGCTGTCGACCCCCACCGCGAATGCCGCTCTTGGCCAGCTTGAGATGCTTGGCATCGTGCGCGAAGTGACCGGGCGCAAGCGTGGGCGGGTGTTCGCCTATGATGCCCTCATGACGATCCTGTCCGAAGGCACCGAACCTCTGCCCCGATGATCAGCGGCTGCCGGTTATCGCCGGCAGCCGCTCGCCCCGGCGGAGCATGCGGCCGCGGCCGGCGGCGATGCCGAGTTCCAGGCTGGCGGCGACCCGTTCGGCCTTGTCGATCAGCAGGGCGGCACCCGCGGGGGTGCAGAGTTCGGTGGCGGTCTCGCGGAAGAGGTTGAGCCAGCGGTCGAAATCGGCGCCCGAGACCGGCAGCGGCAGATGGGCCTGCATCGGCCGGCCGTGATAATCGCCGGTCATCAGGGCGAGGGAGGCCCAGAAGCGCTTCATCTTCGCCAGATGCGGCCCCCAATCCGCATCCGACAGCCGGGCGGCGAAGAGCGGCGCCAGCACCGGATCGGCCCGCACCCGGTTGTAGAAGCGGTCGACCACCAGACCGATCGTCGTGTCGTCAAGACCGGTTGCCGCCATCACCTCGCGGGTCAGCGCCTCGCGGCGGGCGGGCCCGCCTTCGGGATGTGCGGTCATCTCTGCCTCCATAGATGCATTTGCAGGGAATGTTATGGGCCGGCCGGATGACGCTGACAAGCGACGGATCTGCGGCGGATCGGCGCGCCCGGGCGGGTGCGTCCCGCCTCTGGGGACCCACGCGAAATCTGGTCAGGGCAGTTCGTTTGCGGCACAGTTCCGGATGCCACCTGACCTGTCACGGATCGGGCGGTCCTGCCGATGCGGAGCACCGGCCGTCAGGGGCCACCTGACCTGTCGTGGAGATCGACCAGTCGATGGGCAAGCTGCGGGCGCCGATTGTGATCCGGGCCGGACGGGGGGCGCTGATGGTCGGCGTGACCATGTTCTTCGCCGCCCTGTTCGGCATCCTGACCCGCGAGCCCGGTTTTCTGGCGGCGTTCTGGCCCGCCAACGCCCTGATGCTCGGCCTGATGATCCGCTGGCCATGGCTGGGGGGGCCGATGGGCTGGCTGGGCGGGATTGCGGGCTTCCTGGCGGCCGATCTGGTGACCGGCAGCGATCCGGCCACGTCCCTGCTGCTGACGGCGGCCAATCTTTCGGGTATCTGCACCGGCTATCTGGCCGCGCGGCATCTGGACATCGCCGATCGCAGCCTGCGCCGGCCGTCATCGGTGATCCGGATGGTCCTGGTGATCTTCCTGGCCGCCGCCGCGGCCGGCTGTGGCGGTGCGATCGCGAACGCGATCCTGTTCGATCAGCCGCCGGTGACCGGCTGGGTGATCTGGTTTGCGACCGAGCTGATCAATTACATCGCCATCCTGCCCGTGGTTCTGACCATTCCCACCCGTGACGGGCTGCGGTGGCCCGGGCGCCTGCATGCGCGGATGCTGGCCCCGCTGGGCGCGCTTGCGGCATCGGCGGCGATTGCCGCGCTGATCGGCGGGCCGGGGGCGATCGCCTTTCCGGTGCCGGCCCTGCTGTGGTGCGCGGTGCGCTATGGCCTGTTCGTGAACGCCCTGATCGCCTTCGGTGTCAGCGCCATGATGCTGATCGGGGTTGCGACCGGTGTGATCGCGCTGGGCTCGGAGCTTGCCGGGCAACATGCGCTGATGTCGCTGCGTATCGGCGTGACGCTGATCGCGCTGACGCCGATCGCGATCTCGAGCGTCATGACCGATCGGGCGGTGATGATGCAGCGCCTGCACGACATGGCCACCCGCGACCAGCTGACCGGGGTCGCCAACCGGCGGCAATTCGACCGCGAGGCGCGCAAGGCCATGGACCGGGCCGCTGCCGCCGGACATCCGGTGGCGGCGATGATGCTCGACATCGACCGGTTCAAGGCGATCAACGACAATCACGGCCATGCCACGGGCGACGAGGTGTTGCGGGTGTTTGCCCGCAAGGCATCCGCGATGCTGCGCCCGGGGGATCTCTTCGCCCGGGTGGGGGGCGAGGAATTTGCCGCCATCCTGCCGGCCATGGCGGCGGACGAGGCCGTGGCCCTGGCCGAGCGGGTGCGACGGGCCATTGCCGACCAGGCGATGGATCTGCCGGATGGCCGGCTGCTATGCGTGACCGTCAGCATCGGCGTTGCGGTGACGACGGATTGCGGCGCCGGGCCCTCGCCCCTGCTGATCGAGGCGGACCGGGCGCTCTACGACGCCAAGGACGCCGGCCGGGACCGCGTCGCACACCGGCTGGTGCCGGGCGGTGCCTGACGGCCGCCCCTGATGCCTACCCGCCGGGGCGGATTGCAGCCAGGATCCGTGCCAGATGGCGGGCGGCCAGGCCGGTGCGGATGCCGGCGACGGTTTCGGAAAAGGCGAGGGTCACGACCTGGCCGGTCTCAAGGGCACGCAGACCGGCCAGGGCGGGATCGGCGCGAAGCCGCCGCTCTTTCAGGGGGGCCGGGTCGGCGGCGGTATCGACCAGCAGGATCAGATCCGGATCCCGGGCGAGCACGGCTTCCCACGACACCGTCGCCCAGCGGCCGGGCGTGTCGTCGAAGACGTTGCGGGCACCGCCGCGGGCGAGCAGGAGGGGGAGCAGGCCGTCGCGACCGACGGTATAGGGGGTCTTCTCGCCGCCGTCATAGATGAAGACGGTCACGGCCGGCCCGGGCGTCAGGGCCTCCAGCCCGGCCTCGATCTCCGCCACGAGCGCTTCCGCCCTTTGCCGCCGATCGAACAACGCGCCCATCTGCCGGATGTCGGCGATGGCGGTCGCGACCGGATCATCGCCTGCGGTCATGCAGCCCGAGGCGAGCACATGGGTCGGCATGCCGAGCCCCGCGAAGGTCTCGCGCGGGCCCAGCCCGCCGATGCCGAAAGCCGCGGCGAAGCCGCCGAGCACGAGATCCGGCAGCAGGCCCACCACCGCTTCGGTGGCGAGATAACGGTCGAATTTGACCGGGATGCGGTCGAAGCCGGTCTGAAGATCAGGCGGCAGGGCATCGTCGAGATAGCCGGCGGCGACGATCCGGTCGGTGACGCCGAGCGCGAGAAGGATTTCGATCGCGTGCTGATGCACCACCACCACCCGCTCAGGGGGGCTGTCGGGCAGGGGCGGGTTGCCGCAGCCATCCGCCGCCCCGGCCGGACCGGCCATGACGCCCAGGCAGAGCAGCAGCAGGGCGGCGGCCAGCCGTGTCACCTGCCACCCTCCCGGAACAGCAGATCGGCTACCGGCCGGCCGTTCTTCAGATGCTCGACCGCGATCCGGCGGGCGGCCTCGGCATCGGGGACCGCATACCAGAAACCGCCCGGATGCAGCGTCGCCACCGGCCCGCGATTGCAGGGATAAAGGCAGCGGGTGCGCGTGACCATCACCCGCTCCGCCGTCTTGCCGCGCAGCCCCGCCCCTTCCAGCGCCGCCAGCATCGCCGCCCAGACGGCGCCCGATCCGCGATGGGCGCAGCGCGGCCCGTCGCAGGCGAAGAGATGGACGGCATGGTCCGGTGGGTCGTTCCAGGACGGCCGGCTGTCGGTGGCGGGGCTCTGGCGGACATCTTCCGCCGCCCCGCCGGTGATCCGCGACACCACCGCCGAGACGAAGGCGGGGTCGCCGTCCACCGGGTCCGAAAAGGCGATGTCGAGTGCGACGCCCCGGCGGTTGGCCCAGTCGTGCAGCGCGCCGGGCAGCCAGCCGCGCAGGCTCATATCCGCGGGCACGATCAGATCGACCACCAGCACCCGGATCCGGCCCCGATCGGCGAACATGTCCAGGGCGTCCGAGACTGACGGGACGGCCAGTTCGGCAAAACCCAGCACCACCGGCCCCGCAAAACCGGTCTCGTCGGCGAGACGCGCTGCCACCGCGGCACGCAGGGCCTCCAGCCGCCGCGGACTGCCATAGCCGCGGCGGGCCAGCAGGAGGACCAGATCGGGAGATCGCTCAGAAACTGTAGCCATAGCGCAGTTCTGCGGTGAGCGGCCGGCCGAGCTGGTCGACCTGACCCGAGGCGCCGGTGGTGCGGCCGGTGGCATAGTCGCGGTCGAAGAGGTTTTCGACGGTCAAGGTCAGCCGATGGGCGCCTTTCGGGCCGAAGGCATAAAAGCCCGAGGCGTCGAAGACGACATAGTCGCCATAGTCGACGCCGCGGGCGCGGACATTGCCGACATGGCGGGCATAGAGATCGGCGCCCCAGCTGTCACCGGGCGCAAAGCCCCGCGTGTCATCCGGCATCTCATAGCCGATCCGGACGAAACCATGGCGGGTCGGGATGTTGTCGAGCTGCAGCCCGGTGTCCCGGCGCTCGGTCGAGACGAAGGTGACCCCGGCCCCGGTCGACCAGCCGCGGGCGAAATCGAGCCCGGCCTCAAGCTCTACGCCTTCCGAGAGCACGCCTTCCGAAACGTTGACGAAGCGGTCGCCGGAGCCGTCGATCATGTCGTCGATCTCGCGGCGGAAGGCCGTGACTTCCAGGGTGAGGCGGGCATCGCGGCCGAGATCGACATCGACGCCGCCGCCCAGTTCCACCTCGCGGCTGGTCTCGGGATCGAGGCCCGGATTGCCTTTCGCACAGCAATCGTCGTTGGCATAGAGCTGCTCGGCGGTGGGCAGGCGGAAGGAGGTGCCGGCAAGCGCGCGGATAAAGGCCGGGCCGAAACCCTGGCGGATGCTCGCCGACCAGACCAGCGCCTCGGCGCCGTCGGCCGTCCAGTTGTAGCGGGTGCCGATCGACAGATCGGTTTCGGGCAGGGCATCCAGATGTGGGCGGAGCTGGGTGAACAGCCCATAGGCCTCACCCGTCTGCTTGCCGATGACCAGAACGTCATCGGCGCCCCGGTAGAACTGGCTGTCGGCCCCGAAGAGCAGTTCCTGGCCGGCGAACCGCCAGCGGCCCTGAGCCTTCAGCCCGTAATCCTTGAAGCCCCAATAGTCGCCGTCATTGAGCGTGGTCGTGCCGCCGCCGGGCTGATTGTAGATCCGGGTGTAGTCCGTGTCCCAGACATTGAGATGGGCACGCAGTGCGTAGTCGAAAGCCTGGGAGGGCGTGTGCTCGAAGCTTGCGGTCACGATGTGCTGGGTGCGGTCGTTGAAGGTGTCGTGGTTCGACACCGGACGGGCGAAGTCCAGCTTGCCGGCGGCGTATTGATAGAACAGATCAACGCGTGCGGTATCGCCCAGATGCTGGGTGGCGCGAAAGCCCAGATTGGCGACGCGATAGGACCGGCGGCGGTCGCTGACCGTGGCGTCGATGTCCTCGCTGCGATAGGGGATGTAGCCGTTGCTCTGGTCGTGGGAGCCGAACACCATCAGATCCAGGGCACCGAGCGCGTTCGGGAAGCGGTCGCCCGCCCGGCCGTCGAGATGGCGGGCGCCGTCGCTGGCGAGCCCGGCCGAGATTGCGCCCTCCGGATCGTCGCCGGTCCCCCGGCGGGTGACGATGTTGATCACCCCGGCGACCGCCTCGGTGCCGAAGATCAGCCCCTGGGCGCCTTTCACCACCTCGATCCGTTCGATCGCGGCGGTCGATATCGTGTCGATGTAGAGCCCGCCATAGAGCCGGTTGTTGAGCCGCACCCCGTCGAGCAGGATCAGGATATCCGCCGATCTGGAGCCGCGCAGCGAATAGGTGCCATAGTCGAAGGGGCCCGTCTTGGGGGCGACGTAGAGCCCCGGCACATAGCGCTGCAGCACCCGGGTGACGTCGGCCGAGGGGCCGGCCCGCTCGATCTGGGCGCGGGTCACCACCTCCATCTCCCAGCCCAGGCGCGCGAGGTCTGACGTCGCCGTCTCCTCGATGCCCGGCGCTTCGACCGCCAGGGGGTCGAGACGGGTTTCCGCCGCCCCGGCCAGACCTGCGCCGAGGAGGGGTGGCAGGGCTGCAAGCCCCTGAATCCAATAGGTCAAACGCATAAACAGGGTCGCATCCTCGTCGACGGAACGGGACAGCGACCGCAGCTAACTGGTCTGTAAACGGATCCGGAACGGGGGCGGATGACGGCCGGACCGCAGGTCCGCAAGAGGGGCCCCCCTGGATCAGCGCTCACCGCCCACCGCGGCCTGCCGGTCATGTCACGGGCTGGTATCCGGGCTCGGAAGTCGGACCGGAGATCCGGACCGGGGGCCGTCCCTTCCCAGGTCTTCCGACCCAGTGGTTTCGACGGCCTTTAAGCTTCCACACCGTTGCGGGGGCAGCAGCGGCTTTGCGGGGCTATGAGCCTTCCGCGTACCGCTTTCCCAATTCTCCACCCCCTCCGCCTGGATCGGGGTGGCACCACGTGCGGGCACGATGCTAGCGGCCCGATCCGGCGCGCGCAACGTGATTTCGCAGCCCGGACCGGCTGTCAGAGAGTGGATTGACGGCGCGGCCATTCGACCTCTACCGTTGCCGCGATCGGATCGAACCAACGCGAGGCGCGCATGAGCACCCGGGCGAAAATACCTGCGACGATCGTCACCGGCTTCCTGGGCGCGGGCAAGACCACGCTGATCCGGCATCTGATCGAGAATGCCGGCGGGCGTCGTCTGGCACTGATCGTCAACGAATTCGGCGATGTCGGCATCGACGGCGACCTGCTGAAGGGTTGCGGTATAGAAACGTGCCCTGATGAAAACGTGATTGAGCTGGCGAATGGCTGCATCTGCTGCACCGTCGCCGACGACTTCCTGCCGACCATGGAAGCCCTGCTCGCCCGCGAGCCGCGGCCCGATCACATCATCATCGAAACCAGCGGTCTGGCCCTGCCCAAGCCGCTGGTCCAGGCCTTCGCCTGGCCGGGGGTGAAGACCCGTGCGACCGTCGACGGCGTGATCGCGGTGGTGGATGGCGCGGCCCTGGCCGAGGGCCGTGTCGCCAACGACCCCGAGGCGCTGGACCGCCAGCGCGCCGCCGACCAGACCCTGGACCACGAGGCCGAGGTCGACGAGCTGTTCGAGGATCAGCTGGCCTGCGCCGACATGGTGGTGGTGACCAAGGCCGACATGCTGGACGCCGACGGCATGGCCCGGGCCCGGGCCGCGATCGCGCCCGAGCTTCGCCCCGCCACCCGGGTGGTGGAGGCCGCGCGCGGCATGGTCGACCCGGCCGTGCTGCTGGGCCTGGGGGCGGCGGTCGAGGACGATCTTGCCGCCCGCCCCAGCCATCACGACGGCGAAAGCGAGGAAGAGCACGGCCACGACGCCTTTGCGAGCTTCGTGGTCGAACTGCCGGAGGGCGTGGATCACGAGGCACTGCCGGGCCGCATCGGGGCCGCGGTCGAGGCGCACCCGATCTATCGCGTGAAGGGCTTCGTGGCCGTGCCGGGCAAGGCGATGCGCCTGCTGGTTCAGGGCGTGGGCCCGCGGCTGCAGCAGCAGTTCGACCGGCCCTGGCAGCCGGGCGAGGCACGCCGCTCGCGCCTGGTGGTGATCGGGGCCCAGGGGCTGGATCCCGCCGCGGTGGCCGAAGCCCTCGGCGGCCGTCCGGCAAGCTGAGGGTACCGGCGTCATGCATCTGCTTGCAGCCGAACCCGGCCGGATCGACGATGGCGACGAGGCGATCGACCTCCGCCAGAGCCCGGCAGAGATGGTCGTGGTCACGGCTGCGGATACCGAACTCGCCTGCCTTTCGGCCGCGAAGGCCCGGCTGGGCGCCGATGCGCCCGAGCTTCGGCTGGTCAACCTTCAGCGGCTGAAACACCCGATGTCGGTCGATCTCTGGGTCGACCGCACGCTGGCCCGCGCCCGGCTGGTGATCGTGCGCCTGCTGGGTGGCGCCGCCTACTGGTCCTATGGGCTGGAGCGGTTGACGGCGCTGGCCCGCAGCCGTGCCGTGGCACTGGTGGTCATTCCCGGCGACGACCGGCCCGACAGTTCGCTCGACGGCCTGTCGACCGTCTCGGCGCGGGAGCGGGCGCTGATCTGGTCCTATTTCAACGGCTATGGCATCGACAATGCTGCCGGTCTGCTGATCCATGCGCAGCACCTGCTGGGCCGGCGTGATGTGCCCGGCCCCGCACCCGTCAGGCTGCCGCCGGCGGGGCTGCATCCGGCGACCACCGGTACCGCCCCGGCCGATGCCGGGCTGACCGGGGCGGATCTGGCGCGCATCGACGCCCTGGCGGCGGGCGGCCGGCCGGTGGCGGCGATCGTCTTCTACCGCTCTCTGGCGCTTGGCGGCCAGACGGCGGCGGTGGAAGCGCTGGCCTCGGGGCTGGAGGCGCGCGGTCTGGCGCCGCTGATGGTCCACGCCCAAAGCCTGAAAGACCCCGCGGCGGCCGCTTTCGTGCGCGCGGCGCTGGAGCGGGCGAAGGCCGCGATCGTGCTGAACACCACCGCTTTCGCGCTGGGCGATGCCAATGGCCGGGGCGCGGCGCGCACCCCCTTCGACGGCCTGCCCGGCCCCGTGCTGCAGGTGGTGCTGTCCGGCGCGTCCGAGGCGGCCTGGGCCGGCAGCAGCCGGGGGCTGGGCCCGTCGGACCTGGCCATGCATGTGGCCCTGCCCGAAATCGACGGCCGGGTGCTGACCCGCGCCGTCGCCTTCAAGGCCGAGGCGCGCTGGGACGAGGCGACCGAATGCCCGATCCTGGTTCAGGCGCCCCGGCCCGACCGGATCGACCATGTGGCGGCGCTGGCCGCCGCCTGGGTGCGGCTTGCGCGCACGGCGGCGGGTGATCGCCGGGTGCTGCTGGTCATCGCCAATTATCCCAATCGCGACGGACGGCTGGGCAACGGCGTCGGCCTCGACACGCCCGAGAGTGTGGCCCGGATCCTGGCGGCGCTGAAGAATGCGGGCTATGACACCGGCGATGCGCCACCCGACGGTGCCGCGCTGATGGCCCGCCTGCTGGCCGGGCCGACCAATGATCTGACCCGCGATCGCCAGGGCGGCGTCGCCTGGAGCATCGACAGCTATCGGTCACATTTCGAGACGCTGTCACCCGGCGCGGCCGCCCGGATCGGGGATCGCTGGGGCGCGCCCGAGGCCGACCCCTTCGTGGCCGAGGGCGCCTTCCGCCTGCCGGTGCACCTGTTCGGCAAGGTCGCGGTCGCCGTGCAGCCGGCGCGCGGCTACAACATCGATCCGTCCGAGAGCTATCACGACCCGGCCCTGCCGCCGCCCCATGGCTATGTCGCCTTTTATGGCTGGGCGCGGCGGGATTTCGATGCCCATGCGATCGTTCATGTCGGCAAGCACGGCAATCTGGAATGGCTGCCGGGCAAGGCGCTGGCGCTTTCGGCCGACTGCCTGCCCGAGGCGGTGCTGGGCCCCGTGCCCAATCTCTATCCCTTCATCGTCAATGATCCGGGCGAGGGCTCGCAGGCCAAGCGCCGGATCGGCGCGGTGGTGGTCGACCACCTGACCCCGCCGCTGACCCGCGCCGGCACCTATGGCCCGCTCGGCCGGCTGGAAGCGCTGGTCGATGAATATTACGAGGCGGCGGGCATGGATCCGCGCCGCCTGCCCGAGCTTGGCCGCGGCATCGTCGCCGAGGCGGCGAGGCTGGGGCTCGACCGGGATTGCGGCGTGGAAACCGGCATGGCCGAAGAGGCGGCGCTGGCCCGGATCGACGCCCATCTCTGCGACCTGAAGGAACTTCAGATCCGCGACGGGCTACACATCTTCGGCGAAAGCCCCGATGCGGCGCGGCGCCTGGATCTGCTGGTTGCCATCCTGCGCAGCCCCCGCCATGCGGGCGAGGGCGGCGATGCCTCGATCCTGCGGGCGCTCGCCCGCGATCTGGGGCTGATGGCCGAGGGCTTCGACCCACTGTCGCGCGATTTCGCCGCCGTCTGGACGGGGCCGCGCCCGGCGGTGCTGGGGCCCTCTGCCGGCTGGCGCAGCCTGGGCGATACGGTCGAGCGGCTGGAGACCCTGGCGCGCGCGCTGGTGGCGGGAGAGATCGCCTGCGACCCCGCCTGGACCGACACCGCGGCCGTGCTGAAGACGGCGGAGACGGTGATCGGCCCCGCGCTCGATGCCTGCGGGGGCGCCGAGATGGCCGCGCTGCTCGCCGGGCTCGACGGCCGGTTCGTGCCCCCGGGCCCCTCGGGGGCGCCGACCCGCGGCCGGCCCGAAGTACTGCCCACCGGGCGCAATTTCTTCTCGGTCGACAGCCGGGCACTGCCCACGCCGGCCGCCTGGGCGCTGGGCTGGAAATCGGCCGGCATGCTGGTCGATGCCCATGTCCAGGAACAGGGCGACTGGCCGCGGCGGATGGTGCTGACCGCCTGGGGCACCGCCAATATGCGCACCGGCGGCGACGACATCGCCCAGGCGCTGGCCCTGATCGGGGCCCGGCCGCGCTGGGACGACGCCTCGGGCCGGGTGATCGGCTTCGAAGTGCTGCCGGCGGGGGTTCTGGGGCGGCCGCGGGTGGATGTCGTGCTGCGCGTCTCGGGCTTCTTCCGCGATGCCTTTCCGGCCCAGATCGACCTCTTCGACAGCGCGGTGCGGGCCGTCGCGGCGCTCGACGACGAGGATGACGAGACCAACCCGATCGCGGCTGCAATGCGCGACCAGGCCGCGGGCTTTGTGGCCGACGGCATGGAACCCGGCCTCGCCCGGCGTGCCGCCGGCTTCCGGGTCTTCGGCTCGGCCCCCGGCGCCTATGGTGCCGGGCTTCAGGCGCTGATCGACGAGGGCGGCTGGTCCGGCCGCGCCGATCTGGCCGAGGCCTATCTCACCTGGGGCGGCCATGCCTATGGTGCCGGCGCCGAGGGCGAGGGTGCCAGGGCGCTGTTCGAGGCGGTGCTGTCGCGCGCCGATGCGGTGGTCCAGAACCAGGACAATCGCGAGCACGACCTGCTCGACAGCGACGACTATTACCAGTTCGAAGGTGGCGCCGCCGCTGCGGTCGAAGCGCTGTCGGGCAAGGCGCCCGCGGTCTGGCACCCGGATCACAGCCGGCCCGAGCTGCCGGTGATCCGCAGCCTGGATGCCGAAATCGGCCGGGTGGTGCGCGGCCGCGCCGCCAACCCGAAATGGATCGAGGGCGTGATGCGCCACGGCTACAAGGGCGCCTTCGAGATGGCGGCGACGGTCGACTATCTCTTCGCCTTCGCCGCCACCACCGATGCGGTGAAGGGCCATCATTTCGATCAGCTCTACGACGCCTATCTGGGCGATCCGCGGGTGCGCGACTTCATCGCCGACGCCAACCGCCCGGCGCTGGACGAAATGGCCGCCCGCTTTGCCGAGGCGATCGAGCGCGGGCTCTGGCAGCCCGCCCGCAATGCCGTTCAGGACGAACTCGCCCAACTCCGCGCCGAGGCGCGCGCCACCAGGGAGACCACCCCGTGACCGAGGCTTCCGAGACCCCCGCCGCCCCCACCGCTGCCGACGCACTGCCCGAGGATCAGGACCGTCGCCATGCCGAGAAGATGGCGAAGAAGAAGGCGGTGCGCGACAAGATCGTCGCCGGCAAGACCATCGAGAAGGGGCTGCTGATCGTCCATACCGGCAAGGGCAAGGGCAAGTCGACCGCCGCCTTCGGCATGGTGCTGCGCGCGATCGGCCACGGCTTCAAGGTGGGGATCGTCCAGTACGTCAAGGGCGCCTGGGACACCGGCGAGCGCACGGTGCTGGAGCGCTTCCCCGACCAGGTGACGATCAAGGCACTTGGCGAAGGCTTCACCTGGGAAACCCAGGACCGCGCCCGCGACATCGCCGCCGCCCGCGCCGCCTGGGATGCGACGCTGGAAATGCTGGCCGATCCGTCTTATCGCATGGTGCTGATGGACGAGATCAACATCGTGCTCCGCTATGGCTATCTGCCGGTCGAAGAGGTGGTCGAGGGCCTGTCGCGCCGCCACCCGGACACCCATGTCATCGCCACCGGCCGCAATGCCCCCGATGCGCTGATCGAGGCCGCCGATCTGGTGACCGAAATGACCATGATCAAGCATCCCTTCCGCGACGGCGTGAAGGCGCAGGCGGGCGTTGAGTTCTGAGGCTGCGGCCGGGATCAACCGTTGTAAACGTCATGGATGCCGTCTCTTTCCCTTGACGCGGGTGGCGTCGGGTCCCGGAATGTTCCGATCAGAGGCCGGCCGGCCGCCGGTCTTTCGTCGGAGGGGATGTTCCATGGCTCTCTGGTTCAGGCGGATCTTCGGCGGTGTCAGCCCGACAAGCGGCGGTGGAAAGCAGCCGTTCCAGTCACTCTTCGTGCTGGTCCGCGGCTTCGATGGAGCATTCCGGCGCAGCTTGCGGGCTGATGTCATGGCATGTGCGGTCGCGGCCGCTCGTGCGTCTCTGGTGAAGACGACGGCGGCACGGCGGCAGTGCTCAGAACTCCGGCGCATCCATGGAGCGTTCCGGGTTGTCGACCGCGCCGACGGTTCCCGCTATCGGACCCTGCATCCTGCTGTCCGCGAAAGGGTCCTGGCATGCGCGGCGGAGGTTCTGCGCGAGCCTGGGCCTGCGCGGAAGCAGCCTTGACGACAAGGTGAGATCCGCCGATCCCCAGCCTTCGGATCGGCTGACCCCACTCAATCCCCCATCCGTTCCGCTTCGGTCAGATCCACCGAGACCAGGCGGCTGACGCCGCGGTCGACCATGGTGACGCCGTAGAGCCGGTCCATCCGGGCCATGGTCATGCGATGGTGGGTGACGACCAGGAAGCGGGTGCGGCCGGCGGCGGCGATTTCTTCCACCAGGGACAGAAAGCGGTCGACATTGGCGTCGTCCAGCGGCGCGTCGACCTCGTCCAGCACGCAGATCGGTGCCGGGTTGGACAGGAAGACGGCGAAGAGCAGGGCCAGTGCGGTCAGCGCCTGCTCGCCGCCCGAGAGCAGGCCCAGAGACTGAAGCTTCTTGCCCGGCGGGCTCGCCAGGATTTCGAGCCCTGCATCCAGCGGGTCGTCTTTCTCCACCAGCTCCAGCCGGGCACGGCCGCCGCCATAGAGCCGTTCGAACAGGCGGCCGAAGGCGGCATCCACCTCTTCGAAGGCGGCAAGCAGCCGGGCGCGGCCGTCGCGGTTGATGTCGGCGATCGCCCGGCGCAGCCGGTCGATGGCGCCCTGGACATCCTCGCGCTCGGCGAGCGTCGCATCATGGGCGGCCCTGGCCGCGGCATATTCCTCGGCCGCCCGAAGGTTGACGGCGCCCAGCGCCTCGCGCCTGCGGGTCAGATCGGCCACCCGGCGGACCAGCACCGGTTCTTCGGCCGATGGCAGCACCGGCGCCACGAAGCGCGGACCCGTCTCCGCCACGGGCGCGGGCGCGAGCGGCAGTTCAGGCTCTCCGTCGTCGGATCCGCCGTCATCCTCGTCCTCGCCGGCCTCGCCGACGGCGCGGCGCTCGGCGCGCACCGCATCCTCCAGCGCATCGGGTCCCAGATTGAGCCGTTCGCGCAGATCGGCGACGAAGGCGTTCCAGGCCTCGCGGACCTGGTCGCGCTGGCCGCCGGCCCGGGTGCCGGCCTCGCGCGCCTCGGCGAGCTTCTGTTCGGCGGCGCGTTCCTCGGCGGTGGCGGCGGCCCGTGCGGCTTCGGCCTGACGCAGGGTTTCGGTCGCGGCCTCCAGCCGGGCCGTGGCCTCGGCAAGCGCGGTTTCGGCGGCGCGGGCCGCCGCCTCCAGCGCCTCGGGCTGCCCGGCAATCTCCTGCGCGCGCCGGTCGATCTCGGCCGCGCGCCGGTCCAGGGCCGCACGGCGGTCCAGGGCGGCGCGCGCGCGCTCCGCCGCCCGCGCCCGATCGGCAGAAAGCCCCTCGCGCCGGCGCGAGAGCGCCTGAAGCTCCGCCGCATGGCCCGCCCGGCGCCGGGCGATCTCGTCGCGGGCCGCGCGGACCGGCGCCAGCGCGGCCTCGGCGCGGGTCACGGCGGCACGGGCCTCGTCCACCGCCGGATCGGCGGCGAGGCGGTCGGCAAGCGCGTCATGGCGGGCAACCGCCGCCCGGGCCTCTTCATCGGCGCGGGCGGCGGCGGCTTCGGCCTGTTCCAGGCGCCGCGCCAGGGCCTTGCGTTCAGCCTCCACCCGGTCGAGCTGGCCGCGCGCCTCGGCGGTCTGGCGGTCGAGCTGGCGCAGCCGACCATCCGCCGCACGCAGGGCCTGGTCGGCCTCGGCGCGGCCCCGGCGGGCCTCGGCCAGGGCCCGGTCGGCCGCGGCCAGCGCCGCCCGGGCGCGGGCCTCTTCGGCCGCGGCCTGTTCGACCGCGGCCCGCGCCGGATCGAGGGCGGCTTCCGGATCGACCGCGTCGGCAAGGCTGCGGGCCGCGGCGGCCGCATCCGCCAGGTGCTCTTCGGCGGCGGCGAGCGTCTCGCGGGCGAGCGCCATGCGGGCCGCGGCATCCCGGGCGGCGCTGTCGGCCCGGGCGGCGGCATCGGCGGCCGCCATTGCCTGACGCCGTGCCTCGGCCGCGGCCTTGCGCGCGGCATCGCGCCGGGCGCGTGCGGCCGTCTGGTCCGCCGCCGCGGCGTCGCCGGCGGTTGCGGCCGTCGCCTGTGCCGCATCGGCCGCGGCGATCTCGGCATCCAGCTGCCGGCGGCGCGCCCGGCGGCGCAGATCGGCGGTGCCGGCATCCTCGGCCGTCCCGCCCCGGCGGCGATAGCCGTCCCAGCGCCACAGCCCGCCATCGGGCGTCACCAGCGCAGCACCGGCCGGCAGCAGGGGCGCGAGCCGCTGCGCGGTCGCGGCATCGGCCACCAGCCAGCAGGCGGCGAGCGCGGGCGTCAGCACCTCCGGCCCCCGCACCAGCTCCAGCAGCGGCCGGGCACCGGCATCGATGATCGCCCGGGGCATGGCGGGCGGCGTGCTGCCCGCCACCCAATGGCGCCGCGCCGTCGCATCCAGCCCGGCGCCGAGCCCGTCGCCGAGTGCTGCGGCCAGAGCGGCGGCATGGGTGTCGTCGAGCGTCAGGCTCGCCGAGACGGGTCTTCCCCCTGGTCCACCCTCCGCCTCGGCGGCGATCAGCCGGTCGAGAGAGGCGGCCTCGGCGCCGAGCGCCGCGCGGGTCGCCTCGGCCTCTGTCCGCAGGCGGCGGGCCTCGCGCAGCCGGGGTTCGGCCGCGGCAAATCCGGCCTCGGCTTCCGCTTCGGCGGCGTCGGCCGCGGTTTGCGCCTCTGCCGCCCTGGCGGCGCGCTGCCCGGCCTCTGCCGCCGCGGCGGCACGTCCGGCCGGGTCGGGCAGGGCCGTCAGGGCGGCCTGCGCCTGGTCGCGCCGGGCGGTGGCGGCCGTCAGCCGGGTCTCGATCTCCCGCGCGCGGCGCCGGGCGGCCTCTGCCGCGGCGCGGGCCTCGTCCAGGGCGCGCTTGCGGGCGCCCAGCACCTGGCCGGCCTCGGCTGCGGCGGAAACCGCCGGGTCGCGGGCGGCTTCGGCGGCGCCCCGCGCCGTGTCGGCCGCGGCAAGCGCCGCCTCTGCCGCATCGCGCGCCGCGGCGGCGCGGGCGGCTTCGGCCTCCATCCGGCCCAGGCGGGTTTCGGCCTCGTCCAGCCGGCGGCGGTCGTCCAGCCGGCGGCGCAGATCCTCCAGCTCGCGGGTGGCCAGGCGGGCCGCGTCCTGCAACCGGTCGCGGTCGCGCGCCAGGGCCGCAAGGTCGCGTGCCGCGGCGGCGGCGGCCGCTTCGGCGGCACTGCGCGCGGCCTGGGCCTCTGCGTGTCCGGCCTCGGCGCGGGCCAGGGCGGCCTCGGCTTCGGCGGCCGCGGCGTCGTCGGCGGCGGCCGCCTCGGCCGCCCGGCCGGCTTCGGCCTGCAGCGTCTCCGCCTCGGCGGCAAGCCGGCCGGCTTCCGCCTCCGCCAGCCCGGCCTCGCGCGTGGCGGCCTCGCGGTCCTCGTCCAGGGCAAGGCGGGCGCGGGCCAGTTCCTGGGCCAGCGTGTCGATCCGGGCGCGCTCGGCGGCGATCCGGGCGCCATCGGCCTGGGCAAGATCGCGGGCTGTTCTGGGGGCATCGAGTGCGGCACGGGCGGCCTCTGCCGCGGCCCCGGCGGCGGCAGAGGCGCGGGCGGCGCGCCCGGCGGTGGCGGTGGCCTGGGCCAGGCCGGTCTCGGCTATGGCCTCGCGTTCGGCGGCCCGTGCCCGGCGCTCCACCAGGGCGATCCGCCGGGCCAGCATCAGCTCGGCCTGAGCCAGGCGCAGGCGCTGCGACAGCCGGCCGTAACGCCGGGCCTCGCGCGCCTGCTGGCGCAGCGCCGTGACCCGGTCGGCCAGGGGGGCGATGATGTCGTCGAGCCGGGTGAGATTGGCCTCGGCGGCGCCGAGCCGCTGTTCGGCCTCGCGGCGGCGGGCATGCAGCCCGCCGATGCCGGCCGCCTCTTCCAGGATCGCGCGCCGGTCCGAGGCGCGGGCCGAGATGATCTGGCCGATCTGCCCCTGGCCGACGATGGCGGTAGACCGCGCACCGCTGGCGGCATCGGCGAACAGGATCTGGACGTCGCGGGCGCGGGCCGGGCGGCCGTTCACCCGGTATTGCGTGCCCTGGCCGCGTTCGATCCGGCGGCGGACCTCGATGGTCTCGGCCTCGGTCCAGGGCGGCGGCGCCCGGCCGTCGCCGTTATCCAGCACCAGCGTGACCTCGGCGAGGTTGCGCCGGCCGCGGCCCTCGGCCCCGGCGAAGATCACGTCGTCCATTTCGGTGCCGCGCAGGGTGCGGGCGGATGCCTCGCCCATCACCCAGCGCAGCGCTTCGGTGAGGTTGGATTTGCCGCAGCCGTTCGGGCCCACCACGCCGGTCATCCCCGGCGCGATCTCGACCGTGGTCGGATCGGCGAAGGATTTGAACCCGCTCAGGACCAGCCGGACGAATTGCATCGGCGCGAAGCGCTGCGGCCTGCCGGTTTACGGCAGCTTGTCGTCGATAACCTTGGCGAAGGCATCGATCGGCTGGTCGCCCACCACCTTCTCGCCATTGACGATGAAGGTCGGCGTGCTGTTGATCTCGAAGACCCGCGAGCCTTCAAGGCGCTGGTTCAGGATCTTCTCCTCGATGGCACCGTCGGTCAGGCAGGCCTGCATCTGATCGTCGCTGAGGCCGGCAAGGCGGCCATAGCGCTTCAGCCCCTCGGTCGGGTCCTGCATCACGCCCCATTCGGCCTGAGAGCGGAACAGCACGTCGACGAAGCCGGCATAGCGTTCGGGCTGCACGCATTCCGCCAGCTTGGCCGCGACCAGCGCCGGCTCGTTCAGCGGGAAATGGCGCAGCACCAGCTTGGCCTTGCCGGTGTCGATATAGCGGGTCTTCAACTCGGGCAGGGTGCCGGCATGGAAGGCGGCGCAATGCGGGCAGGTCAGCGAGGAATACTCGATGATCGTGACCGGCGCCGCCGGGTCGCCGATCACATGATCGCCGGGCATCGCCTGGGCGAGCTGGGCTGCGGCATTGCCGCCCGTGGCGGGGCTCTGGCTGGCCTGGCCCTGCTGGGCGGCCGGCGCCGCTGTCGGTGTCGGGGCTTCGTCCTTCAGGGCGAACTGCCAGGCACCGAGGCCGACGACGGCGACGGCGGCGATGCCGATCAGGCCATAGGTCAGATTGCGCACCGGACGACGAAGCTCCCTAACAACTGGAAATACCGGGTGGAAATCGCTGATGCGTCGGCGGCAGGACCCGCCGCGCGACCGGAGTTTAGTGCGGGACGGCGCTGCAAACCAGTCTCGATCCTGCGGCGGCGGGCCGCAGCCGGTGCATGACGGTGCGGAACCCCACAAGGGTCAGCCGCATCAGGCACGCCGGCGGGCCGCCTTGTCATAGACCGCCCGGCCCAGCCGTTCCAGACGCGCGGCCAGATCGGCATCGGGCACGGTGGCGACCAGTTGGCCCAGCCGGCGTTCTTCCGCGGGCGGCAGCGGCCGGACCACCGGATGGGGTCGGGTCTGGGGGGCGGGGATCGGCCCCTGCTGGATGCGCAGCCGTTCCACCGCGCCATAGCCGAAATAGGCGTTCACCCGCTCGATCACCAGATGGCTCAGCATCTGGATCTCGGTTGCGAAGGGGCCGGCGACCTTCACGATCAGCGTGCCGCCGGCGCGGCGCCCGGGCGGGAATTTCAGTTCCAGCGGCATGGTCACCCGGTCGAGCGGCCGGCCGATGATCTGCGGCCAGTCGGTGACGATGCGCCCGGCCATGAAGCCCCGGCGCCTGAGATCGCGGTCCAGCAGCCCCGGCACCAGATCCGCCAGCCTGCGTTCCGCCCGGATCCGCTCGGCCTCCCCCTCTTTGCGCGGGCCATCGGGCCGCGCTGCGCGGCGGCTGGCGGCGCGGCGGCGCTCGGCGGCGGTATCGGCGGCGGTCTCTGCCATCGGGGCTCCGGCGGCTGGCGGGGTTCGGCGCCCATTCTAGCCCCGTGCGGGCCGGAAGGCGAACCGCATCGTCAGACGACGCAGGCGGCGGCGCGTGCCAGCAGGAAATCCCGCTCCCTGGGATGGCTGGTAAGGGATGCGGCGCGGGTGAACCGCGCCTGCGCTTCCCCAGGCTGGCCGGCCCGGGCGAGCATGTCGCCGATCGCCGCCTGCAGGGGCGCATAGCCGGCAAGCGCCGGCAGCCCGTCGAGCGGTGCCAGAAGCGCGAGCCCGACCCCGGGGCCGAAGGCCACGCCATGGGCCACCGCCCGGTTCAGCTCCACCACCGGCGAGGGCATAACCACGGCCAGCCGGTCATAGAGCCCGGCGATCCGCGGCCAGTCGGTGTCCTCCGCCCGGCCCGCGCGGGCATGGCAGGCGGCAAGGGCGGCCTGCAGGGCATAGGGGCCGTCGGCGCCGCCCGCTGCCTCGGCTTTCGCCAGGGCATCGAGCCCCCGCCGGATCAGCGTCCGGTCCCAGAGCCGGCGGTCCTGCCCGGTCAGCGGCACGGGGGATCCGTCCGGGGCCACCCGGGCCGCGAAGCGCGAGGCCTGCAGATCCATCAGCGCGCAGAGCCCGTGGATCTCCGCCTCCCCCGGCATCGCCGCGGCCAGGATCCGCCCCAGACGTCGGGCTTCGTCGGCAAGCGCCGGACGGATCAGATCGTCGCCGGCGGTGGCGGCATAGCCTTCGTTGAAGACCAGATAGATCACTTCCAGCACCGAGGCGAGCCGGGGCTTCAGGGCGTCGCCCTCGGGGATCTCCCAGGCGAGACCGGCGCGCCCCAGTGTCTTCTTCGCCCGCAGGATCCGCTGGGCGATGGTGGCGTCTTTCGCCAGAAAGGCGGGGGCGATTTCGTCGGTGGTGAGCCCGCCGATCAGGCGCAGGGTCAGCGCCACCCGGGCCTCGGCCGTCAGCAGCGGGTGGCAGGCGGCGAAGATCAGGCCCAGGATCTCGTCGCCGAGGTCATCATCCATCGCCGCCTCTGCCGCCGTCACCTGTGCCGCGCCGTCATCCTCGGGCGCGTGGCCGAGTTCGGTGAGCTTGCGCGCCTGCATCCGCCGGTGGCGGAAGCGGTCGATCGCCCGACGCTTCGCCGTCGCCATCAGCCAGGCGCCGGGCCGGGCGGGAATACCGCTGCGCGGCCAGTCGGCCAGGGCGGCGAGCAGGGCCTCCTGCGCCAGGTCCTCCGCCAGATCGATGTCGCGCAGCATCCGGGCGAGCCCGCCGATCAGGCGGGCCCGCTCCATCCGGAACACGGTTTCGACCGCGCGGCGGACCGCCGCGTCGGGGTCAGTGTCCGGCAAGGTCATCGCGGACCCGGTCGTGGATCGCCGCCACCTCGGGTGTCAGGACATCGGCGAAATCGGCCATCTCGTAGAAGGGCCGGATTTCGAGTTCGCTGGGGCCGGGCATCGGGTTGGGGCAGCGCTTCGCCCATTCGACCGCCTCGGCCATGTCCTTCACCTCCCAGATCCAGAAGCCGGCGACCAGCTCGCGGGTCTCGGCGAAGGGGCCGTCGATCACGCTGCGGGCAGGGCCGTCGAAGGCCACGCGCTTGCCCTGGGCGGAAGGCTTCAGGCCGTCGCCCGACAGCATGATGCCGGCCGCGACCAGCTCTTCGTTGAAGCGACCCATCGCTTCAAGCAGATCGGTGGAGGGCATGATGCCCGCTTCGCTGTCGGCCGTCGCCTTCACCAGAACCATGACACGCATCGTCTCGTCTCCGTTGTCGATGGAGGCTTGATCGCCCCCCTGACATGACGACGAACCGGTTCGGCCGCAATCGACAGTGCGCAGAGATTTTTTTAGGGGGATTTCCGGCGGCGCGGTCAGCCGCCCCAGGCACCGGCATCCGGCACCACCGCCGCGAAGCGGTCGGCGAGGGCCGCGAGCGTTGCGCGATGCAGGATTTCGGCCGGGACCGGCTCGGTCTCGCCCGCCGCGGCCGGCAGGTCGCGGGTGGCCGAGGCGCGGCCGACCACCGTCGGCGCAAAACCCAGATGCAGGGCGGCGCGGGCGGTGCTGGAGATGCAGAGATGGCTCATGAAGCCGGCAAAGACCGGCTGGTCGCGACCCTCTGCCCGCAGCCGCGCCGCGAGATCAGTGCCGGTGAAACCGTCGGGCAGGGATTTGTCGATCACGATCTCGCCGTCGCGTGGGCCCGCCGCCGGGATGATCAGCGCCCCGGTTCCGCCCGGATCGAACAGCCCGCCGCCGGGCCGGCCGAGGTGCCGGAGATGGATCACCGGCACTTCCAGCCGGCGCATGCGGTGCAGCAGGCGGCAGATTTCATCCAGCGCTGCATCCACCCCCACCAGCGGCAGCCGGCCGTTGCGATATTCCTCCTGCACGGCGACCAGCACCAGGGCGGCCCGCGCCGGTTCGGCCGGCTGAAGCGTGGTGCCGGCATGGGCGAGCAGGGTGGTGGCCGGGGCAGTCAGCGGCATCGGCATGGCTTTCCGTTGGGGGCGCGGAAGGATCCGGTTTCAGAAGGGCCAGGGTGGTGTCAGAAGGGCCAGCAGGGGCGGGGCGGTTCGGGATGCGGATCGCCGAGGTCATAGGCCTGGCGCTCGGCGGCCGGAATCCGGCCGGGGCGGTCGCTCCGCACCAGGCGGTCGATGTGCCGGACAAGGGAGATCAGGGCCGCAGACAGCGGTGCCACCGACGGAAAGACGGCGCGCCGCCGGTCCATGCAGGGGGCCGACGGGGAGGGGGACATGGTTCGTCTCCGGAGTTCATGATACGGTCCTGAGACTACGGCGAGCCGGCCCCGGCCGCGACGGAGCCTTTCTCGCCCATAGCCTCAATCAGGCTGAGCCTGGGTCGGGCAGGACCCGGGCCGCCCCCAGGACGGGATCCACCTGCGTGAGTCAGCCGCCGCTTCGCCGTCGCCGTCTGCCGCCTTTGCTGGCGCTGCGTCATTTCGAGGCCGCCGCCCGCCTCGGCGGCTTTTCCCGCGCGGCCGAGGAACTGGGCGTGACGGCGGCGGCCGTCAGCCAGCAGGTCCGCCAGCTTGAAGACTGGCTGGGCCGGCCGCTCTTCGCCCGCCATGCGCGCGGGGTGGAGATGACCGAATATGCCCGCCGCCTGCAGCCGGCGCTGACCGACCAGTTCGACCAGCTGGAAACCGAAATCCGGCGGGTGCAGGAGGTCACCTCCGAATTCGGCCTGACCGTCTCGACGCTGGCGAGCTTTGCCGGCCGCTGGCTGCTGCCGCGGATGGAGCGGCTGACCGCGGCGCTGGGCGGCCGCCAGGTCAGCCTGCTTGCCGCCTCGACGCTGGCCGATTTCAACCGCGACGGCGTCGATGTCGCGGTCCGCTATGGCGGTGGCCGCTATCCGGGGCTGGTGGCACACCGGATCCTGCCCGGGCGGATGGTGGTGGTCTGCGCGCCGGCGATGGCCGCGCGGCTGCGCAGCCCGGCGGATCTGGCCCGCGTCACCCTGCTGCATGACGAGATCGACCCGGCCGGCAATTTCGTCGATCCGGGCTGGACCGATTTCCTGCGCCATCACGGGCTGTCGGGCGTCGATGGCGGCCGGGGGCCGCGCTATGGCCTGACCTTTCTGTGCCTGGACGCGGCGGCGGCGGGCATGGGGGCTGCCATCGTGCCGCTGGGGCTGGCGGTCGATGCGCTGGTGACCGGCGCGCTGGTCCGGCCCTTCGCCGAAAGCCTGGACGTCCCCCATGACTATTGGGTGGTCTATCCCGAAGACCGCGAGGGCGCGCGGCCGATCCGCGATTTCCTGACCTGGATTCAGGCGGAAGCCGAATGCCAGCTGAAGGCCCTGCCGCCGCCGCGGGGCGGCGGTTGAGGCGCAGCCGGGCCTTGCCGCCGGCATCGCCCGGCGCTATGTCAGGGCCGCCCCCGGTCTCCGGGAGCTTCGCTCGTTCAGCCAGGATGTCCGCCGCCCATGCCCCGAGGCCGCCCGCCCAAGACCCGGATCGCTGCCGGTCCTGCCGTGCCGCCGATCGATCCCGCGCGCCGCGACCGGCTGCGCATGCGGCTGCTGCACTGGTATGATCACAACCGCCGGGTGCTGCCCTGGCGGGCGGCGCCGGGCGAGACCGCCGATCCCTACGCCGTCTGGCTGTCCGAGATCATGCTTCAGCAGACCACGGTGGCCGCGGCCGGGCCCTATTTCCGCGCCTTCCTGGACCGCTGGCCGCGGGTGACCGATCTGGCCGCCGCCCCCCGGGAAGAGGTGCTGGCGCGCTGGGCGGGGCTCGGCTACTACGCCCGCGCGCGCAACCTTCATGCCTGTGCTCAGGCGGTGGCAGCGGATCATGGCGGCCGCTTTCCCGATACCGAGGCGGGGCTGCTGGATCTGCCGGGTGTCGGCCCCTATACCGCGGCGGCGGTGGCGGCGATCGCCTTCGACCGGCCGACCGTGCCGGTGGACGGCAATGTCGAGCGGGTGACTGCGCGGCTTTATGCCGTCACGACGCCCCTGCCGGATGCCAAGCCGGAACTGCGCGCCCGCGCCGCCCAGTTCGCCCATGACTACCGGCCGGGCGATTTCGCCCAGGCGATGATGGATCTGGGCGCTACGCTCTGCACCCCGCGCCGGCCTGCCTGCCATCGCTGCCCCTGGACCGGCGAATGCGCCGCCGAGGCGCGGGAGATCGCCGACGACCTGCCCGCCCGCCTGCCCAAGGGGGAGCGGCCGGTGCGCCATGCCGTGGCTTTCGTGGCCCTGGCGCCCGGCGATGCGCTGCGCATCCGCACCCGCCCCGAAGGCGGGCTGCTGGGGGCGATGACCGAAGTGCCGGCCACGCCCTGGCGCGAGGGGGCGCCCTGGGACGAGGCCGAGGCCCTGGCCCATGCCCCGCTCGGCCCCACCGGCTGGCGGATGCTGCCGGGCACGGTGGTTCATGTCTTCACCCATTTCCGGCTGGAAGCGCGGGTGATGCTGCGCCGGATGACCCGTGCCGAAGCCGCGGCCCTGGATGCGGCCGAAGCGGGGGAGGCGGGCGATCCGCGCTGGTGCAAGCCCGAACATCTGGGCGTCGCCGGCCTGCCGAGCGTGATGGCCAAGCTGGTCGAACATGCCGGTGTCGGTGGCCGCCAGCAGGGGCTGCCCTTCTGATCCCGGCCGGTGGATCGGGGGGGCTGCGGCAAACGGAACCCTTGATCCGCCGGGCCCGGCGCACCCAGACTGGTGCAGGCGGCGGTGACGGCCATCCGGCCCGGTCACCGCCAGCCTCAGCGCGACAGCAAGGGATGCCTGGACCATGCCGATCAGCCGACAGACCGACCGTCTCGACAATGCCGTGACCACCGGCCGGTCGGGCACCATCGACGGCATCGACGCTTTCATCGGCGGTTTCCTGGGTTACAGGGCCGAGGCGGTCGACCTGCTGCCGGCGGCGGATGCCGATCATGATTCGGCCCTGGCCCAGGCCTATGCGGCAGCCCTGCACATGTTCGCCGAAACCCCCGATGCGGTCGCCAACGCCACGCCCTATCTGGCCCGTGCCGAGGCGGCGGCCGGCGATGCCACCCCGCGCGAGCGGCTGACGGTAGAGGCGGTGGGCGCCTGGGTCCGGGGCGACATGCCGCGGGCGATCCGGCTGCATGAAGAGACGGTCAGCCGCTTCCCGCGTGATCTGGTCGCCGCCAAGCTCGGCCAGTATCACGCCTTCAATCTGGGCGACAGCCCGACCATGCTGCGCATCGTCGATCATGCCGTGCCCCATGCGCCCGAGGTGGCGGAGCTGCACGGCATGCGCGCCTTCGCGCTGGAACAGTGCCATCTGATCGACGAGGCGGAGGCGGAAGCGCGCGAGGCGATCCGGCTGCGCCGCGACGAGCCCTGGGCCCATCACGCCATCGCCCATGTCTGCCTCAGCCGCGGCCGCACCGATGACGGGCTCGCCTTCATGCAGGAGATGAGCGAGACCTGGGTCGGGCTCAACTCGTTCATGTCGACCCATAACTGGTGGCATCTCTGCCTGTTCCTGCTGGACCGCGACCGGGTGGACGAGATTTTCGCGATCTATGACGGCCGGGTCTGGGGGGTGTGGAAGGAATATTCCCAGGACCAGATCAACGCGGTCTCGCTGCTGATGCGGCTGGAACTGGCCGGGATCGACGTCGGCGACCGCTGGGCCGATCTCGGCACCTATCTGGCGCTGCGTACCGGCGACCATGTCCAGCCCTTCCTGGACCTGCAATATCTCTACGGTCTGGCCCGCGCCGGGTTGACCGGGAAGGCCGATGCCCTGCGGCTGGCGATCCATGCCCATGCCCGCGCCGTGCCGCCCTTCCTGGTGCCGGCCTGGGCCGAGGTGGCGGTTCCGGCCGCCGACGGCCTGCTGGCCCATGCGAAGGGCGAATGGCAGGCGGCGATCCGCGGCCTGGGCCAGGCCCTGCCGCGGATGACCGAGATCGGCGGCAGCCATGCCCAGCGCGACCTGTTCGAACAGGTCTATCTGGATGCCCTGATCCGGGCCGACCGGCTGGTGCCGGCCCAGCAGATGCTGGAACTGCGCCGCGCCGCCACGCCCGAAGTGCCGGCGACCCTGCGGGCCCTGTCGAACGTGTATGGCAGGCTTGGTCTGGATGCCCGGGCCCAGGCGCTGCTGACCCATGCCGACGCGCTGACCCGCCGCTATCGCGGCTGACGCTCAGGTCGTGACCGAGAGGATGGCCGGGATGTCGGTCCCGGCCGCATTCTCTTCTGCCGCATCCTCTTCCGCGGCGGTCAGCGGCTCTTCGGCCATTTCGGCGCGCAGCCGGCGGCGCAGCTCGTCGATCGGGGTCAGCGTGCCGTTGCGGGCGCGGGTGTGCCAGAAGGTCCAGCCGTTGCAGGACGGCCCGCCCGAGGCCTTCACCCCCATCTGATGGATGGAGCCGAAGGCGGCGTTGCGGCCGCGGCCGGTTTCCACCAGACCGTCGGCGCGGACCTTGACCGAATGGCGGGCCTGCCGGTCCCAAAGCTTCGTGCCCACCGGCAGCAGGCCGGTTTCCACCAGCAGGCCGAAGGCGATGCGCGGCTCGCGCTCCACCCCGTCGCCGCCCAGCAGCTTCGGATCCGGCGTCTCGGGCGCCTCGGCAAGGCGCCGCATCGCCAGCTCGACATAGCCCGGGTCGCGCTCGATGCCGATGAAGCGCCGGCCCAGCGCCTTGGCGGCGACACCGGTCGATCCGGTGCCGAAAAACGGGTCCAGTACCAGGTCCCCCGGCGCGGTTGCGGCCTGAAGCACCCGGTAGAGCAGGGCCAGGGGTTTCTGGGTCGCATGGGCCTTGCGGCCGTCGCCATCCTTCAGCCGCTCGGGGCCGGAACAGATCGGCAGCAGCCAGTCGCTGCGCATCTGCAGCCCGTCATTCAGCCGCTTCAGCGCCTTGTAGTTGAAGCGATAGCGGGTGCGGGCATCGCGTGCGGCCCAGATCAGGGTCTCGTGGGCATTGGTGAAGCGCCGGCCGCGGAAATTGGGCATCGGGTTGGTCTTGCGCCAGATCACGTCGTTCAGGATCCAGAAACCCAGATCCTGGATCGCGGCGCCGACCCGGAAGATGTTGTGATAGCTGCCGATCACCCAGATCGTGCCCTGGGGCTTCAGCACCCGGCGGGCCTCGGCCATCCAGGCATGGGTGAAGGCGTCATAGGCGGCGAAATCGGGGAATTTGTCCCAGGCATCCTCGACCGCGGCCACCCGGCTGTTATTGGGCCGGTGCAGCGGCCCGGCCAGCTGCAGATTATAGGGCGGGTCGGCGAAGATCATGTCCACCGATCCCGCAGGCAGGCGGCGCATCACCTCGATGCAGTCGCCGGCAAGCACGCTGCCGGCCGCGGCGTCGGGGTCGATCGGGTCGATGGGCGCCGGCTCTGCCGGTGATGGAGCGGACGTCCTGTCGCTGCGCCGGCGCCTCATTCGGCCGCAACCTCGTCTGCTGTCGGCTCGGCCTCCACCGGCGCGCCGGCGATCAGCCGGGCGATCGGCGCGAAACTGGTCCGGTGATGGCCGGTGGTGCCCTGGCGTTCCAGCGCGGTCAGATGCTCGGCGGTGCCATAGCCGGCATTGTGCGCCCAGCCGAAGCCCGGATGGATCAGGTCCAGTTCGGCCATGATCCGGTCGCGGGTGACCTTGGCTATGATCGATGCCGCGCCGATCGCGGCCGAGCGGCCGTCGCCGCCGATCACCGGCACCGCCGGCACCGGCAGTTCGGGCGTATGGTCGCCATCGACGATCGCGAGTTCCGGCGGCCGGCCGCCGGCATCCAGATCCGCAAAGGCGCGACGCATGGCCAGCATGCTCGCCTTCAGGATGTTCAGCCGGTCGATCTCGCGCACCGACGCCTCGCCGATGCCGACCCGGGCGCGTTCCATGATCAGCGGGAACAGGGCTTCGCGCTTCTTGCGGCTCAACTTCTTGCTGTCCGCCAGACCCTCGATCGGGCGCGCGGGATCCAGGATCACCGCGGCTGCGACCACCGGCCCCGCCCAGGGGCCGCGCCCGGCCTCGTCGATGCCGACCACGGCCAGCGGATCGGTCAGTTCGCGGACCAGCGCCGCCTCGGCCGCAGCCATGGCCGCGGCCGCCCGTTCACCCCCGCGGCGGCCACGCCTGCGTGGCGCCGCTTCGGTGGCGGGGGCGGCCGGTCTGCGCCTTGCGCGCGACGGTCGGGGCGGGGCGGTTTCGTTCACCGGCTCTGCCGATCAGAGATGGGCATAGCGGGCGCGGACGCCGCGCTCGATCGCAGCCGCGATCAGGCGGTCGATGTTCAGATGATGGCGCAGGATTTCGAGCAGGCGCATCACCTCCTGGCTGACCGAGCCGTTGGCGGCGGCCACTTCGCAGGCCAGCGCATAGGCGGTCTCGCGCAGCTTCGCCGGCAGGTCGGCGGCCAGATGGTCGAGCACGGCATCCAGCCCGTCCTCGTTCTGGAGCATGCCGACGCAATCCGATGCGATGGCGGGCAGCGTGGTCGCGTCGAAATCGCGGAACACGGGCAGGCCCTGCACCGTGTCGCCGATCGCCTTCATCTCGAAATCGGTCATCTCGCGATCGGCGGCGGAGATCAGAACCATGGTGTGGATCAATGCGGAGTGATGAGCAGCCATTTACCGTCAACCGTCGAGGGGCGGGAGATGCGATGAGGAGGTGGTGTCGTCAGCCGGAGATGTCGTCCGGGCGCCGGTTGTCGTGTTGCCGGTCCCCCGGTTTCCGGGCGCCCGGCACCGCCGGTCCCCGATTGTTACCGGAAGCCTCGGGCAGGGGCAAGCCGGCCCCGTCCCGCCGGTCCCGATCCTGGCCGGCTTGCGGGTGCAGAAAGGCACGGGTGCGACGGATTGCCTCGGCGATGCCGACCCGTTCCACCGTCACGCCTTCGGGGAAGGCGGTGGTCAGCCTTGTGGGCAGGGCACCGTCCAGCAGCACGAAGACGCCGCGATCCTCCCGCGCCCGGATCAGCCGGCCGAAGGCCTGGCGCAGCCGCAGCCGGACGATGGCGTCGTCGTAATGGCTGCCGCCGAAGGCGAGCCGCCGGGCCCGGTGCAGAATGTCGGGCCGCGGCCAGGGCACCCGGTCGGCGACCAGCAGGCGCAGCGACCGCCCGGGCACGTCGACGCCGTCGCGTACCGCATCTGTGCCCAGCAGGCAGCTTTCTTCCTCGGCGCGGAAGATGTCGACCAGGGTGGCGGTGTCCAGCGGATCGACATGCTGGGCGTAAAGGGACACCCCCGCCTCTTCCAGCGCCGCCGCGATCCGGTCGTGCACCACGCGCAGGCGGCGCACGGCTGTGAACAGGCCGAGCGCGCCGCCCTCTGCCGCCAGGAACAGTTCGCGATAGGCGGCCGAGATCTGGTCGGCCGAGGACCGGCGCAGATCGGTCACCACCAGGGCCAGCGCCGAGGCGCCGTAATCGAAGGGCGAGGGCAGGCTCAGCGTCTGCGGCGTGCCGGGAATGTGGCGGGCGCCCGATCGGGTGAAGGCCGTCCGCCAGTCCAGACCGTCGCGGGTTTCTGCCGTCGCTGGCGGGTCGCCGTCGCCGTCGGGTGCCGTCGCTTTGGCCCGGGCGGGCAGCCGTCCGCCGGTCAGGGTGGCGGATGTCACCAGCAGGCCGCGGGCGCGTTCGCCGAACACCCGCGCAAAGGGCAGCATCGGGTCGATCCAGCGCCGCTTCAGCGCCACGTCGACATCGCGGCCGAAGGCGCGGTCGATCGCCAGCCAGTCGACATGATGGGCGGGCGGGCCCTCTTCCACCGCGCCCAGCATCTCGCGCCAGGATTTGACCAGCCCCGCGGCGCGGCGGCTGATCGCCCGGGCGGTGGCATCGATCCGCGCGCGGTCCCCCGGCTCCAGCGTGTCGGCCTCTTCGTCCAGCATGCCGGCCAGCGCTTCCGACAGCCGGCCGAGCGGCACTTCCAGCAGGCGGAGTGCGGCTTCAAGCTCTGTGGCTGCCACGATGAAATCGGGGGCCGGCGGGGCGACCGGCGCCTCCAGCCCATAGGGCGCATCGGCATCGCCCGCGGCACGGGCAAGCACGGTGCCGCGGGCGCGGGCCAGGAACACCTCGAACGGCCCCTCGGGCAGGCCGTCTTCCAGACGCTGGCGCCAGCCCTCGGCCGGCAGGGCGCGGGCGGCGCGCATCGCCTCGGCCAGCGCCTCTTCCGCAGCCGGGCGGCCGGCGACCAGATCGCCCACCCGGTCGCGCAGGCCGCGGGCGCGGCTGCGGCGCTGGGTCTCGCGGCCGGCGATCCAGCGGCGCAGTTCCTCGCCCTCGCGTCCCGACAGGTCGACGGCGAAGGCGGCATCGGCCGCGTCGAACAGGTGATGGCCCTCGTCGAAGACGAAGCGGTCGGGGCCGTATTGATCATCGCCGCCGGTCGCCGCCTGAACCATCACCAGGGCATGATTGGCAACCACGATCCGCGCCCGGCGCGAGCGGCGCTGCGCGCGTTCGATGAAGCAGCGGCGATAGTGCTCGCAGGCCGAATAGATGCACTCGCCCCGATGATCGGTGAGGTCCAGCGTCGCCCGCCGGCCGACCAGTTCCGACAACCAGCCCGGGAAGTCGCCGCCATAAAGCGCACCATCGCGGGTGGCGCCGATCCAGCGGGCGGTCAGCACCAGCCCCGCCCGGTCGGGGCCGGTATCGGTGCGGCGCATGGCCTCCTGATAGTTCAGCAGGCAGAGATAGTTCTCGCGGCCCTTGCGCACCACCACGCGCCGCGCCTTCTCGTCCGGATCGGGATAGAGCCGGTCGAGTTCGTCGTCGATCTGCTTCTGCAGGTTCTTGGTATAGGTGCTGATCCAGACCGTGCCGCCGTTCTTCTCGGCCCAGAGGCTGGAGGGGGCGATGTAGCCGAGCGTCTTGCCGGTGCCGGTGCCGGCTTCGGCCAGCACCAGGGCCGGGCCCTGGCCTTCATGGCGGGCGGCGAAGGCCAGGCTGGCATGCATGGCATAGCGGCGCTGTTCCGGGCGCGGCTCGGCGCCGGCACCGGTCAGCCGCTCCAGCCGCTGCACCGCCTCTTCGGGTAGCACGCCCAGCTGGGTGGGGCGGCCTTCGGGCGGCTGTTCCTGCCATTCGGGCAGCCGCCCCCAGACCTTCAGCCCCCAGCTGTCGGCGGGCGGCACCGCGCCCGAAGCCTGGATCAGCGGCCGGGCCCAGATCCAGCCGGCCTGCGCCGCCTCGTGCAGCAGGGCGGCGGGTTCCGGCAGGCGGAGTTTGATCGAGGCGACCTTGAGCAGCCGGCGGGTGATGGCACGGATGCAGGCGATCTCGCCCGTGGGATCGGCGCCGGGCAGCTCCACATCGAGCGCCGCGGCAAGGCCGAGCGCGGTGGGCGGCGGTGTCTCTGCCGGGTTGATGAAGGCGAAGAGTTCCAGCAGGTCGAAGGCTTCAAGCTGTGCGGGGTCCAGCCCCAGCCGTCGCGCTGTCGCCGGCTTGTGGATCACCAGCGGCTGATGATCGTGCCAGGCGGTCGCCACCCGGTCGGGACGAAGCGCCCGCGAGGTCTCGCCCGGCCGCGCGCTCCAATAGCCGCGGCCGCGACGCGCCACCAGAACGGGTGCGTTCAGCGGATCGGTCCGGGCGGGATCGAGACCCCGGAAGGCGTCGTCTTGGGCTGGCATCGGGGTCCGGTTACCGGGCTCGTGCGGCTGGGGTGCGGGCGGGGACGGGCTGAGCGTGTCCGTAGGTTATAGGGGTTGTTCGCGTCTTGTACCAGTTCGGCCATGCACATGCCGCCGGCCTTGTATGAGATCCGCTCGATTGACCCATGCTGCGGCTGCGCATACCTTCGCCGCGTCTCCATCCATCAACCCCTTCGCAGGGATGCGTCCCATCATGACCGTCGATCGCCGTCTCGCGGCCGAGGCCAAGGCCTGGCCGTTCAAGGAAGCCCAGGATCTGGCAAAGCGGCTGGACGGAAAACTGCCGGCGAAGGGCTATGTCCTGTTCGAGACCGGCTACGGCCCCTCGGGTCTGCCGCATATCGGCACCTTCGGCGAGGTGGCCCGCACCACCATGGTGCGCCGGGCCTTCGAGCAGCTGACCGGCATGCCCACCAAGCTGATCGCCTTTTCCGACGACATGGACGGGCTGCGTAAGGTTCCGGACAACATCCCGAATCAGGAGCTGGTGCGCGGCGCGCTCGGCAAGCCGCTGACCGCGGTGCCGGACCCGTTCGGCACCCATGCGAGCTTCGGCGCCCACAACAATGCCCGTCTGCGTGCCTTCCTCGACGCCTTCGGCTTCGAGTACGAATTCCGCTCGGCGACCGACTGCTACCACTCGGGCGCCTTCGACGACGCGCTGCGCCGGGTGCTGGAGCGCTATGACGAGATCATGAAGGTCATGCTGCCGACGCTGGGCGAGGAACGGCAGAAGACCTATAGCCCGATCCTGCCGGTCAGCCCCTCGACCGGCCGGGTGCTGCAGGTGCCGATCCTGTCCTATGACGCCGCCGCCACCACCATCGTCTTCCAGGACGAGGACGGCACGACGGTGGAGCAGCCGGTGACCGGTGGCCGGGCCAAGCTGCAGTGGAAGGCCGATTGGGCGATGCGCTGGGTGGCGCTCGACGTCGACTACGAGATGTACGGCAAGGATCTGATCCCCTCGGCCGAGCTGTCGGGCAAGATCGCCCGCATCCTGGGCGGCCGCCAGCCGAACGGCTTCGCCTATGAACTGTTCCTCGATGCCGAGGGCCAGAAGATCTCGAAGTCGAAGGGCAACGGGCTCAGCATCGAAGACTGGCTGCGCTATGGCTCTCCCGAAAGCCTGTCGCTGTTCATGTTCCAGCAGCCCAAGCGCGCCAAGCGGCTGTATTTCGATGTGATCCCGCGGGCGGTGGACGATTATTACGCCCATCTCCGCGGCTTCCACGCCGCGGACGAGCCGGCAAAGACGCTGGAGAACCCGGCCTGGCACATCCATGGCGGCAACCCGCCGGCGGGCGAGCCGCCGGTCGGCTTCTCCATGCTGCTCAACCTGGCCAGCGCCTGCAATGCCGAGGACAAGTCGGTGCTGTGGGGCTTCATCACCCGCTACGCCCCCGAGGCGACGCCCGAAACCCAGCCCGATCTGGACCGGCTGGTCGGCTATGCGGTGAATTATTACCAGGATTTCGTGAAGCCGCAGAAGCGCTACAAGCTGCCGGACGCGGCCGAGCGCGCGGCGATCGAGGCCCTGGCGGCAAGGCTCGGCGACCTGCCGGCCGACGCCACGGCCGAGGCGATCCAGGACGAGGTCTACGAGGTCGGCAAGGCCCATGGCTTCGAGAACCTGCGCGCCTGGTTCAAGCTGCTCTACGAGGTGCTGCTCGGTCAGGAACAGGGCCCGCGCATGGGTTCGTTCATCCAGCTTTACGGCCGGCCCGAGACCATCCGCCTGATCGAGGACGCCCTGGCCGGCAAATTCGCCACCGCCTGACCGCGGGGGCGGAGATCCGCAAGCGAGGGGCCGGACGGGGCGACCTGTCCGGCCCTTCTTCGTCAACACCTTGACGGCTGCGGCTTCAGCGTCTTGGTGAGCGGCGTATTGACGATGTAGATACGCCGAGCCATATTCGGATTATGACCAGGATCCGCAGACCCGCCATGCATGATGCTCCGGATGCCTTCGCGACCACAGTTGCGGAGCGTGGCGCTGCGCCGGATACCAAGGCCAGCATCAATCTCAGGATTGATGCCGGAACCCGGCAGCTCATCGACGAGGCAGCGCAGGCACTGGGCAAGACCCGCACCGAGTTCATGGTCGAAAGTGCCCGCAGTCTTGCCATTGACGTGATCCTCGACCAGCGGCTCTTTCTGCTCGATCCGGCGCGTTACGACGCCTTTCTGCAGGTGCTCGACAATCCCCCCGCGCCCGGACCGAAGCTCCGCAAACTCGTCAAGCGGACACCGGCATGGGAGAAATAGGCGGCGAGATCGAGGGTGGAGAGGCGCTGACCTCTCCCCAGCCCCTCAGCCCTGAGCATGATTTATCAACTTTTAGTTGTGGTACGCCTGAGCTGGATGCCTGGCTGCGGCATCGTGCCCTCCGCAACGAAGGCCGTTTCTCAAGAACCTATGTGATGTGCCGCGGCCGGAAGGTGGTTGGCTATTACTGCATTTCAGCGGGGGCTCTCGGGCGTGCTGCCGTTCCCGGCAAGCTGCGTCGGAATGCCCCCGACATGATACCTGTGTCGATCATCGGCCGTCTGGCGGTCAGCCTGGATCACGCCGGGCAGGGCCTCGGCGCCGATCTGTTGTTGGACGCGTTTGGTCGTATCGCCGCCGCATCTCGCACCCTTGGCATAAGTGCCGTGCTCGTACAGGCGAAGGACGAACGCGCCAGGCGCTTCTACCTGAACTGCGCTGATTTCATCGAGTACCCGGAAGAAAGCCGCCTGCTCCTGCTTCCGATCGAGACGGTCATCGCGGCCTTCAGCTGACGCTGACTGGAAGTGTCGGAGAGGCTGAGGAGGGCAGCTCGTCCGCCTCTTTGATCGCCAGCCGGAAACTCTCCACCGGCCGCCCGAAACAGCGTGGTGCCGGGGGTTCGAAGCCGATGCCGGTCATCAGGGTTTCGACCTCGGCGAGGTTGGCGTCGTCGATGACGAACCAGTCGCGGGCGGCGAGGTCGGTGCGGCCCTGGCGGTGGATGGCGTGGTGCAGGGTCATGGCCTCGGCGAAGCAGCCGAAGATGACGCCGCGCGACAGGGTGAGCTTGCGCCACGACAAGGCGCCCAGCACATAGCGCAGCCCCCGGGCATGGCCGTTGCCGGCATCCTGGCGCACCACCACTGCCGTCTGGCGTTGGTAAACCGCCTGATCCAGATTGGCCGGCTCGGCCACATCCACCACCAGCAGGCGGCGGCCGGGGCGGCGCAGCATCGCGATGCCCTCAGCCGTCAGCTTCGACGCGTCGTTATGGGTGCAGGCCACGACCGCGTCCACCCGGCCCACCCGGTCGAGATCGGTGGTGGTGGCGATGCCGAAATCCGAGGCGGTCTCGGCCAGGGCGGCCGGGTTGGCGCCATAGCCGACCACCTCGAAACCGTCGCCGACCAGCCGGCGGGTGATCATCCGGCCCAGAATGCCATAGGGGCAGATCACCATCACCCGTGCCCGGCCGGGGGCGAGATCCGCCCGCGACAGGGCGGCGCGGACGTCGCGGATCAGCAGGCTGGAGGTGCCGTTGTCGCCGATGGTGAAGACCAGGTTGGGGAACATCTCCTTCAGCGCCCGGCCGTCGCGGCCGAACAGCCGCTTGGTGGAGGCGGCGAGCAGCACCGTGCGGGCACCGCGGGCCTCTGCCCACTGGCAGGCGGCGATGAAGCGGTCGCGGGCCTCGCGGCGGCCGTCCCTGGTCATCATCTCGGCCGCGGTGACATAGATGCCGCGCACCCGGCCGGCGACACCGTCCAGATGCATGCGCGGCCCGTTGGCATGGCCCAATACCGGCGCCTTGCGGCCGAAGAAGCGCCGCCGGTCGGCCTCGTCCCGCAGATTGGTGATGAACACCACGTCGACCTCGGGCCGCCCGGCTGCGATCCGCAGCCAGCCCCGCCAGTCCGCAAGGGCCACCATTCCCCGCCAGATGTCACTCAGCATCGTTCTCGTCCCCCGTCTGTCCCGCAACGCCCGTCGCGTCGTCATGGCGGCAGACTAGGCCGCGGGGCCGGGGGCGATGAATACGCTCAGGCGCGTAATTCGCAGGGGTCGGGCGCGGTTTTCGCGGCTCAGCGGGGCGTGCGGGGAATGCTGATCGTGAACACGCTGCCCCGCCCGGGGCGCGCGCGGATGTCGAGCCCGAAGCCGGACTGGGCCGACAGCCGCTGCACGATGTGCAGGCCGAGCCCGAAGCCCTCGGCCCCGGCCTGGCCGCCGCCCTGGACGAAGGGGGCGAGCAGGCGGTCGCGCTCTGCCGGGCTGATGCCCGGCCCGTCGTCGTGGATTTCGATCGACAGGAAACCCGGCCGGTGACGCACCCCGGCGACCACGCGGCTGCGGCCATAGCGCAGTGCATTGCCGATCAGATTGTCGAGGATCCGGGTCAGCACCAGCTGCGAGGCCTCGACCCGGGCGGTCGTCGGCACCAGGCGAAGCCGCATCCGCCGCGCCGCGGCCTGGGGGCCGTGGCGTTCGGCCAGATCCTCGAACACCTCGGCGAGATCCAGCGGCAGCACGGCGGGTGCGCGCCGGGCCCCCTGGATCAGCTCGTCGATCATCAGCCGGGTGAGGTCGAGCGCCCGGTCGATATGCGCCCGGATCCGGCGGTTCTCCTCGTCGTCGCGCATGGCGGTGAGGGCCAGGCGGATCGATTGCAGGGGCTGGGCGAGATCATGGCCCGAGGCGGCGAGCGCCAGCTGCCGCTCATGGGCGATGCGCAGCGCCTGGTATTTCCCGGCCTCGGCGCGGGCGAGTTCCTCGGCATCGATCAGCCGCAACCGCAGCGCCGTTTCGGCCTGTGCCCGCGCCACCCGCAGCCGGTCGGCCAGGGCGCCGGCGAAACAGGCGGCCTCGATCAGATAGCCGAGCTTGGGATAGAGGAAAACATCGCCCCCGGGCAGCGGAACCCCGCCCACCACCCCGGCCCCGAAGGCGAGGTTCACGAACAGCACCAGCGCGGCGGCACCTGCCAGGAAGAAGCGGGCACCGGCCACCCCGTCCCGCACCGCCCCCAGACCTGCGATCAGCAGCAGGGGCGTGTAGAGCACCGAGAGCGCGAAAAGCGGTGTCAGCGTCCCCGTCAGGAAGAAGACCGCGAAGCCTGCCGGCACCGCCGCCACGATCAGGAGCATGGCCCGGCGCAGAAGCGGCGCGCGCCGGCGCAGATCGAGCAGACGGATGGTGAAGGCCAGATGGGCGAGCTGCACCCCGCCCATGAACAGGATCGGTGCCACCTGGTTCCAGCCCGGCGCCTCTGGCCAGAGATACATGAAGCCATAGCCGCCGATCTGGGCCAGGAAGGCGAGCACCATGCCGCAGGTCGCGACATAGAGCAGGTATTCCGGGCTGCGCAGGGCGAAGAAATGCAGCAGCGCCACCACGATCATCGCCACGAACAGGCCGAGCAGCACGCCGTCGAGCAGATGCCGCGTCGCCTGCCAGTGGTCGTAATCCGCGGCCGTGCGGAGTCTGAGTTGAAGGGGCGTGTCGGCATGCAGCCGGTAGCCGACCACCAGTGTCGAGATGCCGGGCGGAAGCTGCACGGGCATGGCCAGCATCGGTGCCGCGATCGGGCGGGTGGCGAAGTTGCTGTCGGGGGTCTGGACCAGCAGCAGGCGGCTTTCCCCGCCATGGTCGAGCCGGACGATCAGCGCTTCGGCATCGGCAACCCCGAAGCTCATCACGAAATCCCCCGCCGCCGCCTCCCCCGCCACCGCATCCCCCGGCACCGCCGTCTCGACCGGCAGGGTGATCCAGCGCAGCGGCCCGGTTGCGGGCGAGGCGGCGGCCGCGGCGGCCGCGGCGGCGAAGACGAGCGGCAGCAGGGCCGGGATCATCGTCAGCAGCCGCAGCATCCCGGCCGCCATGGTCAGATCAGCCCCAGTTCGATGGCGCGGTTGATCGCCTGGGCGGCGCTGCCGACGCCGAGCTTGCGGAACAGGTTCTCGCGATGCTTGGCGATGGTCCGGTCCGACAGGTTGAAGCGGGCGGCGATCTCGGCATTGCCCAGCCCCTGGCAGACCAGCCGCAGCACCTGGTATTCGCGCTGGGTGAGCGACAGCGCCTCTGCCCCCGCCGCGATCCCCTCGCGGATCGCCTGGGGCAGCACCTGCCGGCCGGCGGCGACCGCCTCCAGCGCCTTCAGCAGGGTTTCGGCATCACCCGCCTTGGGCAGCACGGCATCGGCCCCCGCTTCGACCAGCCTTGCATGCAGCACGCCCGAGGTGGCGCCGGTCAGGATCACGACCTTGATCGCCGGAAACCGCTTCTTCAGCCAGGCGGTCACCGCGGTGATCTCGGCCCCCGGCATCTGATAATCCAGCACCGCCAGATCGGGGGCATGGGTCTGGACCAGCCGGCCGATCTCGCTCCCCGATGCCGTCTCGCAGACGATGCGGTGCGGGGTGCGCGCCTCGATCAGCATGCGGATGCCATCGCGGAAGATCTCGTGATCATCGGCGAGAAGAAGCTTCATGCGCGCGCCGCACCCCGGGTCCTGGTCGCGGCACCGGGTGGGCCGCACGATGCCCAGAATAGCCGGGCGCCGCAGACGGCGCCATGTCAGCCGCGTGCCGCGATCGCCGCCCGTTGACCCGATATGGCGAAGGCCGCCACGAAGCCGGCCGCCAGCAGCAGCACGATGGTCGGCGCCGGTGCCGCATCGATATAGAAGGCGGCGATGAGGCCCGCTGCCGAGGCGCCGGCGGCCACCGCCACGGCGACCAGCAGCATCCGCCCCAGGCTGCGGGTGACCAGCAGGGCGATGACCAGGATGATGCCGACGGCGGCCAGGGCGCCGACCACCGTTGCCGAAATCAGGCAGAGCAGGCCGTAATGCAGAAGCCGGGTCGGCAGCCCGACCGCGCGTGCCTGCACCGGATCGAAGGCATGGAGCTGCAGGTCGCGCCATTTGACGGCGATCGCCGCGGTGGTCACCAGTGCGATCCCGCCGGTCAGCAGGATGTCGGCACGCGCGACCCCCAGCATGTCGCCGAACAGGATGTGGTCCAGATGCACATCCGGGCGGATCCAGACATAGAGCACCAGCCCCGCGCCGAACATGCCCGAATAGACCACGCCCATCACCGTATCGGGCTTCACCCGGGAATGGTCGCCGATATAGCCGGTGCCCACCGCACAGGCGAGACCGGCGGCAAAGGCGCCGGCGACATAGGGCAGGCCCAGCGCATAGGAGATCACCACCCCCGGCAGCACGGCATGGGAGATGGCATCGCCCAGCAGCGACCAGCCCTTCAGCACCAGAAAGCACGACAGCAGCGCCGCCGGCACCGCCACCAGCAGCGAGATGATCAGCGCGTCGGCCATGAAGCCGAAGCGGAAGGGGGTGATCAGCAGATCGATCGCGGTGGTCATGCGACCCTCCCTTCGGCCGACGACATCCGCCGCCGCCGGGCGGCGATCAGCCCGTGACGCGGGGCGAACAGGAAGGCGGTCAGGAAGATGAGGGTCTGCAGAACCACGATGATCCCGCCGGTGGCGCCATCCAGGAAATAGCTGGCATAGGCGCCGGCCAGGCTGGTGAGCGATCCGATCAGGCCGGCGATGATCAGCAGCCTTGGGAAGCGGTCGGTGAGCAGGAAGGCGGTTGCACCGGGTGCCACCACCAGGGAGATGACCAGAAAGGCGCCGACCGTCTGGAGGGCGGCCACGGTTGCGGCGGCGAGCAGGGTAAAGAAGATGAGTTTCAGGCGGGTGACCGCCAGCCCGACGGAGCGGGCATGGACCTCGTCGAAGAACACCACCATCAGGTCCTTCCAGGTCACCGCCAGCACGGCCAGGGTGACGGCCGAGATCAACACGAGCTGAAGGGTATCTGCCGGCGTCACCGCCAGGATGTTGCCGAGCACGATCGCCTGCACATCCACCGGGACCGGCGAGACCGAGACCATGAACAGGCCCAGCCCGAAGAAGGCCGAGAAGATCAGCCCGATCACCGCATCCTCTTTCAGGCGGCTGCGGCGGCGGATGAACAGCATCGCGCCGGCCGCGAGCCCGCCGGCCAGGAAGGCCCCGAGCGAGAAGGGCAGACCGATCATCCAGGCGCCGGCCACGCCCGGCACGATGGCGTGGGAGAGCGCATCGCCGATCAGCGACCAGCCCTTCAGCATCAGATAGCACGAGAGCAGGCCGCAGACCCCGCCGACCAGGGCCGAGACCCAGATCGCGTTGACCATGTAGTCATAGGCGAAGGGGGCGAGCAGGGTGGTCATCGCGCCACCTCCACATCTCCCGATCCGTCGCGGCGGGTGGTGGTACGGCCGCTGCGCAGCAGCAGCGGCCGCTCGTCATCGGTGATCACGCCCAGCGACCGGCCGTCGGCACCGGCCGCTTCCAGCACCACATGGCGGAGCGCGCCGCCGAAAGCCGCTTCCAGATTACGGCGGGTGAAGACCTCGGCCGTCGGCCCCGCGGCGAGCACCGTGCCCTTCACCAGCACGCAGCGGTCGCAGAATTCGGGCACGCTGCCCAGATTATGGGTCGAGACCAGCATCACCCGGCCTTCGTCGCGCAGGGCTTCGAGCAGGGCGATGATCTGGTCTTCGGTGCCGACATCGACCCCGGTCATGGGTTCGTCGAGCAGGATGACGCGGGCATCCTGGGCGATGGCGCGGGCCAGGAAGACCCGCTTCTTCTGCCCGCCCGACAGCTCGCCGATCTGGCGGCGGCGGAAGGCGGTCATGCCGACCCGGTCGAGTGCGGCCGCGACGGCGGCATGATCGCGCGGCCTGGCCCGGCGCATCAGCCCCATATGGCCGTAGCGGCCCATCATGACCACATCCTCCACCAGCACCGGAAAGGTCCAGTCGACCTCCTCGCTCTGCGGCACATAGGCGACCAGATTGGCCTTGAGCGCCTGGGCGGCGGGCCGGCCCAGAATGCTGATCCGCCCGCCTCGCGGCCGGACCAGCCCCATGATCGCCTTGAACAGGGTGGATTTGCCGGCACCGTTGACGCCGACCAGCGCCGTGATGCTGCCGGGCGGGATGCGGAAGCCGGCATCGCGGAGCGCGGTCAGGCCGTTGCGATAGGTGACGGTGACGCCCTCGACCTCGATACCGGCGACGGTTTCGGGGAAACGGGTGCGGGCGCGGGCGGCGGTGCGGGGAAAGGACGGGGTCATCGCACGGGCATCCTGTCGGATCAGGGGCGGGAAAGTTCGTCGGCGATGCGGCCGGCGGTGACGCGAAGCAGGTCCAGATAGGTCGGTACCGGCCCGTCGGCGTCGGTCAGCGTGTCGACATAGAGCACGCCGCCATAGCGCGCGCCCGTCTCGCGGGCGATCTGACGGGCGGGATCGGGCGAGACGGTGCTTTCCGAGAACACGACCGGGATCCCGTGCGCCCGCACCGTATCGATCACCCGGCGGACCTGCTGGGGCGTGCCCTGACCATCGGCATTGATCGGCCAGATCCAGGCTTCCTTCAGCCCGAAATCGCGGGCGAGATACGAAAAGGCGCCCTCGCTGGTCACCAGCCAGCGCCGGTCCGGCGGCAGGGCCGCCAGCCGTTCGCGGATCGGTGCCGCCACCGCATCGATCCGGGCTGCATAGGCGGCGGCATTGGCGGCATAGGCTGCGGCGTGGTCCGGATCGGCGGCCGAGAGGGCGTCGCGGATATTGGCGACATAGATCTTCACCGCTTCGGGCGACATCCAGGCATGCGGGTTGGGCTTGCCCTCATAGGGGCCCTCCGTGATGCCGATCGGGCTGATGCCGTCCGAGACGGTCGCGGCCGGCACCTCGCCCAGGGTGCGCAGGAATTTCTCGAACCAGAGTTCGAGGTTGAGCCCGTTGCGCAGCACCAGCCCCGCCCCCAGGGCCCGGCGGATGTCGCCGGGGGTGGGGCTGTAGGTATGGATATCGGCACCGGGCCTGGTGATCGACACCACTTCGGCCGCATCGCCCGTGACATTGGCGGCGATGTCGGCGATCACCGTGAAGGTGGTCAGCACCTTCAGCTTCTCTGCCGCCTGTGCCGGCAGGGCCGCAGCGCCCGACATCACGAGGGCGAGCAGAACGGCGGCGATGGAACGCATGCCCATGGCGGGGCCTCATCAGAGAATGATACGCATTCTCAGATCTACGCTTCTGGGCAGGATTTGCAAGTTAGAATTATTCTTAAATATATGACGGGTGTCGCACCCGAAAGCGGCGGGGGCTCAGGCCCCCGCAATCTCCTGCCAGGCGTCATAGGCGGCCAGCACTGCCCGGGTCTGGGCCTCATGGGCCAGCCGGAAGGCCGCGCCATAGACGGTTTCGTCGGGATATTCGGTGATCAGCGTGACGACGGGCACCTGGGTCGGCTGTTCCGAGACCATGCAGGGGAAGCCGTCGATCACCTCGAAGCCCAGCCGGCCGGCATGGATTTCGTAAAGCGCGATCTGCCGGGCATTGAGGGCCGCCAGCTCCGGCAGGCGGGCAAGTTCGGCGGTCACCCGGGTCAGCAGCCGGCGGGCCCGGTCTTCCCAGCCCGGATGATGGCGCAGGATCAGGAAGAAGCCCTTGGGCACCGTCCACATCTCGAAACCGCGCGGCACATAGCCGGTCAGCGGCCGGGTCCATTCATGGGACGGGTAGCCGTGCAGGTTGAGATGCAGGTCGGCACCGGTCCGCGCCCGTGCCTCCACCCGGATCGCAGCCTCGTAGAGCGGCCCGGTCTGGCCACGATACTCGAGGTCGTCGCCGAGTGCGGTGTAGCGCGCCGCATGATGCATATGGTCGGGCTGGCTTCGGGTCAGCCGGCGGTGCATGGCATAGCCGTCGGGGTTTTCGACCGGGGCGATGGTGAAATGCGCGGTCGGGCGATCGGCGAGCAGGGCGGCGGCACGGATCGCACCGGCGACGCCCGAGACCTCGTTGGCGTGCTGGCCGCCGCTGATCATCACCGGATGATCGCTGCCCTGGCGATGGCGGGCAAGCACCGGCCGGCCTGCGCGGGATCCGGCGACGAAGATCTCGCCGCCGATCCGGTCGAGTTCCGCCCTGATCTGGGCCATGCCGAAGGGGGCCTCGGCCTGATGCAGCGGCTGGTCGGGCCAGTCGGCCTCGCCGGTATCCAGCGGCCGGGTCTCGATCACCAGCCGGACCAGCCCGTCCGAGCCGCGGATCTCGGGCAGGATCCGGCCGGGCTGAAGGTCGCGGGCACCGATCGGCCGGCCGGACCGGCGCTGGAAATGTTCCAGCAGCGAGAAATACAGCTCCTCGTGCAGCGCCTCGTGCAGGCTGATCACCTCCTCGCCGACCGGCAGGCGCGTATCGGCGCCGGGCAGCTCGACGCGGATCTCAAGCGTCTCGAAGAAGGGTTCGTCCGCGCCCCAGTCCCAGGCCGCGATCACCGCCATGGCGCGGTGAAACAGCGCCTCGTACTCGGTTTCCAGCCGCTGGTCGATCCGCCGGCCATCGGGATGGGCCAGTTTCAGCCAGCCGGTCGGCGACAGCCGCATTTCGCCTGCATGATCTTCCGCCAGATGGTTGGGGGCGGGCAAAGTGAGGTCGGTGAGGCTGCCATCGGCCGCTTCCAGCCGCAGCCGGTAAGCGGGCATGGCGCCCGCCGCCACGGCTTCGGGCACCAGATCCAGCCGGGCATCGCCGATCATGCCGGCCAGCGGATAGGCCTCCAGCCGGAAGCGGTTCTCGCCCGCCTCGGGCACCACCGGATAGCCGAGTTCGACCCGGGTGAAGGGGCCCGTGGCGCGGGCGTCCTCGACGAAGAAGCCGATCAGCGGCTTGTAGGCCGGGTGCAGCCGGGCATCGACCCCCGCCGCCCGGAACCGCGCCTCGGCGGCGCGGCGCTGGCCGGCATCCTCGAACAGCCAGGCGTCCAGGCTGGCGCCCCGCCAGTCGGGGGTGGCGTAGGTGGCGAGCAGCCGGTCGAGGGTGCGCTCGAAGGTCTGGTCGATGAGCAGCGTCATGTCCGGCTCCGGGAGAGGAGGTGGTGGTGGCCCGGCCAGGCCAGATCCGGGTCAGGCCAGATCCGGGTCAGGCCAGATCCGGGTCAGGCCAGATCCGGGTCAGGCCTGGGTGCGGCCGGTGGGGTCGAGGCGGTCGCGCAGCCAGTCGCCCAGCAGGTTCAGGCCCAGCACGGTCAGCAGGATGGCGAGACCGGGGAAGACGCTGACCCACCAGGCGTTCTGCAGATAGGTGCGGCCGTCGGCGAGCATGCCGCCCCAGCTGGGAATGGTCGGATCGACGCCGAGGCCGAGGAAAGTGAGCGAGCTTTCGAGCAGGATGTTGGTGGCGACGTTCAGGGTCATCAGCACCACGACCGGCCCCGCCAGATTGGGCAGCAGATGGATGAACAGGATCTTCGCATCGCGCACGCCGATCGCGCGGGCGGCATGGATGAATTCGCGGTCGACCAGGGAAAGCACCGAGCCGCGGACCAGGCGGGCGTACTGCACCCATTGGGCCGCGATCAGCAGGATGATGGTGTTGGTGAGCCCGCCGCCGACGATGGCGATGAAGGTGATGGCGAGCAGGATGAAGGGCAGCGCCAGCTGCACATCGGCGAAGCGCATCACCACCATGTCCCAGAAGCCGCGGTAATAGCCCGCGACCAGGCCCATCACCACGCCGATCACCACCGCGCCCACCACCGAGGTGAAGCCGACCAGCAGTGAGATCTTGCCGCCGGTGATCACCCGGGCGAGCACGTCGCGGCCCAGCGGATCGGTGCCGAGCGGATGGGCCCAGGTCTGGAAGGGCAGGGTCAGCCGGGCCATCAGGTTGATCTTCTCGCCGCCATCGGGGAAGAGCAGCGGCGAGAGCAGCACCGCGGCGGTCATGCCGCCGGCCAGCAGGAGGCCGAGGACCAGCTCCAGCTGCGGGCCGCTTTTATGCGTGCGGGCGCGTGCCATGGGTCTCGTCTCCTAGCGGGTGCGGATGCGCGGGTCGACCAGGCCATAGGCGATGTCGACCAGCAGGTTGATCGCGACGATGAGCAGGGCGAGCACGGTGATCACCGCCTGCAGCACCGGATAGTCGCGCCCGGCGACGGCATCGAAGGCGAGCGTGCCAAGGCCCGGCCAGTTGAACACCCGCTCGATCACCACGATGCCGCCGAGCAGCCCGCCGAACTGGAGGCCGAAATAGGTGATCAGCGGAATGGCGCAGTTCCTGAGCGCATGCTTGTAGAGCACCTTGCTCTCGCTCAACCCTTTGGCACGGGCGACCTGGACATACTGGGCGCGCAGCGTTTCCAGCATGGCGGTGCGCACCAGGCGGACATTGGTCGCGGTCAGGATGATGCCCATGGTGACGGCGGGCATCACGAAGCTCAGGATCCCGTCCATGCCCGAGGGCGGCAGCCAGCGCAGCGTGATCGAGAAGACCAGCACCAGCATGATCGCCAGCCAGAAATTCGGGAAAGACAGGCCGGTCAGCGACAGGATGCGGATCACCTGATCGGCCGGCCGGCCACGATTGACCGCGGCATGGATGCCGAGCGGGATCGAGAGCGCGATCGAGACGATCATCGAGGTGAAGGCCAGCGCCAGCGTCGCCGGCAGCGCCTTGGAAACCAGCAGAGAGACCGAGGTGCCGCCCAGGAAGCTGCGACCCAGATCGCCGGTGACGAGGCCGGTGACGAAATCGAGATATTGCGACAGGAAGGGCTCGTTCAGGCCCAGCGCCTGGCGGATGTTGTCGAGATCCTCCTGGGTGACGCTGCCCGCCCCCTGCGCCAGCATCAGCGCCGGATCGCCGGTCAGGCGGATCGCGAAGGACACCGTCAGCGTCACGGCGAAGAGGACGAAGATCGCCTGCAACAGGCGCTTGAGGAGAAAGCCGGCCAAGGGTCAGCCTCCGGAGGATGGATCGACGAAAGACCCGCCGGACCCGAAGGCCCGGCAGATCCAGGAAGGCACCCCGCCGGACGGAACGCCCGCCCAGGCACAGGAACACGGCATCAGTCGTGTTCAGGCGGTGGCCGGGAACCGGCCACCAAAGCCGCCATTGAGGCGGCGGCCAAGGGCGCGGTAGCGCCCGCCCGGCGAGGGCCAAACAGACTCTCGCCATTGAGGCGGCGGCCAAGGGCGCGGTAGCGCCCGCCCGGCGAGGGACTAAACTAACGACTCACTCCACCGTCACGCCGGTCAGGCGGATGCGGTTGTCCGGCGGGGCCACGAAGCCCTTCACCCGCTTGGAGACACCGTAGATTTCGTTCAGGTTGAACAGCGGCATTTCCAGCGCCCGGTCGGCGGCATAGGCGGCGATGCCGTGCAGCACCTTCTCGCGTGCCGGGGCGTCGGTCATCGACCGCTGACGCTCCAGCAGCGCATCCAGCTTGGGATCGCTGTCATAGGGGTTCCAGCGCTCGCCGGTGTGGTACATCAGATAGGCGGTGTTGTCGTAGTCGAGCGTCCAGCCGCCCCATTTCTGCTGGAACATCGCGCCGGTCTTGCCCTGCGGGATGATGTCGTTCAGCAGCACATTGGTCTCGTAGGGCTTGATGGTGGCGTTGATGCCGACCATGCCCAGATAGCTGGCGACCGCCTGCGACACCTCGGCGAAGGTGGCGTCGTTGCCGCGGATGTCGATCTGCACCTCGGCGCCCGGCTTCACGCCGGCCTCCTTCAGCAGCTCTTTCGCCTTCGCCTGATCGAAGGGCAGCGGCTTCATGTTCGGGTCGTAGCCGAAGGACAGCTCGGACTGGAAGCTTGCGATCTGCTTGGCCTGGCCGCCCAGGATGGCATCGATGATCGTGCCGCGGTCCACCGCCATGATCATCGCCTTGCGCACGCGCGGATCGGCGGTGATGCCGTCGCGGGTGTTGAAGCGCAGCGCATAGACGGTGGGGCTGGTGACGCTGACCAGGTTCAGGTTCGCATCGGCCTTGATGGTGTCGACCATCGAGATCGGGATGGTCGGCGGGATCACCACGTCGACGCGGCCGGCCTGAAGCTCGGCAACCGCGGTCGCGGGCTCGGCGATGAAGCGGTAGGTGACCTTGTCGAGGGCGGGCGCGCCGTCCCAATAGTCGGCGAAGGGCTCCAGCGTGACCGAGACCTTGGGGTCATAGGCGGTCATGCGGAACGGGCCGGTGCCGACGGGATGGGCGTTGACATAGGCCTCGTCGTGCTCGGCCGTGTACTTCGGCGGCACGATCATCGCGCCATAGCCGGCGAGCTTGGTGATCAGCACCGGATCGGGCTGCTTCAACACCAGGTCGACGGTGTGGTCGTCGATGACGTTGACCCGGTCGATGACCGCATAGTTGGAACGCTGCGGGCCCTTCTTGCCTTCCTCGCCCAGCAGGCGGTCGAAGGTGAACTTCACCGCTTCGGCGGTGAAGGGCTCGCCATTGTGGAAGGTGACGCCGTCGCGCAGCTTGAAGCGCAGCCGCTTGCCCTCGTCCAGAACCTCCCAACTGGTGGCGAGCGCCGGGACGATCTTCAGGTCGGGGGTGCGATAGACCAGGCCTTCATAGACATTGGTTGCAACCGACGACCAGTTGACCAGGAAGGTGTCGATCGGGTCCCAGCTGCCGGGATCCTGGGGGGAAGACAGCGTCAGGGTGCCGGCGGCAGAGGCGGATGCGGCCATGCCGAAGGGCAGGGCCGCCGCCAGCGCCGCGGTCAGCAGCAGGCGTTTCGTGGTCTGGAGATGTCTCATGCGTCGTCTCCGCGTGGAATGCGAGTGGACGTTGGCCTCAGGGCCGGCCCGGTCGGATGGGAAGATCGGGTCGGCTGCTGGTCAGGACGTGGCCCCGGCCCTTGATGCGGGCACGGTTCATGCCGTTTCGGCGACCTTGTGGTCGGGGGCCACGGATTTGAGGGAGAGGATCCGGGGCGCATCGCCGACCCGGCGCACCGGGCTCGGGATCTCGCCGTCGAGCATCGGCCGGTCGGGGCGTCGGGTCGGATCGGCGACCGGCACGGCCGAGAGCAGCTTGCGGGTATAGGGGTGCATCGGGCGTTCGAACACCGCGGCGCGCGAGCCGATCTCGACGATCTGGCCCAGATAGAGCACCGCCACCCGATGGCTGATCTTTTCCACCACCGCCATGTCGTGGCTGATGAACAGATAGGCTAGCCCCTCTTCGGCCTGCAATTCCATCATCAGGTTGATGATCTGCGCCTGGACCGAGACGTCCAGTGCCGAAAGCGCCTCGTCGGCGATGATCAGCCGGGGCTTCGAGGCAAGCGCGCGGGCGATGCAGATCCGCTGGCGCTGCCCGCCCGAGAATTCATGCGGATAGCGGTCGGCGAATTCCGGTTTCAGCCCCACCCGCTCCAGCAGTTCGGCGACCCGGCTGCGGATGGCCTTCGCGCCGTCGATCAGCCCGTGGGTGGTGATCGGCTCGGCGATCGAGAAGCCGACGGTCCGGCGCGGGTCGAGCGAGGCGAAGGGGTCCTGGAAGACGTATTGCACCTGGCGGCGCAGCCTGCGGCGTTCATGGGCCGACATCTCCGACATCGGCCGGCCTTCGAAACGCACCTCGCCGCCGGTCGGGTCCTGAAGCTGCTGGATGGTGCGGCCGATGGTCGACTTGCCCGACCCGCTTTCGCCCACCAGCGACAGGGTCTCGCCCGGCCAGAGATCCAGATCGACGCCTTCCACCGCGTGCACCCGATGGGTGACCCGGCCAAGCAGGTTGCGGCGCACGTCGAAGCGCGCCTCCAGCCCGCGCAGGCTCAGGATCGGCGCCTGGTCGTACCGGGCGGTGTCCTGGACGGTTTCGACGCCCACCACCCGCGACTGCTCGCCATCCATCACCGTCAGCGGCAGGCGCTTGGGGAAGGGCTCGCCGGTCATGGAACCCAGCGCCGGCACGGCCGACAGCAGGGCCCGGGTATAGGCATGGGCGGGGCGGGCGAAAATCTCCTCCACCGGGCCTTCCTCGACCTTGCGGCCGCGCCACATCACCACCACCCGGTCGGCGATTTCGGCCACCACGCCCATATCGTGGGTGATGAAGATCACCGCCATGCCCAGCTTCTTCTGCAGGTCGCGGATGATCGACAGGATCTGGGCCTGGATGGTGACGTCGAGCGCCGTGGTCGGCTCGTCGGCGATCAGCAGTTTCGGCCGGCAGGCCAGCGCCATGGCGATCATCACCCGCTGGCGC